>VBCK01000208.1 GCA_005882215.1 Betaproteobacteria bacterium | reverse complement strand
CGGCGGATCGCCGTCGGGCCTGCCGACTCAACGGGTGGGCAGCATTGAGACTTTGAGGTCTCGCTTAAGTCGTTTGTCGGGTGCTAAGGAGACGTCCGCCAGACAATCACGGCGCGATTCTTGAGTTCTTCGGACGGCCGTGAACTCGAAACGTTTAAAAGGCCCGCACAACGAGCCTATTTCAACGTACCGGACGCATGCGCGGGCGCTCAGGCCGCGGCGCGATTCGTAGTGCCGGATCGAGGCGGTGGCGCAATCGTCGGATGGGGCAACGCGGGAGGAGCAACCGGCGTGTCCGTGCTGCCCGCGTGCAGCGCGTCCAGAAGGAACGGCACGGTGGATACGGGCGTGTCGCCGAGCCCCCGCAGCACGCACACCAGCTGCGCGCCGCACGACGCGGCGGCCCGCACCTGGTGCGCCGTGAGGATGCCGCCGATCGCGACCACCGGCGCGCCGGCCGCAGCGCACCACCACGAAAGGTTGTCCAGACCCTGCGTGCGCCACGGCATCGCCTTTGCCGTGGTCGGCCAGACCGGCCCGCAGGCAATGTAGTCCGGGCAAAGAGCCTTCGCTCGCGCCAGCTCCCATAAGCTGTGCGAGCTGACGCCGAGCGCGAGACCGCTATCGGCGACCGCGCGTCGGCCGGCCCCGCCGAGCGCGGCCAGGTCCTGCTGACCCAGGTGCACCCCGTCGGCACCCAGCTCGGCCGCCGGCTTCCAATGATCGTTGACGAACAGGCGCGCTCCGCACTCGCGGCACGCGGCCACGCTCGCCCGGATCTCCTCTTCCAGCGCAGGCAGCTCGGCGTGCTTGATCCGCAGCTGCACCGTCCGTATGCCGGCCGCGAGCACCTGGCGCACCCGCGCCGCGCTGTCGACGATCGCGTACAGCTCGATCCGATGATCGGCCACCGGCCGCGCCGGCACCCAGCGCGGCGGCTCCGTGTCGAACGAGAGCGTCGGCAGCAGGCCCGGATCGCCGGCGAATCCGGCCCCCGCTGCAACCGGCCCCGCACCCTCGCCGGCCGGATACCCCTGCCTGAGCGCGTTTGCGGTGGCCATCTTCGCCAGCACCAGCGCGTCAGCCGCGACGAAGCCGAGGGCGAGCGCGGCGGCCGCGGCGGTCGCGAACGTGCAGCCGGTGCCGTGCACGTGCGCCGTATCCACGCGCGGCAACGCGAGCCAGCCGCAGGCGTGCTCGGTCTCGATCCAGTCCACGGCCAGCTCGCCGCCTTCGTCACCGCCGGTGACGGCCGCGGCGCTCGCGCCAGCCGCGCGCAGGGCGCGCGCCAATGCCGCAGGGTCGTCGACGATGCCGGCCAGGGCAGCGGCTTCACAGCGATTCGGAGTCACCAGGTCGGCCCGCGGCAGCAACAGCGAACGAATCGCGCTCAGCGTGGCCTCGTCCGCAAAGACCGTCCCGGTACTGGATGCTTGCACCGGATCGACCACCAGCGCGACGGCCCGCCGGGCACGCAGCCGATCCACCCAGCGGGCAACGACCTGCACCAGCGCGTCACTTCCGAGCAGGCCCGTCTTGATCGCGGCGGGCGGCATATCGTGCTCCAGCGCAGCGAGCTGGTCCTCCAGGATGCGAGGATCGACCGGCTCGACGCGCGTGACGGCGCGCGAGTTCTGTGCGGTCAGCGCTGCGATCACCGGACACAGGTGCACCCCGAATGCCCCCGCCGCGCGCAGGTCGGCGGCGATGCCGGCGCCGCCGCCGCTGTCGTTGCCGGCGATGCTCCAGACGATCGGGCGGACCCGCACGCTGCTCACGGTTCGCCGTCCAGCAGGACCGGCTGCCCGGCCACCGGCGTGCTGGCGACGGCGAAATCCTGCGTCGGAATCAGTCCGGCGCGCCAGCCCTCGCGGCCGGCCTGCACGGCATGGCAGAACGCGTGCGCCATCCGCACCGGATCGGCGGACAGCGCGACGGCCGAGTTCAGCAACACGGCATCGAAACCGAGCTCCATCGCCTGCGCCGCGTGTGACGGTGCGCCGATCCCGGCGTCGACGATCAGGGTCGCCTGCGGCAGACGCGCGCGCAGCGCGCGCAAGGCAAGCGGGTTCGCCAGGCCCTGGCCGGAGCCGATCGGCGCGCCCCATGGCATCAGCAGCGCGCATCCGACGTCCAGCAGGCGGCGGCAGGTCACCAGGTCCTCGGTGCAATACGGCCAGACGACAAAGCCCGCGCGCGCGAGCACGCGCGCTGCCTCGACCAGCTCGACCGGATCGGGCTGCAGCGTGTACTCGTCGCCGACGACTTCGAGCTTGATCCAGGCTGTTTCGTACAGCTCGCGCGCCATCATCGCCAGCTCGATCGCCTCGCGCGCGCTGCGGCAGCCCGCCGTATTGGGCAGCAGCCGGGCATCCCGTTCAGCGAGCGCCTCGCGCACGATCGCGACAAAGCCGTTGTCGGTGCCGGACGCCAGCGTACGTTTCAGCCCGACGGTGACGACCTGCGTTTCCGAAGCGCGAATCGCATCGCGCAGCACGCTGGGTGACGGATAGCCGGCCGTGCCCAGCAGCAGGCGGCTGCGCAGCGCAACGCCGCCGACGGTCCAGCCGTCGCCGTCCACAAGCGGTTCCCGATGCATCGATTTCCTCCTCGCGGCGTGCTCAGCCGCCCGCGATCGGTTGGAACAGCAGGACCGAGTCGCCGGCCTGCAACTGAAGCCCCTCACGCAGCCCGCGCGCGACGAATCGACCGTTGACCGCCGTGCCGACCGCGGCGGGCCCGAATCCCAATGTCGCAACCAGCGCCGCCAACGTCGTGCCGCTGGCGATTTCGCGGTCCTTGCCATCGAGCGCGATCCTGATCGGAGCATTCATACCGGCGTCGATTCGTGCCGCGGCTCCGGGGCCGCAGCCAGCTTCGTGGTTGCGAGCGCGTCGTCGGCCAGTGCCGGCGCCAGCAGCCAGCCGTGCCGGAACAGCCCGTTGATTCGCACCAGCCCGTCCTGGATGTCCGTGCGGGGCTCGTGATCGGGCAGCGCGGGACGCAGATTGCGGTCGAGTCTGACGATCCTCGCCTCGGACAGCTGCGGCAGCACGCTGTGCGCCGCGGTCATCAGTTCGACTGCGGTCTTCAGCGACACCGGCGAGCGGTCTTCGCTTTCGACCTGGCTGGCGCCGAGGATCAGGACGTCGCCCGGCCGCGGCACTATGTAAACGCGGTGCCTGGGATGCAGCAGGCGCAGCGGCCGCGTCAGGCTCAGTCCGGGCGCGTGCAACCACACCGTTTCCCCGCGGACACCTCGCACCGGCAGGTCGGGCCGCGCCCCTACGCCGCGCACATCGAACACGGTGTCGAAGCGCTGCCAGCCCCCTGCCGCGAGGCGCAGCCTGCGCGGCTCGAGCTCCTGCACCGCTGCGCCAAAGTGCCAGCGCGCACCGAGCGCGCCTTCATACAAGGCCGCCATCACGCCGACCGCGTCGAGGTGGGCCTCGCCGGCCAGATACCAGGCATGCGCGATCCCGCACAGCGCGGGTTCGAGCGCGCGCAGCCGCTCCTGTTCCAGCGCTTCGGCCACGAGGCCCGGTTCGGCCGCCTTGCGCAGCCGCGCGAGGACTCTCTCGGCGGCGCCCAGGTCGGACCGGTGCGCGAGCAACAGGCTGCCTCGCTGGGCGAAAAACGGTCGGCCCGGCAGGGCAGCGACGATCTGGCGCCACAGCGCAATCGACCGCAGGCCCACGCGCGCGACTCCGCCAGAGGCATTTTCCAGCTCCGCCACCGGGCTCAGCATCCCGGCCGCGGTGAAGGCCGCCGCGTCGTGCCCGTCGAACCGCGGTGCAGGCCCCTGCGCCGGGTCGAACACCGCGACCCGATGGCCGGCGCCGGTCAGGCGCCAGGCCAGCAGGCGACCCAACAGGCCCGCTCCGGCAATTCCGATCGACGCCATCTCAGTTCGCCCTCACCCCGTGGGGAAACGGTTCGCAACCATTCCAGAAGGATCAGCCGGCCGCCTTGATCGGAACGTAGATCTCGCCGCCGGCCGCCCTGAACTCGGCCGATTTGGCCGCCATCCCTTGCCGAATCGCCTCCGGATCGGCCAGTGTCTGGCTCGCCGCCAGATCGCGCAGCTCCTGCGAGATCTTCATCGAGCAGAATTTGGGCCCGCACATCGAGCAGAAGTGCGCGACCTTGCCGCTTTCCTTGGGCAGCGTCTCGTCGTGAAAATCGCGCGCGGTCTCCGGGTCCAGCGACAGGTTGAACTGGTCGTGCCAGCGGAACTCGAAGCGCGCCGCCGACAGCGCGTCGTCGCGCGCGCGCGCCCCGGGGTGGCCCTTGGCGACGTCGGCCGCATGCGCCGCTATCTTGTACGCGATGATGCCCTGCTTCACGTCGTCGCGATCCGGCAGGCCCAGGTGCTCCTTGGGCGTCACGTAGCACAGCATCGCGGTGCCGAACCAGCCGATCATCGCCGCGCCGATGGCGGAGGTGATATGGTCGTAGCCGGGCGCGATGTCGGTCGTCAGCGGCCCCAGGGTGTAGAACGGCGCCTCGTCGCAGTGCTTCAGCTGCTCGTCCATGTTGGCCCGGATCAAATGCATCGGCACGTGCCCCGGGCCCTCGATCATCGTCTGCACATCGTGCTTCCACGCGATCTGCGTCAGCTCGCCCAGCGTTCGCAGCTCGGCGAACTGCGCCTCGTCGTTGGCGTCCGCCACCGACCCGGGCCGCAGGCCGTCGCCGAGTGAAAAACTGACGTCGTAGGCCTTCATGATCTCGCAGATCTCTTCGAAGTGCGTGTACAGGAAGTTTTCCTGGTGATGCGAGATGCACCATTTGGCCAGTATCGAGCCGCCGCGCGATACGATCCCGGTGCGCCGGTTCACCGTCAGCGGGATGAACGGCAGACGCACACCGGCATGGATCGTGAAGTAGTCGACTCCTTGCTCGGCCTGCTCGATCAGCGTGTCGCGAAAGATCGGCCAGGTCAGATCCTCGGCGACGCCTCCCACCTTCTCGAGGGCCTGGTAGATCGGCACCGTGCCGATCGGCACCGGCGAGTTGCGGATGATCCAGTCGCGCGTCGTGTGGATGTACTTTCCGGTCGACAGATCCATCACGGTGTCGGCGCCCCAGCGGATCGACCAGACGAGCTTTTCGACCTCCTCGTCGATGCTGGAGGTCACCGCCGAGTTGCCGATGTTGGCGTTGATCTTGACCAGGAAATTGCGACCGATCGCCATCGGCTCCAGCTCGAGGTGATTGATGTTGGCCGGAATGATGGCCCGTCCGCGCGCGACCTCCTGGCGCACGAACTCGGGCGTGATCGGGCCGTCCGGAAGCTGCGCCCCCATCGCGTCGCCGGCCAGCCGCTGCTCGCGCGCGGCGTCGGACAGATACTCGCCGATCCACTCGCGCCGGCCGTTCTCGCGCAGCGCAACGAACTCCATTTCGGGCGTCACGATGCCGCGCCGCGCGTAGTGCATCTGCGTGACGGCGCGTCCCGACTTGGCGCGGCGCGGGCGCCGCTGCAGCGCCGCGGCCTCCGCGCGCAGCTTCGCGATGCGCTCGGCGCCGCCCTGCTCGTTCTTCGCACCATCGTCGAGCGCTCGGGCCGCTCGCCCGTCGTAGCTTTCGGTGTCGCCCCGGTCGGCGGTCCACGCAGCGCGCAGGTCGGGCAGACCGCGCTTGACGTCGATCGACACGGTGGGATCGGAATATGGACCCGACGTGTCGTACAGGGCCACGGTCTCGCCGTTGGTGAGCCGCACCTCGCGGACCGGGACGCGCAAATCGGCGCGCGAGCCCGCGATCCAGTCCTTACGGGAAGCCGGCAGAGGCTCGCGCGTCAACGCGAGGGATTCGATCAGCTTCGGCTCGTGTGCGTTCATCGTCGAGACTCCTCGTCGCCATCAGGTGCTCCGAAGGTCGTCCCGACGCATTGGCTCGCTTACGAGCCCTGCGAGGTTTCAACGGCTCTTCTTCCGCCGGTACAAACCGGATCAAGTTCGCGGGTTCGGATTCACCGTCTCAGCACGCGGCGCGTGCACCCCGGAGCAGCGACCATTCTGAGCCGCCTGCGCCCCTGGTGTCAAACGTGCGGCCGGACGGCGGGAATCCGTACACTGGAAAAATTGGGTCCTGGCAGGCAAGACGCGTAAGACCAGGGCCTGCCGGCGCGACCAAGCACGCACAACGTCTGGGGAGGGCACACCGGTGGCGAACGCCGACGCATCCGTTTCGACAGCAGTCGTGCGCCGGGACATGATTCCCGGTCAGATCGTTCTGGTGCAACAGGGCGGCGGCGCGCTGGGCGCCTATCAGCTGGGCGTGTACCAGGCTTTGCACGAGAGCGGTCTGGAACCCGACTGGATCATCGGGACGTCGATCGGCGCGATCAACGCGGCGATCATCGCCGGCAACCCGTTCGAGCAGCGCTGGGCGCGGCTGAGCGAATTCTGGGACCGGATGGCGATCTACGGGATCAGGCATCAGGGTCCGGTGGCGCGATTCTGGGAAGGCTTGACCAATCTTCGAACCGTGGCACTCGGCATCTCGGGATTTTTCGAGCCGAATCCCCTCGCCGGCTGGGGTCCGATGGCGGAGGTCGGCATCGAACAGGCCTCGTATTACCTGACGCGCGGGCTGCGCGGAACGCTGGACCAACTGGTCGACTTTGACTACCTGGCCCAGGCCAAAACCCGTCTCACGGTGGGCGCAGTCAGCGCTCGTACCGGCCGGATGCATTACTTCGACAGCCGCAAGGAGCGACTCGGCCCCGATCACGTTCTGGCCTCCGGCGCACTACCGCCTGCGTTTCCCGCCATCCGGATACACGACGAGCCGTATTGGGACGGGGGAATTTTCTCGAACACGCCGATCGAAGCAGTGCTGGACGACAGTCCGCGCCGCGACTCGGTGATCTTCTCGGTCAACCTTTGGAATCCGTCGGGCCCGGAGCCGAAGTCCCTGTGGGACGTTCAGTCCCGGCAGAAGGAGATCCAGTACGCGAGCAGGTTCGACAGCCACCTGATGCGGCAGACTCAGATTCACCGCCTGCGACACGTGGTCCGCGAGCTCGAGCAACTGCTGCCGGACTCGATTCGCGATTCGGAGCCTTGCCGCTCGCTGGCCGCCTGGGGTTGTTCGACCGTGATGCATGTGGTGCGCCTGACAGCGCCGCGATTGCCCAATGACGACATTACGAGCGACATCGATTTCACCCGCGATGGCATCGCGCTTCGGCGCGAGGCCGGCTATCGCGATGGAATGCACGCGCTTCAGAAAGAGCCGTGGAAGCAGCACGGAGGGACCCTGGACGGCGTGGTCGCCCACGAAATCGAATCGCTGAACCCCGCGTGAGCGACGCGAGCCTTGCGCGCGGGAGCCCAATCACCATAAGGGCAATCCGGCTCCGGAGCTGCCGTTGGTCTGCAGTAACCGTTTTGACGGACAATCTTCCCGGATGTCTCGTCTCTCCCGTCTCCAGAGTTGCGTCCTTGCTGCCGCGCTGTCCGTGCTGCCGGTCACGGCTTGGTGCGGGTTCACGTGCAAGCCGCCGGGCGGCACAACGATCTACCGCGACGACCTGCCCTCCGAGTGCAAGGACGTCGAGATTCGAGAGCTGAACCCAGACGGATCGCTCAAGCGCGTGATCCCGGCGCCCATGACACCGGAGCAGAAGAGGCGCAAAGAAGAGAGCGACAGGAAGCGAGACGAGTGTGCGAAGCAAAACCAGGAGCAGGCTCGCAAGGATCGATCGCTGCTGGGGACCTATCCGACCGAGGACGATCTGCTGGCGGCTCGTGACCATGCCCTGGCGAATGAGAAAACGCTGATCGACCAGCAAAATCAGAAGCTCAAGCAACTGAAGGCGGACCGCAAGCACTTGGAGGACGAAGCGGAGTTCTACCTGAAGGGCCAGATGCCGGACGAACTGAAGCGCAATCTCGACAACAACGCGGCGCTGCGGGATCAGGCGGGGCGCGCCATTCACCGTATTCTCGCCGGGATGGAGCGTATCAGCGAGGGCTTCGATGCCAACTTGAAGCGTTACCGAGAGCTGGTAGCGGGCACGGCGAAGCCGTCGTTTCAGTGTGACCCGTGATCCGGCTGCGCTGGGGTCGGATCTTCGCGAGTGGAAAGGGCTGCGTGTCGCCGTCGCCGCACCGCCTCGCCTATCAGCCCTGGCAGATCACCTCTCCCAACGCCTGGCTCAGCTTTTCGTTCTCCCGGTAATCGATGGGGCAGTCGATGAGTGACGGCGCGCCGCTTTCGAGGCTGGATCGCAGCGCGGGCAGCAGTTCGTCGGCGCGTTCGACCCGATAGCCCCGCATGCCGAAGCTTTCGGCGTAAGCGACAAAATCCGGATTGCCGAAGTCCACACCGAAGTGACGCCCAAGGCGCGTGTCCATATGGTGTTGGATCACGCCGTACTTGCCGTCGCGCAGCACCAGCACGGTTATTGCAACGCCCAGTCGCACGGCCGTTTCGAGCTCTTGCGAATTCATTAGAAAGCCACCGTCGCCGCTCACCGCTACCGCTCGCCGCTCGGGCAGAGCCAGCTTCGCGGCGACCGCACCCGGCAGCGCGATGCCCATGGCGGCAAAGCCGTTGGAGATGATGCAGGTGTTGGGGCGCTCGGCCTGGAACAGGCGCGCGACCCATAACTTATGCGCACCCACGTCGCACACCAGCACATCCTCGTCCGCCATCGCGCGGCGCAGGTCGGCGATCACGCGCTGCGGTTTCAGCGGAAAGGCCGGGTCATCCGCGCTTTGTTGGACCGCTTGGACCAGACTGGAATGCAGCCGCTTACCCGCTCCATCAGGCTTGGTCTTGGCCCGATCTGAAATGCGGCTTAAAGCATCGCCAATGTCGCCCACGATGCCGGCCGCCAGCATGTAGTGCGCATCGACTTCCGCCGGTGCAGAGTCGATGTTTACGATGCGCTTGTTGCGCCCCGGATTCCAACGAGCCGGGGCGTACTCCACCATGTCGTAGCCGATGCACAGCACCAGGTCAGCGCTGTCCAGACCGAAGGCCACGGGATCCCTCGCCTGCAGGCCGATCGTGCCCAGGAATAGCGGATGCGAAAATGGCACCACGCCCTTCGCCATGAAGGTGGTGGCCGCCGGCAGGTTGAGCCGCTCTATGAATTTCACTACGGCGTCGGAGGCGTGCTGCCGGATGACGCCGTTACCCACCAGTACCAAGGGCGCCGCGGCCTCGTCAATCAGCCGCGCGACCTGTTCGACCTTGCTTTGCGGCGCGTCCGGTATCGCGGGTGCTTGAACCTTGAGCGGCGCGAGGTCCTCAGCGGCCATCTGCGCGACATTCTCAGGCACCTCGATGAAGCTCGCGCCGGGCTTTTCCGTCTGAGCCAGCTTGAACGCCTTGCGCACCACTTCGGGCACGATCTCCGGTTCCAACACTTGGGCGCTGAACTTGGTGCACTGCCTGAACAGGGCAGCCAGATCCAGCACTTGATGGCTCTCCTTGTGCATGCGGGTCGTTGCCGCCTGCCCGGCGATGGCTACCAACGGCGCCCGGTCCATATTGGCGTCGGCCACACCGGTGATCAGGTTGGTGGCGCCCGGTCCCAGGGTGGCCAGGCACACGCCGGCGCGGCCTGTGAGGCGGCCGTACACGTCCGCCATGAAAGCCGCGCCTTGCTCGTGGCGCGTGGTGACGAAACGGATGCGGCTCTGCGAAAGCGCATCCATGATGTGGATGTTCTCTTCCCCCGGGATGCCGAAAACGTACTCCACGCCCTCGTTTTCCAGGCAGCGCACCA
>VBCK01000279.1 GCA_005882215.1 Betaproteobacteria bacterium | reverse complement strand
CGGGCGAGACGGACCATGTCTGGATCGACGCGCAGACCTTTCTCGATATCAAGTACGAGCGCCCCTCGTACGGGGCGCCAGGGACACCCTCGACCGTTACGATCTTCTATCGCGGTTACCAGACGGTCGAGGGCCTGCAGATTCCGGCCGTGATCGAGACGGCGTCTGCATCGGGACAGACCCCCGACCGGATGGTGATCGAGCGGGTCGCGCTGAATCCGCCGCTGGCCGACCGCATCTTCACGCAGCCGGGCGCGAAATCCCGCCGCAGCGCGGGCGCGGCGGGTCTTCCTCCCGAGTGGGCGGTCGGCCGGACCTCGACCGGCCCGGCTGCCCCGCAAGCCGCGCCGGCTCCGGGTCCCGAGTCCGGGACGAAGTAGCGGGGCGCCGTGATTCGAAACCGTTGCGAGCGGTTCCTTGCCGCCGGCTTTGCGCTGCTCGCGGGGGCGCTCCCGGCGGCTGCAGCGCCTGCGAGCGTCGGCGAGTCGATCTACCTGCACGGTGTGCTGGGCTCGGGCGAGCCGCTGGCAGGCGTCCGACCTGCCGGCGGCGTGACGGTGAAGGGCGCGCAAGCCGCCTGCGTGAACTGTCACCAGCGCAGCGGTCTGGGCACGTCCGAAGGCTATAACAACACGAACACGGTGCCGCCGATCACGGGGCTTTATCTGTACCACGCGCGAGGCGCCACGACCGACGAGCCGATCCTGCCGTACCTCGAGTGGATGCACGGCAACCGCGACCCCTATACGGACGCCACGCTGGCCCGGGCCATCCGGGAAGGCCTCGACTCCCGCGGCAAGCCGCTGACCTACCTGAAGCCGCACATCAAGCTCGGCGATGCGGACATGTCGGCGCTGATCGAATATCTGAAGCAGCTCGGCACGCGACCTCCGCCCGGTGTTACCGATAGCGAGCTGCATTTCGCCACCATCATCACGCCCGATGCGGACTCGGCCAAGCGGGGCGCCATGCTCGACGTGATGCAGCATTACTTCGCCGAGAAGAACCGGTTTCCGATCGGCAACAGCAAGCAGATGCGGACCTCCGGCAAGACCGAGTACGCCAAGAGCATGTTCATGTCCCACCGGCTCTGGAAGCTGCATGTGTGGGAACTCACCGGACCGGATTCGTCCTGGCAGGCTGAGCTCGAGCAGCACTTCGCCCAGGAGCCCGTGCTGGCGGTGCTTTCGGGGCTGGGAGGGGCGAACTGGGCGCCGATCGAGCGCTTTTGCGAGAAGGAGCAGCTGCCGTGCCTGTTTCCGAACGTCGAAGTGCCGGTCGACAACAGCCGGGATTTCTATTCGCTGTACTTCTCCAGGGGAGTGGTGCTGGAAGCGGACCTGATCGCCCGTGCGATCGGGCAGTCCGCGCAACATGCAGCGGCCACCGTGGTTCAGGTTTACCGCATGGGCGACAGCGGCGAGGCGGCCGCTTCGGCTCTGGCGTCGACGTTGAAAGGACGCGGCGTGGTCGTGCGCAACCTGGCCCTGCCGGCGCGCGGCCAGGCATGGGAGGTACCCGAGTCGCTGCGCGGCGCGTCCGGCGCCGATCCGCTGGTGTTGTGGCTGCGAGCCGATGATCTGTCGGCGCTCGGTGGCGCGCAGTCCGCTGCCGCCACCGTGTATGTTTCGGGAACGATGGCCGGCCTTGAGCACGCCGCGCTGCCCGACGCCTGGCGCAGCCGGGTGGAAATGGCCTACCCCGTCGACCTGCCGGAGCCCCGCGCGCTGCGCCTGCGTTATCCGCTGAGCTGGTTTTCGATCCAGCACATCCCGGTGGTCGACGAACCGGTTCAGGCAGACACCTATCTCGCCTGCGGGTTGTTGGCCGAAACCTTGAGCCACATGGCGGATAACTTTTCCCAACCCTTGCTGGTCGAACTGCTTCAGTCGTCGATCGAGCGGCGGCTGATCAACACCGGGTACTACCCGCGCCTGGCGCTCGGATGGAACCAGCATTTCGCATCCAAGGGCGGCTACATCGTGAACTTCGCCGATCCCGGCGGCACGCGGCTCGCGGCCGACAGCGACTGGACGGTTCCCTGAGGCCACGAGTGCGGGCACTAGCCGCGGCTGCGGCGCTGCTGCTGTGCGGCGCGGCCGCTGTCCCGGAGCCGGCAGCCACCCCTCGTTCCCCATCCTCCAGCTTTTCGGTGCCGAAGCTGCCACCGGGGGCAGGAGACAACGCCCTCGAAGCTGAGGTTCGTGGAGAGGGAATCTACCGGCAGGGGCGACTGTCGTCGGGCGAGCTTCTGCGCGGCGAGCGCCAGGGCGCGCCACCGCTGCAGGGACAGGACGCGGCGTGCGTGCAGTGCCACCGTCGCAGCGGCCTGGGGATGGTCGAGGGCAAGATCGTGATCCCCCCGATCTCCGGGCACTTTCTGTTTCGCCCGGGCCAGCGGATCTCGCGCGACAGCCCTATGCATGAAGGCGCCACGCAGATGTTGCCGACGCCACCCGATCGCAGCGCATACGACGAAACGACGCTGGCGGGCGCGATTCGCGATGGCATCGGTGCCGGGGGCTACCCGCTCGATTACCTGATGCCGCGTTACGACCTGGACGACCCGGCGATGCGCGATCTGATCGCCTATCTTCGGCACCTGTCGAGCGTGCGCGTGCCGGGCGCAACCGACACCACGCTGCACTTCGCGACGATCGTGACGCCGGATGCGGACCCGGTCGCACGCGCCGGCATGCTGAACGTACTCGAGCAGTATTTTGCGGAGAAGAACAGCGTCTACATGGGTGAGGCGGCCACGCCGCTGCTGCAGGGCGGGCGCCCCATCCAGCTGCGTACGCGGCGGCGGTGGCAGTTGCACGTCTGGTCGCTGACGGGTGCGCCCGAGACGTGGGAAGCCCAGCTCGACCAGCACCCGCGCGCGGAA
>VBCK01000135.1 GCA_005882215.1 Betaproteobacteria bacterium | reverse complement strand
GCGCCGTTCAATAACGCGACGACGCTGCAGACGGCTGCCGGCATTCTCGCCGGGATGGTTTGGGTTCTGGAGCACGATGGTTGTGGCGTAGTCGAACCTGAGGACGCAGATTTCGAACGTGCACTCGTCTTGGCTCGTCCGTACCTGGGTGAAATGGTTGGCGTTTGGGGCGATTGGACGCCGCTGAAGGCGAGAAGTCCCTTGTTTGCCGAGCCGGGGGATCTCGACGATCCGTGGCAATTTACGAACGTCCTCGTACGCTGATCGGGCAAGTCATACGTCGATCTAGCCGCCTCACTTGATCGTGGAACTAAAAATGAAATTGACTGGCCTTCCCTGATCAATCATGATTGGTTGGGGTTAACACTCTGCCACTGCTCATGCAGACTTTCTGGCAATGCGATTCGTTGTTGACGCGCTGGCTGCTTATTCAATGCCGCCGATGTAGGTCCTTTTCAGGAGAATTCTCGTGGCCCGAACAAGCCTTTTGACCAGCCTCCAGCAGTTGTATGGGGAATTCGGCGCGGCCGAGAAGACTGGACGCTCGGTCGTACAAGTTCAGCAGGAACGCATTCGCCGTGATGCGGCGCGGCGAGAACTGATAAAAGCCGGAGGCGCGTCTCTGGCCTTTGCGATGATCGCGCCTCCCGCGAGGGTTTTTGCGGCCACTGCTCCGAGGATAGCGATCGTGGGCGGGGGAATCGCTGGGCTCAACGCGGCCCTCACGCTGCAGGACGCCGGCTACAGCTCGACGATTTATGAAGGCTCAGGGCGTGTCGGCGGGCGCATGCATTCGGACACCAGTTCCTGGGTAAATGGCCAAGTGAGCGAACACTGCGGAGAACTTATCGATAGCAGACACAAGGTGATTCTTTCCCTGGCCAAGCGGTTCGGCCTCGCTGTGGACGATATCGCAGCTGCCGAACCGCTTCAATCCACCGAGACGTATTATTTCTTCAAGCAGTATTACACGCGAAGCCAGGCCAATGTGGACTTCAATTCCGTCTACAACGCAGTGAAGAAAGACCTGACCGCTGCCAGCTTTCCAACCCTCTACAACAGCTACAACTCGTCAGGATATGGCCTGGATCATCTGAGCGTATACGACTGGATTGAGTCTCGAGTTCCCGGCGGCCACCGACTCAGCATGGGTCAACTTCTTGATGCTGCCTACAATATCGAATACGGTGCTGAAACCAACGTTCAGAGTTCCTTGAACCTTATTTACTTGCTGGCTTATCAGCCAATCCCCGGCAACTTTCGCATATTTGGACGATCCGACGAGCGGTATCACATACGCGGCGGAAATGAGCAGTTACCCAAGGCGATCGCCTCCTCGCTGCAGACGACGAGCCCAGCAGTAACGATCGACCTTAATACTTCATTGACGGCAATCGCGAAAAACGGCGACGGGAGCTACACGCTTTCGTTCACGTCGGGACGTTCGAGCTTTGATGTCGTGGCAGATCGGGTCATCATGGCCATTCCATTTTCAGTGCTGCGTAATCTTGACTATTCCCTCGCGGGCTTTAACGGGGTAAAGGTGACCGGCATTCAACAACTGGGCTACGGCACAAATAGCAAGCTGCACCTCCAATTCGATACCCGACTGTGGAATGGCTCCGGGCCTTGGGGCATTAGCACCGGGACGACTTATGCGGACACCGGCTATCAAAACACTTGGGATGTCAGCCGCGCCCAAGACGGTGGAACCGGCATCCTTGTGGATTACACCGGAGGCAACATTGGCGCGTCCTTCACCGGAGATCCGAACGATCCTTCCATGGTTCAGAAGTATGCGACGAGTTTCCTGAGACAGCTTGAACCCATATTTCCTGGCATTACGAAACACTGGAACGGGAGGGCAACTCTGGACTTTCCAGCCGGGAATCCGTATTTGCTGGGCTCTTACTCGTATTGGAAGGTCGGGCAATACACCCTCTTTAGTGGGTCAGAGAGGGAACGCTCGGCGAAGTGTCACTTTGCTGGCGAGCATTGCTCGATCAACTTTCAAGGCTTTATGGAGGGCGGAGCGGAAGAGGGAGCGCGTGCCGCGGGCGAAATCCTCAGCGACTACAAAGCTGGAATCTTTCCTTGATCGATTTTTGCGGCTGATGCAACCGTCGCAATCTGCTGCGGCGTATCGGCTGATGGGTCCCGGCCGAAGATGGCGCGACGCTAGGTCCGCGCGAAGCGGAAGTCGGGGAAAGTTGCTTCCAGCGAGACCTCCAGGTGGGGCGAATTGAGCCGGGCGAACTTATCGCAAGACGAAAATACCCGTTCCTTCCATTCGGGCTTCTCGGATGGGCAAGGCGCCAAGGGTACGAATCATTGCGATCCCGAAGGTCTGCGGCGTGGCATAGGGCAGCGCCAACTGGGCATGATTGCCATCGGGGGTGCGATCGGCACCGGGTTGTTCTTCGCCAGCGGCGCCGCGATTTCGCAGGCAGGTCCGGGTGGCGCATTGCTGGCCTACTCGCTGATGGGCCTGGCGGTGTACTGCATGATGCAGTCCCTGGGCGAGATGGCGACGCAGTTGCCCATACCCGGCGCGTTCGAAGCCTACGCCGAGCGTTTTATCGATCCTTCGCTCGGCTTTGCCTTCGGCTGGAACTACTGGTTCAGCTGGGGCATTACCCTGGCGGCGGAGTTCGTCGCCGGCGCCCTGATCGTTCAATTCTGGTTTCCCGGCACCAACACGACTGTTTGGGCGATGGGGTTCTTCGCGTTGCTGATGACCCTGAACCTGCTGTCCGTCAAGGCGTATGCCGAAGCCGAGTACTGGTTCTCCGGCATCAAGGTTGTGACGGTCATCATCTTCATCGCGGTGGGCGCGTTGATGATCTTCGGATTGCTGGGAGGCCGGGCGGTTGGGTTCCAGAACTGGGCGCTCACAAGTCCGCAGACGGGGCTGCATGCGCCCTTCGTGGGAGGCCTGCCCGCCGTGTTGCTCGTGTTTCTTGTCGCCGGCTTCTCCTTCCAGGGCACGGAAGGCGTGGGCCTGGCTGCGGCCGAGACAACGGATCCGGGCAAGTGCGTGCCGATCGCGATCCGAAATGTCTTCTGGCGCATCCTGATGTTCTATATCGGCTCGATTTTCGTAGCCGGCACGCTGATACCGTTCACCGACCCGAACCTTCTGCACGGCGAGGAGAGCATCGCCTTCTCGCCCTTCACGATCGTCTTCCAGCGCATTCCGAAATTCGGCTTTTACGCGGCCAACGTGATGAATTTCGTCATCCTCTCGTCCGTTCTGTCCTGTGGGAATTCCTCCTTGTATGTGTCGTCGCGCATGCTGTATGCGATGTCGCTCAGCGGCAAGGCCCCCGGGTGGTTCGGCAAGGTGAACCGGCACCAGGTGCCGGTGGCGGCGGTGTGGGCAACCGGCCTCGTGGGTGCTCTGGCCTTCCTCTCCAATGCCGTCGGCGGCCAGAAGATCTACCAAGTGCTGTACAACTTCTCGAGCCTAACGGGTTTTCTGATCTGGCTCGGTATCGCGCTGTGCCATTTGCGATTTCGCAAGGCCTGGGTGGCCCAGGGGCGGCGCACGGAAGAGCTGAAGTTCCGCTCGCGCTTCTATCCATTCGGTCCCTGGATCGCGGTGGCTCTGTTCCTGATCGTCCTGTTTGGCGCCAATATCGACATCTTCTTGCAGCCGGTTTTCTCCTGGTTCGATTTCATCAGCGGCTACGGGGTTGTTCCGTTTTTCTTGATGCTTTATCTCGGCCACAAACTCGTGAAAAAGACGCGCGTGGTTCCCTTACGGGAGTGCAATCTCGATCCGGATTGAGTGCGTCCGAAAGGGTCAGCAACGGCCGGCGGCGCCTGCCGGCCAGGGTGAGCGGTGCACCCGCACGGAAAGTGTCCTGAACAGTATCAACACGGATAGAGAGGCTCGGGGTAGCGTTGCAACGGCACTTGACTAAGCCGCCGCCTCGGAGATCGATTACTACGCTGCCATGCCAGAGATGCAAACGCCGGGGTTTCTTCCTTGCGCACATTGCGGCGGCACCGGCACGTGTCGGAACGGTAACGCGGGCGATAGCTGCGCAGTCTGTATTAAGAAGAACAGGATAGAAGGTGAGACGTCGACCGGGCTTGTTTGCAGCGTCTGTCGCGGTTACGGAGCGGTAGAGCCCAGGACGGCGCGCCTGCGCAATCTCATTGCCCCGGTTTTTGCTTTGCTGATTGTCTACACCGCTTTGGGCCTGGCGTGGTTCTTCGCGGGCGCTGATCACTTCACCGAAGTTCTGGCCTTCGCCGCCACGCTCATCGGGAGCATCACGGGCTACTACTTCGGTGGGCGCAATAGATAGCAACGCCGCCCCTGTCTCGTGCGCGATTGTCTGTCTGAACCGGGTCTAGACCGGCCGGGACGAGCGGTTGCAATTCAAATGGATATGCCGGCAGACAGCGGCGTCAGATCGCCCGAGGCCATGGTGGACCTTTCGGCGGTTCGGCCTTAGCGAATGCTCGTGGGCTAGGGCACGAGGCCCGACAAGATCGAGGAAAATCAGCGAGATTGGAGGACCTGCGCATGGCCGTTTATCTTTGCCACGAACAGCCCGATCTGTTCGAACACGAGACACAGATAATCGACAGCCGACCGGGTGCCGCGCGCTTGGCAAGATCGGCGCTCCATCCGGGCGGTGGCGGTCAGGAGTCGGACCACGCCATCCTCGAGTACGGAGGCGGCCAGTGCCGCATCATTGACGTGCGCGACGAAGACGGACTCTACTGGCACATGCTGGATAGCGAAGCGCTGGTACCAACCGGCGCCGCGCGCGTGAAGGTCGATGCCGCTCGACGGTCCGTCCTCGCTCAGCTGCATACAGCCACGCACATCATGAACGCCCTGGTGTTTCGAAGGTTCGAGGGCGCGCTCGTTACCGGCGCACAGATCAACGGCGATGGCACCGCGCGTATGGATTTCGACCTGCCCGATGTGGACAACAACCTCCTGCGCGCAATCGAACCCGAGATCAATGACGTGATCCGCCAGGCCATGCCTGTGCGGGCGGTCTACATACCAACAAACGAAGCTCAGGCCACGCCCGGGCTGCTGCGCTCCCTGTCAGTGACACCGCCACCGACGCCAGATGGCCGCTACCGAATCGTCGAGATCGGCGACTTGGATCGGCAGGCATGCGGGGGCACCCATCTGTCCAACACCGGTGAATCACGGCCCATTCGCCTGGTCAAGATAGAAAACAAGGGACGGCGCAACCGGCGGATTCGAATTGCCCTGGGCTAGGGCGAAGGCGCCGTTCATTGGCGCAGGTTCGAGAGACACAGTTCCGATGAGCGTCATGGATTGCACGAACGCTTCTCTGGCCTGCGGCGCGACCTCGATTGGAGCAGTTCGATGAACAGTGCTGCCAGCATTTGGCCCGATCTTTCGTATCCGGCTTGGCGCGACACCGCCGCAACTTTGCAGCTCTGGACCCAAATTGTCGGCAAGGTTCGGCTGGTGCTGAGCCCGTGGATCAACCACGGCTGGCACGTACCGCTCTATGTGACGGCGCGCGGCCTGACCACGTCACCGATTCCAGTCGGTAACGAAGTCCTGGATATCGAGTTCGATTTCCTGAGGCACCACCTGATTGCCCGTATCAGCCGGGGTGAGGAACGCAAGCTTCCGCTCGAGGCGCAAAGTGTCGCCGACTTCTATCGTGGGGTCATGGATCTCCTTAGCGCCATCGGTGTCGCCGCTGCAATAAACGAGATGCCGAACGAGGTGGACAGTCCGATTCCCTTTTCGATTGATCAAGTGCACCGTTCTTATGATGCCGAGGCGGCCCACGCGTTCTGGCGAGCGCTGGTGCAGGCAGATCGCATCTTCAAGCTCTTCCGTAGCGGCTTTGTCGGCAAAGTGAGCCCCGTTCATTTCTTCTGGGGTAGTTTCGACCTTGCGGTCACACGTTTCTCCGGGCGGAGGGCTCCGCGCCATCGGGGCGGCATACGCGGTCTGCCGGACGCGGTTACGCGTGAGGCCTATTCGCATGAGGTGAGCAGCGCCGGCTTCTGGCCGGGTAACGATGCTTTCCCGCGCGCAGCTTTCTTCTCCTATGCGTATCCCGAACCGGCGGGCTTCCGTGATCGACCCGTACCACCGGGCGCTTACTTTGACACAAACCTGGGAGAGTTCATCCTGCCGTACGACGCACTCCGTGCTGCCGGCGACCCCGACGCCTTGCTGCTCAAGTTCCTGTCGAGGACCTATGAAGCAGCCGCCGAGACCGCAGGCTGGGATCGTGCGGCGCTCGAATGCGAGATGGGTGTTCCGGGGCGCGTGCGTCGGTTATGAGCCGAGCAACCCGTAACTTCAGCGAACGCCTCTTCGGCGGAATGGGATGGGCATGCCTGCAGCGCTGGATCTGAACTTCGCCGGTTGTTGCACCCGGCACATTTACCCAGCAAATTTTCTAAATATTGGGTAATCAGGCGCTTGCTGATATACTTACCCAATAAATCGTATAAACGTTGGGTAACCATGGCCGCTCTGCTTGCGAAGCACGAGCTGTCCTTCCAAACGCAGTACGCCGAGGTGCGGGAGCGCGCGCGCGCTGCCGGTCGCCTCCTGCCCGGAACCCCGGGCACGCTCGTGCTGCGCGAGGGCACCGGCTATTCGTATTGGTACCGCGTGTATTACTTTCCCCCGGGAAAACAAAGGGAGGATCTTGTCGGCAAGGCTGGGGACGATGCCGTCCTGCATGCCATGCGGGAGCAGATCCAGTTCTCCGAGTGGGTCTCTCGCCAGGTGCCGACGCTTCGAAAGCTTGGCTTCCAGGTCGCCGACAAGCTCACCGCCCGAGTGTTGCTCGAGCTGCACAACGAGGGCGCATTCCAGGCTGGCCTGGTGCTCGTTGGAACGTTGGCTTACATGTCGTGGCTGAACGAACTTGGCGCCGTTGCCGTCAGCGCTCGCACGATGGACGTCGACGTGGCCCGAAAGCACCACCTAGCGATTGGTGCACCGGTGTCGTTCCTGGCAACCCTGAAATCGACCGGGTTGCCCTTTTCCGCCGTGGCTGGATTCACGCCTTCGGAGCCGGCGACGTCGGTGAAACTGCCTGGCACTGAAGGCTTGCGCGTTGACCTGCTTGTACCGGGTAAGGAGATCGGTGCTGCGGTTCCCGTTCCAGAGCTCGAATGGGCGGCGCAGGCGATGCCGTACTACGACTACCTCCTTGAGGCCCCGGTGGACGCCGCGGTGCTCGCCGGATGGCAATGCATCCCCGTGCGAATCCCGCAGGCTGCGCGGATGGTGTGGCACAAGCTGTATTCAAGCGCCAGCCGCCGCGAGGCCTTCAAGCGGGCGAAGGACTTTCACCAAGCCACCGTCCTTGCCGCGGTGATCGCGGAGAGCGAACCGGTCGCCCTTCGCGATGCCTTTGAGGCAGCGCCCAAGGGCATGATCACTTCGATTCGCGCTCTGCTTCCGCGGCTGATGGCCGCGCTCAAGGACTACCCGGATGTGGCCGCCGCGTTCGAGTCGTCTCTCCGAGGGCCTCGGCGAGGAACAAAGTCCAGTCGTACCGCGCGGGTGCGGCGTCGATAGACGTGCTGCGTGCTGCATCCCGACCCGTTTGTAACATCATTTCGGTCACGTCTTATGCCGCCACCCGCGATCGAAAACTGCTGGCTCTTCTCTATTTTTTAGATCGTGCAGACGGCGGCATGCTAAGACGTTACCCCTTCACCTTCAAGGTCGCTTCGTTCGCCGCGATGAACGCCCGGATGGCGTCGGACATATCGAGGAGCTTCAGCCACTGTTCCTTGTATAAGGTTATCGGGAAACGTCCCATTCCATAGACCGAGAGGCCGCCCTTCTCGCTGACTTTCATGGTGATACCGGTAGCAGCCCCCTTTTTGAGCGCAGCGTTCTCGTTTCGCAGGCGCTCCAGTTCCTTCTTCACATCATCGTCAGACATTGTGACCCCCTGAAAATCGTCACCGCTGCGAATCATTGCTAACCAATGCTTGTCAAAGTCAATGCCGTGTCTCTCGGTAGTCTCAACATTGTTGTCTAGCCACCCTTCAGACTCTCGCCGATTAGCGAAAGCAAGCGTGCCTGTTCTTGGGGCGTTGTGGCCCGTACTCTCGTGAAGTCAGCGTGATTCAATTTTACGTCGGCGTAAATTCCAGAAGGGTCTTCGTGGAAATGCAGATACGCCTGTGACTTCCGATAGAAGCAACCGGGTGTGCGTTCGGCCAGTGAAGAGTGTTCTCGGATCTTCTTAAGCAGAGGCGCAAGTGCTGCGAGCGCCTGTCGGCCGGCGTGCTTCACGTCATAAGCTTTCAAGGTCACTGCAGCAATTTTCTTTGTCGAGCATCACGCTAGTCGGTCGCCTACCTCCGCTTCTGGCCATCAGTGAAGTCGCCCCATATCCGCGCTCTAGGTTCCGGGCTGACCAGGCTGCGTAGCTTAGCGCCCGTCGTAAGCGTCAGACCAAGCGGCTCCAGCCCAAGGGCGGGCTCTGGATCGGCAACGGCGTGCAGAATTTGGCCGGCGGTCTCTCGCTTGCGCCCATCGCGCGCCAATCATCCGCGGGCCTCAGGAATCCCCGATCCTGGATCGGGTGATCGCGCTCAGGTGATCCTGGCGACGCCCAGGCCCCTACGCCGCAGAACTGAAGGCAGGATCACGCCTGCGGCCTGGTCGCTTTGCCGTCAGCGACTCCTCGCGCGGACCCTTCTCTGTAATACCACGCGTCAGGGTCAGTTACACCAGAAGGCAGCGACGGCTTGCTTGGCACGCTGGTAGTTGCGCCAGTCACGCTCTGGTAGCCGTCCTTATAGCCCATGTTCCAGGGGTCTTCGAAGAGGTCTCTAGCTTGCATGCGTCCTCCATGCTGATGAGCGAGCAAATCGGGCAAGGCATGCAGAGTCTCGCGTCTTCCTAGCAGCGGGCATCCATCTCTAAGCGACGGTTTTAACCTCTTTTCTCGCGATTTTTCACGCAGTTGTGCGGACCGGGGCTGGAAGCGCAGAATGCCTTCAAGGCGACGCGGGGCGGCCCGCGCGGTCGTCGGACAGCGGCTCCCCGGCGCCGCCGCAGCGGATGAAGGACGTTGTTCCCGAGTCCGTCAGTGCGTGCGGTCGCATCCGGCGATAAAGGGGGTCGTATGTTCAAGTCGATACTCATCCCGACCGACGGTTCAAATCTGTCCGATAAGGCAGTGCATCAGGGGCTTCAACTGGCCCGAGCGCTTGGCAGCAAAGCCGTGGCGTTGCACGTAACTGCCCCGTTTCATGTGCTGGCGGCCACACCGGCAGCCATCACTGCCACGCGTGAACAGTGCGAGCAAAACGCCGCGACGTTCAACAAGGAGGTCTTCGATCGGGTCGCCGCCACGGCCCGTGAACTGGGCGTGCCCTGCACCTGCGTGTCGCGCACGGGCGAACACGTATGGCAGGAGATCATCATGGGCGCGGAAGCCAATGGCTGCGATGCGATTTGCATGGCTTCTCACGGACGCCGCGGTTTGGTGGGCATGATGCTGGGAAGCGAAACCGCCAAGGTGCTGACTCACACCAAGATCCCGGTGGTTGTCGTGCGTTGACGTCAGCCTTCGCAGTGCTGATTGCGATTCACGTTGCCGGGGCGCTGAAGCAGGCCCAAGCTCACGCACTACTGACTCTTCGCGGGCTCACCAGGAAGGACAGCAGCCACACCGTCCGGGTTGATGTTGAAAGCCAAGAATGTCAAGGGCACGGCACCCGGATTTCCCCACTGATGCACAAGCCCGAACGGCTCGTAGATCAGCGAACCGGGGGTCTTGGCTTGTGAATTACCTCCGACCGTGTTTAGGCCCGTTCCAGAGATGATGTAATAAAGCGCCGCGCCCGATCGATGGTGCGGCGAGTTGGACGGCATCTGCGCCGGAAAGGTAATTCGGGTCAAGGTGAGGTCATAACCGCCGGCCTTCAGCGCGGGAAGAGGTGCTACGGTTCGATAGAGCTCTTGCACGACGGCGGGTGGCGCTTCGAGCGGTTTATCGAGGTCCGCGGTCGGGGCGAGCAGGAAGTGCAGAAACGTGGAAGGCGCAGCGTCTTTCGCTTTCAGCGTCGCCGCGTTACCGCTGGCGATAAACAAGCCCTCACCCGGGCTTAAGGTCTTGACCTCTGCACCGACCGAAACCTCGGTCGACCCCGAGATCTGGTAAAGGATCCCGTTGGGCGAAGAGACGCGGCTGCTTGCTCCTGAGGGAATGGTGACGCTCACTGCCTTGAAGTGGAGCGGCGTATCCACGACCGTCGGCAGCTTGGTTGAGGTCACTACGGTTCGCACAGGTGCCGCTGCAGCGGCTGGGGTTTGTCCTGCGGTGGGGGTAGCGATTGCCGCTACGCAAACCAAGAGACTTCCGATTGTCGTGGATCGCATGCGCCTCTCCCTATCCAAGCCCATCCCTTGTTGCTAGTGGCTGGTGAGGTGATTCAGCGGATTTACCGGCGCCGTCTACTGTCACGCGCCGCAATGGCGAATCGCTCAGCTGAAGTGAAAGACCCTGCGAACAGTGTAATCCTCGGTCCTTTCGCGGATAGGGATGCGAACCGACTCTCCGACCGAGACTTCGACCCGCTTCTTGGCGGTACGGTAGTTCCTCATTTCACGGCTTCCTATGGTCATTATGGAATGGATTAGAAGCCTACTAAGATGGCGCCTCGTCATGCGCGCATTTCATATCCGCTGCGGCCCCCGCCGTCACCTCGCGTGGCTGCTGTCGGTCGCACTGCTGTTGCCGATCGCGCAGACCGCTGCGACGTGGCACGTGCTATCGGTGGCATGCGTGGATCGGGGCGATGTGCATGGCAAGCCCTTGTCGCACCCGTTGCGCTGCGATTTCTGCCTGACGGTCGCTGGCCTGGGCAGCGGCGCGGCGACCGGTGCGCCGGCCCCGTCGGCGCATCCGGTGGCGCTGCACGAGTCGCCGGCATCCGTTTCAAGCCGCATCGTGTCTGCGTTGCCCGCATGGGCCTACCGTAGCCGCGCCCCGCCCTTCGCTCAGTTCTGAACGCTGTCTCCGCGGCGCCGGCCCTGCACCTCTGGCCAGGCCGGCGCAATCCAACGTAGTTGCCCGGAGCGAGAATCCATGCACAAGCTGTTGCCGACGGGCTTTGCGCTCGCGTTGGCCACGCCACTTGGCGCCGTGGCCGAACCGCCTTCCGACGTCCAGGCGCTGCGACAGGAGATCCAGGCGATCCGCGCCGAGTACGAGGCGCGCCTGAATGCGCTCGAGCAGCGCCTTCGGGCGGCCGAAGCGGCGGCAGCGACGCCCGCTCCAGCGGCGCCGAGTTCGCCTCCGGTCGCCGCCACCTCAGCGGGCGGCGGACCGAACGCCTTTAACCCCGCCGTCTCTCTGATCCTGTCGGGCCTGTACACGCGCACCTCGCAGGACCCGGCCAATTACGCGATCAGCGGGGTCCAGTTGCCCAGCAGCGTATCGATCGGCCCCGCAACACGCGGATTCAGTCTTTCGGAGTCCGAGCTTGGGTTGGCCGCCAGCGTCGATCCGTGGTTCCGCGGCGCAGCCAACATCGCCGTCGCACCCGACAACACGGTCTCGGTTGAGGAGGCCTACATCCAGACCACCTCGCTCGGCCACGGCTTCTCGCTGAAGGCGGGTCGCTTCTTCTCGAGCGTCGGTTATCTGAATCCGCAGCACAGCCACACCTGGGACTTCGTCGACAACCCGCTCGCCTATCAAGCCTTTCTGGGTACGCAATACGGAGACGATGGGGTACAACTGGCCTGGATCGCGCCCACCGACCAGTACATCGAGCTGGGCGTCGAGCTGGGTCGCGGCCGCAGTTTCCCGGGTACCGACACGGGTCGCAACGGTCCGGGGATGGTCGCGCTGATCGTGCACACCGGCGGCGACGTCGGCGACAGCAACAGCTGGCGCGCCGGGCTGTCGACGCTGGACGCGAAGGCCGACGATCAGAGCCTGGTGGCGACCAACACCTCCGGCCGCACAGTCACCAACGCCTTCAGTGGCAGCACCCGGGTCTGGGTCGCCGATGCGATCTGGAAATGGGCGCCGCACGGCAATGCCGTGTACACGAACTTCAAGCTGCAAGGGGAGTTTTTGCGCAGCATCCGCAGTGGCACACTGGACTACGACGTCGCCGGCATCGACCAGGCCGGCGCGTACCGGGCGCTCCAATCCGGCTGGTACTTGCAGGGCGTCTACCAGCCGATCCGCTACTGGCGTGTGGGCCTGCGCACCGAGCAGGTGAGCCCGGGCACCCCGGACTACGGGTTGAATGCGACCTTGCTCCCGCGCATCGATTACAGGCCGCACAAGAACTCGCTGATGATCGACTACAGCCCGAGCGAGTTTTCCCGCGTGCGTCTGCAGTTCGCACACGATGCCGCCCACGAGAGCTTCCAGGACAACCAGTTCTTTGTGCAATACCAGATGAGCCTGGGCGCGCACGGCGCGCATACCTTCTGAACACTCTACCGTCCAGGAAGCCAACCTGATGAAACGCGCATGGTTCACCGCTCTGAGCGCGATTGCGCTGGCTCTGCCGGCATGGCCGGCCCACGCGGCGCTTCGCATCCTCGCCTGCGAGCCGGAATGGGGCGCACTGGCCCGGGCTCTTGGAGGTGACCTGGTGGACGTTGCGGTCGCCACCAGCGCGCTGCAGGATCCGCACCAGATCCAAGCCAAGCCGAGCCTGATCGCGCGCATGCGCAGCGCCGACCTCGTCGTGTGCACCGGCGCCGAATTGGAAATCGGGTGGCTGCCCGTGCTGCTGCAACAGTCGGGCAACGAGAAGGTTCAACCCGGCCAGCCCGGAAACTTCGCGGCGGCCGATTACGTGCGCAAGCTGGAAGTGCCGGGCCAGGTCGATCGTTCTCAGGGCGACGTGCATGCATCGGGCAATCCTCACATCCAGACCGATCCGCGCAACATCGCCCTGGTGGCCGCCGCGCTCGGGGCTCGTCTGCAGCAGGTGGATCCGGCGAACGCGAGCCAGTACGCTCAACGCCAGGCCGACTTCATGCAGAGGTGGCGGGACGCGATCGCCCGCTGGACCGCACAAGGAGCGCTGCTCAAGAGCGTTCCCGTGGTCTCCCAGCACAAGGCTTTCTCCTACCTGTACGACTGGCTCGGCATGAAGGAAGTGGCCGTGCTCGAACCCAAGCCCGGCGTGGAGCCAAGCGCTTCTCACCTGGAGCAGGTGCTGGCTACGCTAAAGGGAACGCGGGTGCGCATGGTGCTGTACGCCGCCTACCTGGATCCACGGCCATCCGAATGGCTCAGCAGCCACGCCGCGATTCCGGCGGTGAAGCTGCCATTCACGGTGGGCGGAACCGAAGGCGCCAAGGACTTGTTCGGTCTTTTCGACGACACGCTGGCCCGATTGCTGGCCGCGGAGGCTCAGAAATGAACTGGAGCGCGCTCGAGTGGGGCATTCTTGGCCCCGCGATGATCGCTGGGCTCCTGGTGCTCGCGACCCACGTGCCGTTGGGCACTCAAGTGCTGGACCGCGGCATTGTGTTCATCGATCTGGCGATTGCGCAGATCGCTGGGCTCGGCGTGATTGCCGCCGATGCGCTGGGAGTGCCCGAGGGCGGCCTCGAAGTGCAGTTGGCGGCGCTGTGCGCGGCTCAGCTTGGCGCGCTGTTGCTGACCTGGTCCGAGCGTCGCATGCCGCAGCAACAGGAAGCGCTGATCGGCGTGATGTTCATCCTGGCAGCCTGCGCAGGCATCCTGCTGCTGGCCAGCAATCCGCACGGCGGCGAGCACCTGCAGAATCTGCTGGTCGGGCAGATCCTATGGGTCAGTACCAGACAGCTGTTCTGGCTGGCGGTGGTCACCGTGCCGCTGCTGGTGGCGCTGCGGCTGGGCTGGGTGCTGCGGCTCGGCCGCTTCGGCTTTTACGGCGCCTTCGCGCTGGCAATTACTGCCTCGGTGCAGCTGGTCGGCGTCTACCTGGTGTTCTCGAGCCTGATCATCCCCGCGCTGGCGACGCGCGCGCTTCGCGGACCGAGGCGCACCTTCACAGGCTACGCGCTGGGAGCGGCCGGCTACGCGTTCGGGCTGGCGCTGTCGGCGCTCTTCGACCTTCCTTCGGGCGCCGTGATCGTCTGGACCCTGGCCGTATGCGCGATGCTCGGAGCGCTGGTGCTGCGTCGTTCAACCCACGCTCGTTCCTGAGGCGAGCCAGGCAAGGCGCGCCGCCCAAAGCACAACCCAACCCAGCGCCGGCGTCATCTTCAATGGCGCGACCGCGGCAAGCCAGCGCCATGCCACCAGTGGCCTTTCGATAGGGCGACGGTTCGTGCTGCCGCACCCCAAGTCCCTGAGGATGCCCGCGACGTGGAAGCGCACGCATCGATCGCCCAGCATCGCGAGCAGGTGAAGGAGGACTCGGCCAAGGCGGAAGCGGGCAAGGGTTAGCATTTCGATATCCTGGGAAGCGGTCGGTGACGAGGGCGGCCGCGCTGACGACCGTGGTCGGACGGGCTCGCCCACGCGAGCCCATCCATGTCGGTCGCCAGGTCCCCCCGGTGGATGTGCGCGAGGCTGATCGGATGCATCATCCTCCGCGGTACCGCGCATCCGGAGTAACAAAGGCGCGAACATTCTTAGCACCTTGCGGATGCAATTCCGACCAGGTGTCGCCGCCTTCACTGGCGGGGACCGGAAAGCCCTGCGGGCTGGTCATTGGCGCGCTGGTTGCGATCGCGGGCGGCCGGGCCGAACCTGCAACGGATTGCGGTTGCAGCGCCGACCAGGTGTCGCCGCCTTCGCTGGCTGGAATCGAAGAGCTTTGCGGGCTGGGCGATGAGGCGGCGGTTGCGATCGCGAGCGACCCGGTCGAACGTGCGACGGATTGCGGTTGCAGTTCCGACCAGGTGTCGCCGCCTTCACTGGCGGCAAACGCGGCGTGCGAGCACAGAGCGGCAAACGCTGCCGCCATTACAAGATGCGTCTTCATGAAAGGCTCCTTTGTCTGGGTTGACGTCGTGCCAATTGGCAGATCGTGACGTGCAGTACTGATCGGGCTGGCACGATATTCAAACTCTTCCCTGACACCGGGATTCGCAACTATCGGGAATAAATCGGGGCGCGGGTCGGTATGGCATGAGAATCGGTGCAAAGGGAGCTTGTCGTGATCGCGATCAGACTGGGCAAGGGCTCCGCGGCTCCCCCGATGCCCAAGACGAGGGTTCCGACGATCTTCCCCTCAGCGGGGGCGTGCATGACGAGCGAACGGGGCGAAGATTCTTCCGATGGAGACAAGCGACAGCGTTTCGAGACGCTGGCGCTGCAGCACCTGGATGCGGCCTATAACCTGGCGCGTTGGCTGGTTCGCAACGACGACGACGCGAACGACATCGTTCAGGACGCGTTCTTGCGGGCTTTCCGCGCGTTCGGAGGATTCAGGGGCGACAACGCCCGCCCGTGGTTGCTGGCGATCGTGCGCAACACGGCGTTCACCTGGCTGGGAAAGAACCGCCCCCCGAACGTCCAGGTGCCGTACGAAGAGGACATCCACGGCGATGCCCGCGCGGAGAATGGCCCCGAGCCCGAGACCCCGGAGCGTCACGCAATGCGCACGCAGGATCGGCGTGCGATCAACGACGCGCTGGCGCGGCTGCCGATCGAGCTGCGCGAGGCGGTCGTGCTGCGTGAGCTCGAAGATTTGTCATACCGCGAAATCGCTGCGGTTCAGGCAATTCCGATCGGCACGGTGATGTCGCGCCTTTCGCGCGGCCGACAACTGCTGGGGCGATACCTCCGGCAAGAAAATGTGGGAGGCGCCGATGCGCTGCAATGATGCTTTGGAACTGCAATCGGCGCTGCTCGACGGCGAGCTGGGCGCGCGCGAGAGCCGGGACGTGGAAGCGCACCTGGCTGCGTGCACGCATTGCCAGGCCACGCTGAAAGACCTGCAGGATTTGTCGGGGTCGCTGCGCGCCCAAGCCGAGTACTTTCGTGCGCCGCCGGACCTGCGGTCACGAATCGGGGCGCAGATTCGAGCCGAGCCGCGTGCTGCCACCCGCACAGGCAAGCCCACGCGAAGCGCGCCGAGCTTCTCGCTGCCGTCCTGGTGGCCCAGTTGGGGAATGGGCGCCGCCGTCCCGGTGGCCGCCGCGATTCTGGCCTTCACGGTCGGAGTGCAGTTTGCGGGGCCGTCGGCCGATGATCGCCTGCTGGATGAAACAGTCGGCGACCACGCGCGGGCCCTCGTGACGGATCACGCCTTTGACGTGGCCTCGTCCGACCAGCATACGGTCAAGCCGTGGTTCGCCGGCAAGCTGGATTTCTCGCCGCCCGTGCACGATCTGGGCGCCGACGGATTTCCGCTGATCGGCGGGCGACTCGATTACCTGGATCACACGCGTGTTGCGGTTCTGGCTTACCGCAAGCGCCAGCACGAAATCGACGTGTTCATCTGGCCCGTTGCGCGCGGCGTCTCCGGAGTATCCAGCCTGACGCGGGCCAGCCGGGGATACAACGTGGTGCGCTGGAGCGCGGGCGGGATGAACTTTTGCGCCGTATCCGATGTCGAGCCGGACGAACTGCAGCACCTGATGGCGTTGATTCGATCCGCTTCCGCCGCCTGATGTCGAGAATAAATCCTCGCTCTTGTCGGTATTGCCCGATATAGGCATTCCCACCACCACTGCGAGGAACCACCCATGAGCACGAACGACCCTACCGGGCCCGGCCATAGACCGGCCCGCCGCCAGGCATTGAGCTGCCTTGCCACGTGGACCGGCGCCGCCGTCGTCTGGACGGTTGCCGGTGGCGTGCCGCGCGCGCTCGGCGCCACGAGCGAGGGTAGTCCCACGGCAGTGGCGGCGAAGAATGCGCTGACCTTCGTGCAGATCAGCGATACGCATATCGGCTTTCACAAGGAAGCCAATCCCGACGTTGTCGGCAGCCTGCGCCGCGCGATCGCCGACATCAACGCACTGCCGCAAGCGCCGGCCTTCGTGGTGCACACGGGCGATGTGAGCCATTTGTCGAAACCCGAGGAATTCGGCAAGGCGCGCGAGGTACTGCAGGAAATCCGTGTCGCTCGCGTGCACACGATTCCGGGCGAACACGACACGATCGATGAAGGCGTGACCGGTTATCTGAAGTTCTTCGATCATGACGGCAAAGGCAAGTCCTGGTACAGCTTCGACCAGGGTGGCGTGCATTTCATCGGTTTGAACAACGTGCTCAACTTCAAGATGGGTACGATGGCGGCGCTCGGCGATGAGCAGATCGCCTGGCTGAAAGGCGATCTGGCGCGCGTCTCCCGCTCGACACCGATCGTGGTGCTGGCGCATATTCCGCTGTGGACGATTTGGGAGCCCTGGGGCTGGGGCACGGCCGATTCCGCGCAGGCGATGGCGCTGTTGCGTCCGTTCGGATCGGTCACGGTACTGAACGGACACATCCATCAAGTGCTGCAGAAGGTCGAGGGCCATATCGCGCTGCACACCGCGATGTCGCTCGCCTACCCACTGCCAACACCCGGACAAGAGGGCATCGGCGAGCCCGGCCCGGTCAAAGTGCCGGCCGGCGAACTCGGCAAGCTGCTCGGAACGCGCCAGCTGAGCGTTGTGCGCGGAGGGCATGAACTCGCGCTGCTCGACACGCCGCTCGATCGCTGATTTTCATTCGAATTGCTTGCAAAACCGCTTCGGGCGTTGGGAGGTGCCGTCGCATCGAGCGCAGGCGGCGCGGTTTTGCAAAATCTTGGATACCGACAGGGAGAATCCCATGAGCTACGCTTTTGCTCGCAACGCCACTCGCCCGCTTCGCGCCTGGGCCGCTCTAATGCCGGTCTTCGGTGCGGCCTTGGCGATGGCTGCCATTGGCGCGGCGGCGGCCACACCCGCAGCGACCGTCGATCTGAATATCTCGAAGTTCGCGTTCGTGCCGAAGGAAGTCACGATTGCACCCGGCACCACGATCGTCTGGATCAATCGAGACGAAACGCCGCATACCGTGACCAGCAACAACAAGAGCTTTGCCTCGAAGGGCTTGGATACCGGCGACAAGTTCGAGCACACCTTTGCCAGCGAAGGTGACTTTAACTACACGTGCACCATTCATCCGTTCATGACCGCCGTCGTGCATGTACGCAAGCAATAAGCCGAGCTCGATGGCGCTCGGGCGGTAAAGACGGCGTCTTCGTACAACCCTCCCGTACTCTGGTCGTTTTCGGCCCCACGCCGGACTCAATGCTCCAGCCGAGCGGCACGCGTTGACAACGCGATGCCCGCCGGGTCTGATCGCGCGCGCGACAGACTCAGCCTGCGTCGGCTCTGATGCCACGGCGGCAAGTGTGCCGGCCGATCCGCGATCGTTGCAGACCTTCGGTGACGAAAAGTTTGAATATCGTGGCAAACCGACCGGTACTGCACGTCACGATCTGCCAAATGGCACGACGTCAACCAGACAAGGGAGCTTTCGATGAAGATGCATCTCGTATTGGTGGCAGCGTTTGCCGCTCTGTGCTCGCACGCCGCATTTGCGAGCAGCGAGGGCGGCGACACGTGGTCGGAACTGCAACCGGAACCGGTTGCACGTTCGAAGCGGCCGTTCACGGTGCCAGCACCCGCGCCCGTGAGCAGCTTGCAGCGCGACTACCTGTACGGCGCGCCTCCGCGCTCCGAGGGCGGCGACACGTGGTCGGAATTGCAACCGCAGCCCTATGCAGGTTCGAGCCAGTCGCCCGTATTGGCAACGACCGCGCCTTTGAGCACGCTGCAGCGTGAATACGCGAGTGTCTACGGCACGCCGGCGCAGGTCGATTTCGCGGACAGGATCGTGCGGCTGGGACCCGACTCCCGCTCGATCAACGTCGCCTATGGCGAAACGGTGAAGTTCATCGTCAACGGTACGAACGGTTTGGAGCGATCGTTCGCCTGGCGCTTCGACGTGTCACCCGTCTTGACTCATCTCGATCTGAGTGACGTCGCTCCGGCGGACCTTCCTGCCCAGAACGTCCGCATCTTCGTCGCCCCGGATTCGCGGTATCGCGGAGGGTGATGTATCCAATGACGGAATAAGCGGGGCGTGGTGGCGGTATGGCATCAGAACCGGTGCAACCGGGGTTGAGGGAGAACGTACTTGAAACAGTTTCTCGCATACGCCAGCGCCCTGACTGTTCTGGCCGGTTGGGCCAATGCCGCATACGCCGCGGACGGCGCGGACGAAAGCCTGACCTGGTTCGGCGTCACGTTGTATGGAACCGTCGACGTCGGCTACACGTATCAGAACCGCGGCACCCCGCTGAACGACTACTTCCCGACCGGCCTGCAGTACCTTATTCAGCCATCGAACAATAGGTCGATTTCGTCCCTGTCCGAGAACGGGTTGAGCCAGTCGAAGATCGGCCTCAGGGGCACCCGCGAGTTTTTGGAAGGGTGGGCGGGCATCTTCAAGCTGGAGACCGGCTTCAACCCGCTGTCGGCCAATCTGTCCGATGCGCTCAAGGCGATAACGCAGAACAACGGAGTTCCGTTGGCCAACCGGACGACGCAAGGTGACTCGAGTCGGGCCGGTCAGCCGTTCCAGGGAGCGGCGTATGGGGGAGTCAGTTCGCCGGTGTACGGCACGCTGACCGTCGGCCGGCAAAACGGGCTGCTGCTGGACAACGTGCTGAAGTACGACCCGCTGGGCGGCTCGTATGCGTTTTCGGTGATCGGGTACTCGGGAGCGGCCGCGGGCTCGGGCGATACGCAGGATGCGCGGCTGGACAACTCGGTCAAGTACATCAACCAGGTCGGACTGTTCCGCATCGGCGCCCAGTTCCAGTCCGGCGGCGGCACCGGTTCCGGCGGCAACGCGACCGAGTTCGACCTGGGCGGCGATTTCCTCCCCGGCCTGTCGGTCGATGCAGCTTACGTCAACAAGAAGGGCGCCATCCTGGCTGCACCGCTGGGCGTCGCGCTCGCAAGGTGTCCCACGACACCCGCTTTCGGCGGCGCCAGTTCGGCGGTCAACTGCCTTCCGGCCGGTATCTCGTCGGACACCGCGGTTGCCGCGACAGTATCGGACGACTGGACCTGGTCATTGGATGCGTCATATGTTTACGGCCGCGTCAAAGCCTCGATGGGCTACGAGGACATCCATTTCCGCAATCCGCAGACGCCGCTCGCGGCCGGCTCGCCCGACATCGGCGGCTACACGCTCGGGTTCGTTAACAACAACGCGTACCCGAACGGTGCGAAGACGCTGCAGATCAGCTGGCTGGGCGCGAAGTGCTCGTTTACGAAGAGTTTCGATCTGATCGGCGCCTGGTACCACTACAACCAGAACAATTACAACGTCACAGCGAAGTGCCCTGGCGGAACCAGGGACTCCGGGGCTTGCAGCGGTAGGCTCGATGCCTACTCGCTGGTAGCCGACTACAAGTTCGACCGCCGCTTCGACGCTTACGCCGGCTTCATGTGGTCCCACGTCGCCGACGGTATCGCTGCCGGCTACCTGAACAGCTGGACGATCGATCCAACGATCGGCGGGCGGTTCAACTTCTAGGCACACCTTCAGACCCATCCAACCTTCTGGGAGCAACGAATGCTCAGCCTCCGCTCGCCCGTGCTGCGATTGATGATTCTGTTCGTTACGCCGTTCGTGGGTAACGCCTTCCCGGCAGCGGACTCACACGCTGCAGGAAGCTCCAACTTGCAACCCAACGCGCAAGCCGCAGCAGATCAGGGCGTCAATCCCGTTACTCAATGGAACAAGATCCTGCTCATCATTGTCCGCACTCCCAACGCTCAGCCTGCGACCGTTCACACGACTCACAGCTTTGCCATTATGCATGGCGCCATCTATGACGCGGTCAATGCGATAGACGGGAAGCACACGGTATATCGGGTCCGTGTAGCGGATGCGTCACAAAGCGCTTCGAAGGATGCGGCGGCATCGACCGCAGCGCATGATGTCCTGGCCGCCTTGTATCCGGCTTTCAGGAACATGCTGGATACGGGACTCGCGCAGTCCTTGGCGGCGATTCCGGATGGACCCGACAAGTCGGAGGGCGCGCGGATCGGAACAACGGTTGCGGGCCGGCTGCTGCAGTTGAGGGCCAACGACGGGGCCAATGCGCGGCCAATTCCGTATGTCTTTGGACAGGCTCCGGGTGACTACCAGTCCACGCCGCCGAATTTTCCGCCTCAACCGCAGTTCACGCACTGGCCGCATGTGAAGCCTTTTGCTCTGCCGCGGGCAGACCAGTTCCGGCCGGGGCCTCCTCCCGCGTTGCGCAGCGAAAAGTACGCCGACGATCTCGATGAGGTCGAATCAATGGGGATCGCCGGCAGCACGACAGCGACCGCCGACGAGGCCCTCACAGGTCGATTCTGGAACGGGGCGATACAGAATTATTGGAACGAGATTGCACAGACGGCTTCAGCCGGACGCCAGCTGTCGACGGCGCAGAGCGCCAGACTGTTTGCGCTCCTTAATCTGAGCTTCGCGGACAGCGTGATCGCTTTCTACGATGCAAAGTACGCCTACAATTTCTGGCGGCCGGTTACGGCAATAAGGGCAGCGGACACCGAGGACAATCCTGACGCGCTGGCCGACGCGAATTGGCTGCCGCAGGCCGGCAAAACGGCACCCGATCCATCGTATCCCGGCGCCCATGCCGTCATCAGCGCGGCAGCGGCAGAGGTACTCGATTCATTCTTCGAGGCGGATCACTTCGAATTCAACGTGACTTCTGAAGTCCTGCCCGGCGTGCAGCGTTCGTTCACGAGCTTCGCGGCCGCGTCCGAGGAGGCGTCGTTGAGCCGGATTTTCGCCGGACAGCATTTCCGCTTTGACCTGACCGCGGGTCACCGGCTGGGTCGTGATGTCGCCGATTTTGTCGTCGACAATTTCCTGATCGTCCAGGGAAGAGACGCGAACTGATGGTTGCTGCAAAGCAAATGTCCTATGATTCCAGCTGACAGCAACCCCAGATAAATCTGTAATGTCGAAACTGAGCGTCCAAAGCTTCGCGATTTCCATCGACGGCTACGGTGCCGGGCCGAACCAGAATCTGCAGAATCCGCTCGGCGTCAGGGGTCCTGAGTTGATGGAGTGGTTTTTCCAGACACGCATATGGCGCAGGATGCACGGCTTTGACGATGGAGAGACGGGGGTCGATAACGGAATCGCGGAGCAAGGTTTAGCCGGATTCGGTGCCTGGATTCTCGGGCGCAACATGTTCGGTCCGGTCCGGGGCCCATGGCCGGACGACAGCTGGAAAGGCTGGTGGGGCGACGAGCCGCCATATCACACGCCGGTCTTCGTGCTGACGCATCACCCGCGGGCGCCCCTCCCGATGGCGGGAGGCACGGAGTTTCGGTTTGTCACCGAAGGCATTCACGCTGCCTTGGAGCAGGCGACCGCCGCGGCGGGCGGCCGCGACGTTCGCCTCGGCGGTGGCGTGTCCACCATTCGGCAATATCTGCGCGCGGCCCTGATCGACGAGCTGCATCTCGCGATCCGACCCGTCCTACTCGGTTCGGGGGAGCATCTCTTGCAGGGCATCGACATGCGCGCTTTGGGCTATGAATGCGCCAAGTCCGTCGCGGGCGAACGTGCGACCCACGTCTTTCTGCGCAGGCGGGCGTGACATCGCCTCACCGCTGAACGCCAAGAAGGTCAGAGGCACGTCACCCGGATTTCCCCACTGATGCACAAGACCGAACGGTTCGTAGATCAGAGAGCCGGGTGTCTTGGCCTCTGACTTTCGTATCTTTCGCACAGTTCAGGGCGGTGGCCTCGATCTGGTTCAATGGTAGCGCCGATCGCGCCTTCAGCCCGCCACAGACCGGGATGCACGCTTCGCTGATCAAGATCTACCTGCCATGGGTTGTGGCCTGCGCGCTGTTCATGGAACAGCTCGATTCGACAATCGTCAACACCGCGGTGCCCGCGATGGCGGCCAGCCTGCATGTGGCGCCGCTGAGCCTGAAGGCGGTCGTGACCAGTTACATCCTGAGCCTGGCGGTGTGCATTCCGATGAGCGGGTGGATGGCCGACCGCTTCGGCAGCCGGCGCGTGTTCGCGATCGCGGTCGCGGTCTTCACGCTGAGTTCGGTGCTATGCGGGCTGGCGGTCAACGCCCCAATGCTGGTGGCCGCGCGCGTGGTGCAGGGCGCTGGCGCGGCGATGATGATGCCGGTCGGCCGGCTGGCGATCGTGCGCACGTTCCCGAAGTCGGAGCTACTGCGCGCTTTGAACTTCGTCATCATCCCGGCGCTGATCGGCCCGCTGCTCGGCCCGACGGTCGGCGGTCTGATTGTCCATTGGCTGTCGTGGCGCGACATCTTCTTCGTCAATGTGCCGGTCGGCCTGGCCGCGCTGCTCGTCATCCGACGCTACATGCCCGACTATCGCGGCGAGGCCGCGCGACCGCTCGACCTGGTCGGCCTGGTGCTGTTCGGTTGCGGCATCGCGCTGCTGTCGTGGCTGCTGGAGATCTTCGGCGAGCACGACATCGATACGACCTCGGCCGGGGTCCTGCTGCTGCTGTCGATGAGCCTGCTGGCCGCTTACGGCTGGCACGCACGCCAGCTCTCATTCCCGCTGCTGCGCCTGACGCTGTTCCGGCTGCGCACGTTCCGCGTTGCGGTCGTGGGCGGATTCATCACCCGCCTCGGGATCGGTGGGCTGCCGCTCCTGCTGCCGCTGCTCTACCAGCTGGGCCTCGGGCTGCCGGCCTGGCAGTCGGGCCTGCTGATGATGCCGGCTGCCGCGGCGGCGATGGCGATGAAGTTCAGCGCGACCCGGGTGCTCCAGCGTTACGGCTATCGCAGGGTGCTGCTGGTCAATACGCTGATGATCGGAGTCACGATCAGCCTGTTTGGACAAGTCACGCCAGCCACGCCGGTCCCCCTGATCATCGCGCTGGGACTGGCGCAGGGCTTCTTCAACTCGCTGCAGTTCTCGTCGATGAACTCGATGGCCTACGCCGACGTCGAGAGCGCCGACAGCAGCATGGCCGCCACCATCGCGAGCTCGCTGCAACAGCTGTCGCTGAGCTTCGGGCTGGCATGCGGCTCGCTGATCACCGCCTGGTACCTCGGCAACCGGCCGCAGACCGATCAGGCTGCCGTGACCGATGCGCTGCATCATGCGTTCGTGACGCTGGGCGTTGTGACGGTGCTGTCGTCTTTGCTGTTTCGCACGCTGCGCGCGCACGATGGGGACAGCGTCAGCCGCGGTGAATTGCGGGAGGCGAACTGAGTTGAGATGCCGTAGAGACCGCGTGGCGGGCGACAGCAGGAATCGGGACGGTCCGTTCGAATTGCGCTTACAGTTCCACTGACCTTGTGCCAGGCGATCGCTTGAACCGCCCCCGGGGTTCGACTTCCTCAGAGAGGACTTCCATGCCAAGCCTGCGGCCCGAGATCGACTCCGAAGGCCTGCTCGAATACTCGGTCGTCTTCACCGACCGCGCGCTGAATCACATGTCCCGGAAATTCCAGAGCGTGATGTGCGACATCTCCGGCATTCTCAAGGAGACCTATCGCGCGCACTGCGCCATTGTCGTGCCTGGCAGCGGCACGTTCGGCATGGAGGCCGTGGCGCGCCAGTTCGCAACGGGCCGCAGGACGCTGGTCATCCGTAACGGCTGGTTCAGCTATCGCTGGACGCAGATCTTCGAGATGGGTCGTATCCCGTCCGAGCAAATCGTGCTCGAGGCCCGGCCCGTGCGCAGCGGCCGTCAGGCGCCGTTTGCGCCGCCCCCTGTCGACGAGGTGGTTGCCGCAATCCATCGGCAGCGGCCCGATCTGGTCTTTGCGCCGCACGTGGAGACGGCTGCCGGGATCATTCTGCCCGATGACTACCTGCGTGCCGCGGCGCAAGCCGTGCACGATGTAGGTGGACTGTTCGTTCTGGACGGCGTCGCGTCCGGCGCGATCTGGATCGACATGCACTTGACCGGCGTCGATGTTCTGGTGAGCGCGCCGCAAAAGGGCTGGAGCGGCTCACCCTGCTGCGCTTTTGTCATGCTCAGCGAGCGGGCTTGCGGCGCGATGGATGGCACGACCAGCACCAGCTTCGCCGCCGACCTGAAGAAGTGGCTGCAGGTCATGCAGGCCTATGAGGGCGGCGGCCAGACGTACCACCTGACGCTACCAACCGATGCGCTTGCACGCACGCGCGACGCGATGTTCGAGACCCGCGCATGCGGCTTCGAGACGCTGCGCTCAAGGCAGATCGATTTGGGTCGAAAGGTGTGTTCGCTGCTTGCGGACAAGGGGCTGCCCAGTGTCGCAGCGGAGGCTTATCAGGCGCCGGGCGTGATCGTCAGCTACACCGACGACGACGGGCTGCACACTGGCAAGGCCTTCGCTGGGCAGGGTCTGCAGATTGCTGCAGGCGTGCCTCTACGGTGCGGTGAAGCGGCGGACTTCAAGACCTTCCGCATCGGCCTGTTCGGACTCGATAAGCTGAATAACGTGGATCGAACTGTGGGAAGCCTCGACGCGGCGCTGGGGCGCATCCTAGGAGTGGACCCTCAAGGCACGAGTGCTTGACCTTGCTTTCCGTGCCAGCGTAAATTGCACTTCGGCCTGCGACCGCGACTAACAAGAAGACAAGCGGAGGGCAAGCCGGATCGAACGCGGTGGGCCCCGACCCTTGATCCCTGTCGACGAACGCGTTGGGGAAACGGTCGCTCATCGGCGGCGGTGCCAGCTTCGGTAGGGCGGGCCTGGGGATTGAACACAATGGCGCAGGTCTTGCTTCGCGGTGTCACGAAGCGGTTCGGATCGACGCGGGTCATCCGGGGCGTCGACGTTCGGATCGAGGACGGCGAGTTCACCGTGCTCGTCGGTCCGAGCGGATGCGGCAAGACGACGCTGTTGCGGATGATTGCAGGCGTGGAGGAGATCACGGAGGGCGAGATCTTGATCGCCGGTCGCGTGGTGAACCGGGTTGCGCCCAAGGAGCGCGACATCGCCATGGTGTTTCAGAACTATGCGCTGTATCCGCATATGACGGTGCGCGAGAACATGGGCTTCAGCTTGAGGCTTGCCGGCGTCGAACGCGCCGCGGTGGAGCAGCGGGTCGGCCAGGCGGCCGAGATCCTCGGGCTGGGCGAACTGCTCGATCGCTACCCTCGACAACTGTCGGGCGGACAAAGGCAGCGCGTCGCGATGGGCCGCGCGATCGTGCGCAAGCCGCAGGTGTTCCTGTTCGACGAGCCGCTGTCGAACCTCGACGCCAAGCTGCGCGTGCAGATGCGCACCGAGATCCGGCAGCTGCACCAGCGGCTCGGGACAACATCGATTTACGTGACGCACGACCAGATCGAGGCGATGGCGATGGCCGACAACATCGTCGTGATGCGCGACGGAGCGGTCGAGCAGACCGGCGATCCCCTGTCGCTGTATGACTTCCCGGCCAACACGTTCGTGGCCCGGTTCATCGGCTCGCCGGCGATGAACTTGATTCCGGGGACCGTCCGGGGACAGGGCGAGTCTGCCCGCGTCGCCTTCGAAGACAGCTCGGAGCTACCTTTGCCACGGCACACGAGCGCCATCGATGGCCAGCCGGTGCTGTACGGATTCCGTCCCGAGCACTGCCGTGCCGACGGCGAGCGCGGCCTGGCGCTCGAAGTGCTGGTGGTCGAACCGACCGGCGCCGACACCCAGCTTTATTGCCGCTTCAACGGCCACAACGTCACGTTGACGGTGCGCGAACGCGCGGGTTTTCGCCCCGGCGACCGGCTGATGATGGCGCCGGATCCGGGACGCTCGCATTTGTTCGAGGCGTCCAACGGCAGGCGCCTGGATGCGCATTGAACCGAGCGGACATTCGCTGAGAGATGGCCCCTGACAGGGAGGGTCCGATGAGTGCGAACAAGCGTCGAGACGTGCTGAAGGCAAGCGCCACCCTTGCGACCGGTGCGGTGGTCGGGCCGTTCATCTGGGTCAAGCAGGCCGCTGCACAGTGGCGCAACGAGCCCGAAAAGGCGGCGAAGCTACGGGTGCTGCGCTGGAAGCGGTTCGTGCAGGGCGACGAGGACCAGTACATGGCGAACGTGAAGAAATTCACCGACACGTTCGGCATCGAGGTCCGGGTCGATCACGAAGGCTGGGAAGACGTGCGACCGAAGGCCGCGGTGGCGGCCAACACGGGAGCAGGGCCCGACATCATCCTGTCGACCAACGACGATGCCGATCTTTATCCGGACAAGCTGGTCGACGTGACCGATCTGTGCGATTACCTGGGCCAGAAGTACGGAGGCTGGTATCCGGTCTGCGAGCAGTACTTGAAGCACAGGGGGCACTGGATCGGCGTTCCGCTGGGCTGCGCCGGCAATGCGATCGTCTACCGCGAAAGCCACGTCAAAGCCGCCGGCTTCAGCGCGTTTCCCAAGGACCTGGCCGGCTTCATGAAGCTGATGAAGGCGTTGAAGGAGCGGGGCACGCCGCCCGGTTTCGCACTCGGTCATGCCAGCGGCGACCAGGCCTGGACGCACTGGCTGGTCTGGGCGCACGGGGGCAAGCTGGTCAACGATAAGAACCAGGTCGCGATCGACAGCCCGGAGACGTTGAGAGCGCTGGAGTTCGCGCGCGAGTTATATCCGACCTTCGTGCCGGGAACCCTGTCCTGGCTCGATCCGAGCAACAACAAGGCCTTCCTGGACGGCCAGATCAGCGCGACCGCCAACGGCATCTCGATCTACTACGCGGCCAAGAACTCGACCGATCCCCGGCTCAAGGAGATGGCGGCCGACATCCAGCACGCCAACTTCCCCGTGGGACCGGTGGGCCGGCCGACGGAATTCAACATCTTCTTCAACCAGATGATCTACAAGCACACCAAGTACCCGAACGCCGCGAAGGAATTCCTGCGCTTCATGATGGAGGAGGAACAATTCTCGCCCTGGATGCAAGCCTCGATCGGTTACGTCTGCCACCCGCTGAAAGCCTACGAGGCCAATCCCATCTGGACCGTCGACCCGAAGCACACGCCGTATCGCGACGCAACCAAGGTGATGCTTCCGGTCGGTTACGCCGGGGAGATGGGATCCGCATCGGCGGCGTGCATTGCCGACTTCATCATCCTGGATATGGTGGCCGAGGCGGCGAGCGGATCGAAGACGCCCAAGGAGGCGGCGGAACGCGCGCGCAAGCGCGCCGAGCGCTACTACAAGGTCTGATGATCTGCGCCACGCCCTTGCGACGTTTACGGGTTGCCCCGTGAGCGCCGGCGTCGGCGCGCTACGCCGCGCGCTTGACAATCGACATCTGCTGGGCGCGCTGTTCCTGATCCCGGCCGCCGCGTTCCTGCTGCTGTTCCTGACCTATCCGCTCGGGCTGGGTGTCTACCTCGGCTTCACGGACGCGAAGATCGGCCGCGCGGGAGCGTGGATCGGACTGGAGAATTTCATCTCGATTTGGGACGACGAGATTGTCCGCCTGGCGCTCTTCAACACGTTCTTCTACACGCTGGTGGCGAGTGTGATCAAGTTCGCGCTCGGCCTGTGGCTGGCGCTGCTGCTGAATCAGCGCCTGCCGCTGAAATCGGTCGTGCGCGCGGTCGTGCTGCTGCCGTTCATCGTACCCACCGCGCTGTCGGCAATTGCCTTCTGGTGGATCTACGATTCCCAGTTCTCGATCATCAGCTGGGCGCTGATGAAGCTTGGAGTCATCGACCAGTACATCGAGTTTCTCGGTGAGCCATGGCATGCGCGTCTGGCGACGATCGCGGCCAACATCTGGCGCGGCGTGCCGTTCGTTGCGATTTGCCTGCTGGCCGGCCTGCAGACCATCTCGCCGTCGTACTACGAAGCGGCGAGCTTGGACGGTGCCTCCGGCTGGCAGCAGTTGCGCCACGTGACCCTGCCCCTGCTGGCTCCGATCACCGCGGTCGTGATGACCTTTTCAGTGCTGTTCACGTTCACCGACTTCCAGCTGATCTACGTGCTCACGCGCGGCGGGCCGCTCAACGCGACGCACCTGATGGCCACGCTGTCGTTCCAGCGCGCCATTCCCGGCGGGTACCTGGGCGAAGGTGCCGCGATCGCGACCGCGATGGTTCCGTTTCTGCTCGGGGCGATCATGTTTTCCTATTTCGGTCTGCAGCGTCGCGCCTGGCAACAGGGTGGGGCGGACCGGTGAGTGAAGGAACCAGCGCCCGCAGCGAGCTGCGCGTGGCGGCCGGTGCGCAGGCGATGGATTATCTGGTGACGATGCCCAGGCGCGTGGTCACGGTCTACTTGCCGTTGGGCGTCTTCCTGTTCGTGCTGCTGTTCCCGTTCTACTGGATGGTGATGACCGCCCTGAAGCCAAACGAGGAGCTGCTGTCGCACGAAGGCAATCCGTTCTGGGTTCACAGTCCGACCCTGGTCCATGTAAAAAAGCTGCTGTTCGACACCGCTTACCCGGATTGGCTCTGGAACACGCTTCTGGTGTCCGTCGTCGCGACCTTCCTGTCGCTCGTTGCGAGCGTGCTCGCCGCCTACGCGATCGAGCGCCTGCGTTTTCGCGGCGCGCGATACGTCGGCATGAGCATCTTCCTGGCCTACCTGGTGCCCCCGTCGATCCTGTTCATTCCGCTCGCCGCCGTGGTTTACAGGCTGCAGCTCTTCGACACGCGTCTGGCGCTGATACTCACGTACCCGACCTTCCTGATCCCGTTTTGCACCTGGCTGCTGATGGGCTACCTCAGGTCGATCCCGTTCGAGTTAGAGGAGTGCGCGCTGATCGACGGCGCGAGCCGCCTGCAGATCCTCGGCAAGATCGTCCTGCCGCTGGCGGTTCCCGGGCTGATTTCGGCCGGAATCTTCGCCTTCACGCTGTCGTGGAACGAGTTCATCTACGCGCTGACCTTCATTTCGTCTTCCGAGGTGAAGACGGTCCCTATCGGTGTGATCACAGAACTGGTCGAGGGCGACGTCTATCACTGGGGTCCGTTGATGGCGGGCGCGCTGTTCGGCTCGCTTCCGGTCGTACTCTTGTACTCGCTCTTCGTCGAGTACTACGTGTCCGGCATGACCGGGGCGGTCAAGGAGTAGTCCGCAGATGCCGGACCGCAAGGTGCACGTCGTTCTGCGCAAGGAGGATGTTTATCCGGAGCGGCTGGCCGACAAGATCGTGATGGTGATCGACACGCTTTTTGCGACTACCACCATCGTGACGGCTCTCGCGCATGGCGCCCGCCAGGTCCTGCCTGCGCTGAACCACAACGAGGCGCGCAACATCGCGCAGGCCGCTGGAGCCGGTGCGGAGCTGGTCCTGGCCGGAGAACTCAACGGCGAGACACTGCCCGGATTCGCGCACGCCACTCCACAGGCGCTGTCCGCATCGGGTCTGCAGGGCAAGACCGTCGTTTATTCGACCACCAATGGCACGATCGCCCTGCGTCGCGCCCAGACCGGGCACGCGGTCTACGCGGCCTGCTTGCGCAACGCTCGCGCCACCGTGGCGGACGCTTCGGCGCGGCAGCCGGATCGAAGCGTGATCCTGCTGTGCGCCGGTTCCGCCGGCGCCTTCAACCTGGAGGATTTCTTCACCGCCGGCATCCTCGTGGGCCACTTCCTGACGCTGAGCGACGCGGCTTCGCTGTCCGACAGCGCCCAGGCCGCTCTACGCTGCAGCCATGCGGAGCCGATTCCCACCCTGCTGCAATCCCGGACGGGGCGTCGATTGGCGGGACGGTGGCGCCACGAAATCGAATACGCCGGCCAGATCGACAGCGAAAATACCGTGGCGCGCCTGATCGGCCCGGCGCTCGTTCGGGGTTAGCCGTTCTGCTTCAGTTGGGCTCGCAACACGCCTTTCTGGACTTTTCCGGTGGCGGTCTTGGGCAACGGTCCGAACAGGACCCGCTTCGGTGCCTTGAACGGAGCCAGCTGGGCGCGGACATGCTCGAGGAGCTCGCCGCCAGTGGCAGAAGCGTCCGGCTTGAGCGTGACAAAGGCGACCGGGACCTCGCCCCATTTCTCGTCCGGTGCGGCAACGACAGCGCACTCGGCCACGGCCGGATGCGACGCCAGCGCCTGCTCGACTTCCACCGACGAAATGTTCTCGCCACCGGAGATGATGATGTCCTTGGCACGATCGCGCAGCTCGACGTAACCGTCCGGATGCATGACACCCAGGTCGCCGGTCCGGAACCAGCCGTCGGGTGCGGCCTTGCGAGTCGCTTCCTCGTCGCGGTAGTAGCCCAGCATCACATTATTGCCGCGGATCGCAATCTCGCCCAGCGTCGTTGCGTCGGCCGGCACATCCTTGCCGCCTTCGTCCACCACGCGCACTTCGGTCGAGATGACATTTCCGACACCCTGCCGCGACTTCAGACGAGCCTGCTGGGCCAGCGGAAGACTGCGCCACTCCGATCGCCAGTCGCAGATCACCGCCGGACCAAAGGTCTCGGTCAATCCGTACAGGTGGGTGATGTCCATGCCGAGCTCCGCCAGGCGCTCCAACAGTGTGGGGGTCGGCGGTGCGCCTCCCGTGCCGATGTGCACAGCCCGCGGTGGCCTGCCTTTGGCCGCTTCGGGATCCCAGATCGTCATCGTGAGTACGGTCGGTGCCGCACAGAAATGGGTGACCGCGGATTCGCGAATGTGGCGCCAGATCAGCGCCGGCTCCAGCTTCGGCAGGCACAAATGGACGGCGCCGGCCGCCGTGACACCCCAGCTGAAGCACCACCCGTTGCAGTGAAACATGGGCAAGGTCCACAGGTAGACGGAGTCGCTGGTGAGCTGAAGATGCAGCGCCATCGCCAGCGCCTGAAGATAAGCTCCGCGGTGGTGGTACATCACTCCCTTGGGACGCGCAGTAGTGCCGCTCGTGTAGTTGATCGCCAGCAGGCCTCGCTCGTCGCTCACCGGTACGCAGTGGGGCTCAGCGGCCGCGATCAACGGCTCCAGTTCGTCCCGCTTGCCTCCGGCGCGGATCAGCCGCACGGCGCCGTTCGCCTGCTCGGCCGCCTTGACCGCGGTGTCCTCGTACTGCTGGTCATAGATCAGGACCGAGCAGCCCGCGTGATCGAGAATGTAGGCGATGTCGGCTGCCGTCGCGCGGATGTTGAGTGCCACCAGCACCGCACCGGCGAATGGCACCGCGTAATGGCCGGCGAGCATCACGTGGGAATTTCCCGCCAGCAGCGCGACGCGATCGCCGGGCGCTACGCGGAGCCTCTCCAATGCCCCCGCGAACTTCAGATTGCGCTCGAGGAACTGCGCGTAGGTGAAACGCGCATCGGCGTCGATCACCCCGAGCCTGTCGCCAAAAACCTGCGCCGCCCGGCGCAGGAATGCGGTCGGGGTGAGCGGCTCGAAACTGATCGCGGCGGGCATGCTTAGCTCGACCGCAGCGCCTTGGGATTGCTGATCGCGACCCAGTCCGCGGCGGTTCTGGTCAGATGCGCCATCAGCGCAGCGCTCGCGGCTGGCTCGTCGAAGCGGCCGGTGCGAATGGCCGCGCACAGCGCGCGACGCAGCTCCCTCGGCGCGCCCGCGCCGGGTGCGGTGTCGCGCCGGGGCGGGATGCCGCCGGCGGCGAGCAGTGCCGCCGTCCGTTCCGCTTCGCCCGCCATCGCGGCCGCGCCCGCCTGCAGTTCGCGGATGGCGATACCGATCACGTTGCCGATCATCAGGCCGACGTACCGCCGCTCCTTGGGCAGCAGCGGCAGGAGCTCGTGGGCCAGCGCCTCGCGCGCGGTGGCGAGCAGGTCCGCCGCGTCCGAGATATCGCTCATCGGGCCGCCTTCTCGATGATGGCGAGCGCTTCGTATTCCAGCTCGTGCACGATGCGTCCCGTCAGCGCCAGCTCCAGCGATCGCTGCCGCCCGCACATATGGCGTCGAGCCTGCTGCAGAGCGATGACCGCCCAGCGGACGTGGGCCATCACCTGCCAGTAGTCGAGATCGCCGGCCGTCATGCGCCGGCCCGAGGCGCGCTCGTAGCCGCGCAGGAAAGGCTCCAGGCGGCCGATGCCGCCTGCTTCCAGATCGGCTCGCGCGAAGCGCCAGCAGCGCGCGGTGAACCACCCGATGTCTTCGCGCGGGTCGCCCCAGCCGGCGAATTCCCAGTCGAGAACGCCGGCCAGCCGTCCCGCGTCGACCATGTAGTTGCCGGTGCGGTAATCGCGGTGGATCAGCGCGACGGGTGCATCCGTTGGTGCATGAATCTCGCACCAGCGCAGCGCCCATTCCAGGGCGGGGTAAGTGTCAGCCAGCGTATCGAGGAACGCGCGATATTCCCGAACGGTGCTCAGCGCGTAGTCCGGTTTCGGCGGCGCCAGGACCTGGTCCAGCGCTGGCTGCGGCGGCACGATCGCATGCAGGCGGGCCAGATTGGCGCCCAGTTCCTGCGCGAGCGCGTCGGCGTCCGGCACCAGTTCGGCCTCGCGCGTGAGGCGATGGCCGGCAGCGACCCCCGCAACGCGCTTCATGATGAAGAACTCGCTGCCGGTCACGTTCGCGTCGCTGCAAAGGAAAAGCGGCTGCGGCACGACGACGCCGTGCGCATGCGCCGCACGCAATACAGCGAACTCCTGCGTCCGCGTGAGGCTTGCCGCGACCGAGGAGCGGGCGTTGGTACGCAGGAGCCACTCGTGCGAGCCGCTCCAGGGCCCTGCATCGATGGTCACGTCCAACGCCCAGTTTTCCTGGATCGCGCCGCCGGGCAGCCGTTCCAAGCGCGTGACGAGCACCTCGCGCGCGCGGGTCTCGTGCGCGAGCCAGCGAGCGACGGTGGCGGCCTCGACAGATCGATCTTCGGATGCGGCAGCAGCAACGGGGCTCATCGGTCCATCTGCCGAGGCTCGCAGCGGGCCATCAGTGCCCGGCGTCGGGGGTCGGCAATTGCGGTGGGCGCTCGCGGCTTGCGGGATGCGTGCCCTTGAGCAGCCGCTTGGCGATGCTCCAGCGGTGCACCTCCGACGGACCGTCGTAGATACGGAACGCGCGCAGGTCGGCAAAAATGCGAGCCACTTCCGAATCGGTGACGCCCTGGCCGCCGAGGACCTGGACGCAACGATCGGCCACGCGCCACAAGGCCTCCGACACGATGACCTTCGCGCGGCTCGACTCATGCAAGGCCAGATCGCCCTGGTCGAGTGCCCACGCGCAGTGCCATATCACGAGGCGGGCCAGGTGCATGTCCATCTCGTTGTCCGCGAGCATGAAACCGACGCCTTCGTGCTCGCCGATGCGCTTGCCGAAGGCCTCGCGCCGGCGCGCGTATTCGAGCGCGGTATCGTGCGCGCGGCGAACGGCGCCGAGCCAGCGCATGCAATGCGTGAGGCGGGCAGGGGAGAGCCGCACCTGTGCGTAGTGAAAGCCCCTGCCGGGGGCGCCGAGGATATCGTCCGCAGGCACCCGCAGATCGTCGAAGCGCACGACGGCGTGACCGCCCGCGAAGGAGGTGTCAAGGCTGTGCATGACCCGCTCGACCACGATGCCCGGCGATGCCATGTCGGCCAGGAACATCGTCGCGTTCCCGTCCTCGATCTTCGCCATCACGATGGCCACGCTCGCGCCGACCGCGCCGGAGATGAACCACTTGCGGCCGTTGATCACGTAGTGATCGCCGTGGCGCCGCGCGGTGGTCAGCATCATCGAGGGATCGGACCCGGCGCCTGGCGGCGGCTCGGTCATGCAGAAACACGACCGGATATCGCCTTGGGCCAAGGGCCGCAGCCACCGTTCCTTGTGCTCGGGCTTCGCGACCACTTCGAGCAGATGCATGTTGCCTTCGTCGGGCGCGAAGACATTCAACGCGTGCGGCCCGCGATCGAGATGGTTCTTTTCTGAATCGCGCTGGCCGAACCATTGTAACGGCTTCGCCGCTTCTCACCGCTAAGTGGATGCGGCCGGCTCACGGATGAGTTGACCAGTTCAAGGACAAGCTGGCGCTGCGGTCGGACGCGACGCCTGGTTGTTCTACTTGCTGACGGAGAGAGCGGCCTGGCGCGCGCCGTGGCGTACAAGATCGCGCGCATATCTTCGACACTCAGATCGTCGTACTTCGGCATGCCCATGGCCGCCAGCTTCGCCGAAGCGCCAACCGTAGTCGAAGAGCTCGTCGCCGCCGACGCCGCCTCCATAGCCGGCCAGAACGGAGATGTACCAAACTGGCCAGCCCGCACCGCCGCCGGCATAGCCGTGCTGCGGGTGTTGAAAAGCACGAACGGCCGGATTTCGCAGCGCAGCAACGCAGCAACGCGGAAACGCGGATACTTGGTGGAAGAACACGGTCCAATCGACAAGCTTCCATCGAGACGGAATCTGCTCAATGCACGCCGGCGAGCATCAAAGGTCGGAACGCAGCCTGCCGGTGGAACCCTTTCGGGAGCTGCTTTACCGATACTTCTTTTTCGACTGGCTGTTTCGAGACACCTCGCACGGCACCTTGCTGGAAAGGGAAAGCGCATTGCGGTTCAACCGTCAAATGCGCCACTACCTGCTCGTCTATCTGCGCCGATGGATCATGCTGGTCATCTGCAGCTGTGCCTTGGGCGCTTCGTTCGAGAAGGCGCTGTCTCTGAACTACATGGCGAGCGCGCTTTATTGCCTGACCAGCGTTTCGCTGGTGGCGGCAACGATCATCGTGCGCCTGTGGCTCGGCTTGAAGTACGAGTAAGCCGCGCGATTGCCGGTCGCAAGTCCCCTTGATTGGCCCGACGGTTTCATTCCGTAGTGTCGACGTGACCGGGCCTCGCTAGGCGTGACCGGCGCGAGTGCGGGCGTCCACCGCGAAACTCGTGGCGCCGGTCTGCGCGACGACCAGCAAGCCCCCTGCGATGGACAGGTTCTTCATGAAATTGATCATCTGCATCTTGTCGCCAGGGGCGAGATGAAAAATGCATGCCGCCAGGACGGAGAATATTGCCAGCGCGATCGCCACCCATCGCGTCTGAAATCCGATCACGAGCGCAACCCCGCCGCCCACCTCCAGCAAAATGACCAGCGGGAGCAGCGCGCCGGGGAGCCCCTTGGCCGCCATGTAACCCTGGGTTCCTGCGTAGCCCATGATCTTGGAAAAGCCGGAAAGCAAAAACAGCTGCGCCAGCAGCAATCGGCCGGCAAAGTTCAAGAACGAGTTCATTCAAGTCTCCCCAAGTAGGTCCCCCACGAAAGCGCCGGAACGTTCCATTCGGCGCCGCTTCCGGTCGGAGTTTCCTACTCCGAACCCCCGCTTTGTTCAGTTATTTTGAGCGGCGGACGTCATTGCGTCACAGGAATCCATAGCGTGACTCCGCCCTCGCCGGTGCGCGGGTCGAAGGTCGGATTGTGCCGCTCCAGAATCGGATCGTCCACGACGGTGCGGCCGAGGGCCGGCAGCGCTTCGTTCCAGATCGCGAAGTAGGTCTCCGGGATGGCCGAGGCATGCTCGCGATGCTCGAACACGGCGTAGGTTTGGGGCGCGATTTCAAGCTTCGCGAGTTCCTTCGGGCTGTCGCCGAAGCGGGCGACTTCGACCGCGCACATATAGCGAAACTGGCCTTCCTCGTCCGCGGCCTGGCTCACGCCGAGCGGTATCCGGTCGAGCTTGTCGGCGAGGGTGTCGTAGTAGGACATGAAGCGCTGCCATTGCGCCGGGATCTGGATCGTCGTCTCGAACGAACACGGCTCGGACAGGCCCACCACGCGCACTACGCCCTGCTCGATCAGGCGTGGCGGCTCCAGGCGCTTGCCCGCCTTTGCGTTCAATTCCAGCGGCCTCACGAGCGCGACGCCATCGCTGCTGCGGCGATCGCGCACACTCTCCGGCGTGACGGCGAACTGCTCGCGGAATGCGCGCGTGAAGGCCTCGTGTGACCCATAACCCGCGTCGAGCGCGACGGCAAGGATGTCCGGCGCGCCGTCGGCCAGCGCACGCGCGGCGTCGCTCAGGCGCCGGGCGCGCAGGTATTTCATCACCGGCAGGCCGGTGGCCGTGCCGAAAGCGTATGCCATATGTGAACGCGATACGCCGCACGCGCTTGCGATCGTGTTCAAGGTGAGGGAGCGCTCCGAGTTGCGCTCCATCACCCAAAGGGCCTTGTCGGTGATCGACATGATCGACTCCTCGTTGTGCAGTGAAGTCAATCTAGCAACGGCCGGCGCGCGCTGCTTGATCGATCGTCCGACCCGCCGATGCGGCAAGCCCTTGAACTAGCCTTGCTCGCCCTTGAGGGGCGTTCTGTCCGCGGCAGGACGCGGATCCGTGATGATGATCGCCTGTCCCGGCTCCAATCGCTCGGCGCCGCGGACCACCAGCCGATCGCCCGCCGAGACGCCGTTTCGAATTTCGACCAGGTCCTCGATGGCGCTGCCGGACTCGACCTCGCGGCGCTCGACGGTTCCGTTCTGGGCCACGCGCATCACGTACGAGTGCGACTGCCGGATCACGATCGCGTCGCGCGGGACGACCACCGCGGTGCGGTCCGCACCGGTGGGCACGCTGACCTCGACCGCGGTCCCGACCGGCCAGCTCACTCTGGTCAGTGCGACCCGGATTTCGAACTGCCGCGAACGGTCATCGCCGACCGGCACGATCGCCCGCACCTTGCCGCGCCGTTCGTCGTTGCCGACGCGCAGCGCGGCGATCTGGCCGGGCTTGACGTTGCCGGCAAACGCGAGCGCGGCGGTTGCCCGCGCCTCCACGTCGTCGGTATTGACCAGTCGAACGACGGCGGCGCCGATCTGCAGATACTCTCCCCGCTGCGCGAAGCGTTCGGTCACGACGCCGGAAAACGGCGCCCGGACTTCGGATTGTTGCGTTTCGTACTCGGCCTGCCGGAGCTGCGCGGTCAGCCGTGCGACGTCGTGCTTGGCCATCTCCAGCTGCGCACTTGCCTCATCGAGCTGGCTCGCGGGATAGATCTTGGTCGCGGCGAGACTCTGATAACGGTCAAGTTGAGTGCGCGCCAGGTCGGCCTGCGACTGGGCGCGCGCGACCTGCGCCTGCAGGTCAGCCACGCGAAGCTTGACCACGGTGTCGTCCAGCCGCGCCAGCGTGGCGCCCGCGCCGCACCGTTGTCCGACCTCGGCAATCCAGACCACGCGGCCCGCCACGATGCCGGCGATGCGTGCGTCATCGCGGCTGACGATGGAGCCGGGAATCCACGCATGCGGAGCCACGCGGGCGGTGCGCGCCGTGGCCACCTCGACCGAAACCGAGGAGCCGGCCGGACCCGCGCCGAGCGCAGATCCGGCAGCGAGCGCCGCGATGATCAGCAGCGATGCTCTCGCGATCCGCAGTTTGGTCATCAGGATGCGGCCGCCGCGCCGATCGGCTCCGCAACGGCGTGTCGCGCGCCGAACAGGCGGATCAGTGCTGGAATCAGTATCAGGCTGAACACGAGACTCACGATCACGCCGCCGATGTTGACGGCGGCCAGTCCGCGATAGATGACGCTCCCCGGCCCTGGATTGATCGCCATCGGCAATGCGCCCAACGCGCCGGTCAGCGTGCTGGCCAGAATAGCACGAAGCCGCTGATTCAAGCCCTGGCGGATCGCTTCCTCGAGCGTGACGCCGCTGCCTTGCGCGCCACGGACCGCTGCGACCAGCAGAATCGAATGGTTCACGATCACGCCGATCATCATCACGAACCCGATCATCGACAGCAGATCGAGCGCCTGGAACGCGACCAGCCCGAGCACCCGCAGCCCCAGCATTCCGCCGACGAGCGCCAGGGGTACCGTCAGCAGCACGACGGCGCTGTCGCGCACCGAGCGGAACAGGGCAGTCATCAACAGGAACAGCACGAACAGCGCGAGCCCGAAGACGCGCCCCATCGTCACGAGCGTGCGGCTCAAGCTGTCGGCACTGCCCGCCATCCGGATCGAGCCGTCCACCGGCATTTCGGCCCGGATTTTCGGCAGGACCTCCCGGTTGATCGTTCGCAGCGCTTCCTCCAGGGACAGGGACGCGGGCGGATCGATCGTCAGGGTGACCGTGCGTCGATGGTCGATGCGCCGGATCCCGGGAGGGCCGAGCACGGTCGACAGCTTCACGAGGTCTCCCAGCCGCACTTGCTGTCCGGACGGCGTGAAAAGCGGCGTTTCCGCGAGCTGCTCCGGCGTTGTGCCGCCTGCCACGCGCAGCATGATCGGCAAGCGCGCGTGGCCGTCGAAGTATTCGCCGAGCCAGGCCCCCTCGCCAAGCGCGCGCACGACCGTGCCCAGCGTCGGACGGTCCCATCCGACTTCGGCGATGCGCCGATCGTCGGGCACGGCGCGCAGCTCGAGCGCGGCCGCCTCGGGATTGGGGAAGCTTTGCACCGCGGACCCCGGGAAGGCCTTCTCAAGCAGGGTCCGGCCACGCAAGGCAACCTGATTCAGCGTCGCCGAGTCCTCGCTTTGCAGGTGGATACCGATCGAACGGGCCGACCCACCGATGCCTTCGAACAGCTCTCCTTCGAACGCGAATGCCCGCGTGTCGGGCAGATCCGTGATGATCCGCTCGCGCACCAGCGTCTCGAGGTCCCTGATTCGTGTCTCGTCGCGAACGCGGGCACCGATGGTCCCGCCCCCGGGCCAGCTCAGGACGTACCAGTTCTTCAGCCGCGGCTCGGCCGTTCCGTCCATGTACGGCTTCATCCGCTGCAGCAATACCGGCAGCAGCTCCCGGTTCACGGTCTCCGGACTCATCCCCGGCGGGAAGGTGAAAAAGGCGTCGATCGCGGCCCGCTTCACCGGAGGAAGGTAATCGAGCGGAGGCAGCAGCCACGCGGCCCCTGCCAGCGGCACCACCAGCAAGCCGGCGATCCAGGAGAGTTGCTTGGTCCGGGAATCGGTCGCCTTCAGGATCCAGTCGGTCAAGCGCGGCCAGCCGTGGCCGTAGCCCGAGCTGCCGGAGATGCCCTTCATCACGTACACCGCGGCCGAGGGCAACAGCGTCAGCGCGAGCACGATCGAGATCGCGACCGCGATCGAGATCGTCAGAGCCAGGTCGCCGAACAGCTGCCCCTCGACGTCCTTAAGGAACAGCACCGGCACGAAGACGGCGATCGTGGTCGCGGTGGATGCGAACAGGGCCCCTGCGACCTGGCGCGCCCCTTCCCGCGCTGCCTGCGGCAATGCGAGCCCGGTCTCGCGCAGGCGAACGATATTTCCGGACACGACGATTGCGCCTTCAACGACCATGCCGACCGCGAATGCCAGTCCCGCCAGGGAAATCACGTTCAGGCTGCGGCCCAGCAGGGCCAGCGTGATGAAGGTTCCGAACAGGCAAAGCGGAATCGCCGCCGCGATCAGCCCGGTGATCCGAAGTTCGCGCATGAACCACCAGACGACGCCCAGTGCCAGCAGCGTTCCGATCACCAGGTTCTCCGTCAGCAGGCTCACGGCCCGGCGAATGAAGAGAGACGAATCGAAAGACTGTTCGATGCCAAGTCCGCGCGCCTTCAGCGGCCCTTCGCGCAGCTCGGCGACCGCTGCCTTCACCGCATCCAGCGTCGCCAGCACGTTGGCGCCGTTGGCGCGCCGGATTTGAATGCCGAACGCCGGATTGCCGTTCTGATACGCGAAGAACTGCCGAGTCGGCGGACTGACATCGATGCTTGCGACGTCCGACAGATGCACGGGCCGGCCGTCCCGCCAGGAGAGCACCAGACTGCCGAGCTGCTCAGGATCGAAACGACCGGTGAATCGCAGCGCGTACTGACGGCGGCCGACGTCGAGCTGGCCGCCCGAGACGTTGTTGGGGCTCGCGGCGCGGCTCGCGATGTCCGGCAGCCCCACTCCCTGCGCCGCGGCCCGCGCAGGGTCGACGGTGATGTGCACGTTGTCGGACGGCCCGGCGTTGACGGTGACGGAGGCGACCCCCGGGATCGACTCGAGCCTGGGGCGCACCGTGTCCTCGATGAAACGGCGATGGCGTTCGATCGGACCGGGAGAACCGGGAAGAAGCTGCACGAAAAACCAGGACAGGGTGTCGTTGGAGTTGTCGTCACCGCCGAGCGTGACGACGGGCCGGTCCGAATCGCGCGGCAGCGGCTGCAGGCGGTTCATCCGGCTCAGCACTTCGATCAGCGCGTTGCGCATGTCGGTGCCGATCGAAAAGCGCAGCGTGATCGCGGCCTCGCCGGCATTTGCGTTGCCTTCGAGCTCCTCGACGCCGGGCAGCCCCTGCAGTACTTTCTCGAGCGGTTCGAGAATCTCGGACTCGATTTCTTCCGGCGATGCGGTCGACCAGGCCGCCTTGATCGTGATTTGCGGCCGGTCGATGTCCGGGAACAATTGCAGCGGCAGATGGCTGAGGCTCAGCAGCCCCAGCAGACCGACGAACACCACCAGCACGACCATCGCGACCGGATTGCGGGTCGACCAGTTCAGGGATTCCATGATGTCGTTCTGGGCTTGGCGCCGCGGGGAGACCGCGCATCCTAGACCGTCACCTGCGAGTACGGTAGGCGATCCGACGAATTGCCGCCGGCCGGGATGAAATGACCGCGGACGCGATGAACGGAAGGCGGCCCGCCGAGCGCTTTTCCAAGCCGCAATCCATGCAGGATTGCGCCCGCGTTGACAGGCTGACCGGGGATATGGATACTTGCTTGAGGCAACTATTCGGGTGGCCGATGAATCCCGAAGCCGATGCGAACCCGGACTGCGTGGCGGGTGTACGCGGATTCAGCCGTTTCTACACGCAGCGTCTGGGCCTGCTGGAGCGGGAGTTGCTGGCCAGCGGCCTCACGTTGACCGAGTCGCGTGTGCTGTGGGAGCTTGCCCAGAACGCGCCGCTGACGGCGAGCCGGTTGTGCCGGGACCTGGGACTCGACGCCGGTTACCTCAGCCGCGTCTTGCGCCGCTTGCGCGCGGCCGCCCTGGTGCGCGCCCAGGCCTCGCGCGAGGATGCGCGCGCGCACTGGCTGTCGCTGACCACGAAGGGTCGCCGCGTCTTCGCCCAGCTCGACCTGGCCTCGGCTCGCCAGGTGGCAGGCATCATCGGCCACCTGTCCGGATCGTCTCAACGGCTCCTCGTCGGCGCGATGGATACGGTTCGCCTGTTGATGACGCCGCCGGCGCAGTCCGCGCAGTTCACGCTGGATGAACCCGGCCCCGGCGACATCGGTTGGGTCGTGCAGCGGCATGGCGCCTTGTACGCAGAGGAGTTCGGCTGGGACAGCCGCTTCGAAGCGCTTGTCGCGCGCATTGCCGCCGATTTCATCGAAGGGTTTCGACCCGGCTCGGAGCGCGGCTGGATCGCGCGGCGCAACGGCGTGAACGTCGGATGCGTGTTCGTGATGCGGGCGCCGCCTGCGGAGTACGGCGAGGGCGTTGCGAAGCTGCGCTTGCTGCTGGTGGACCCGGCCGCTCGCGGGCATGGATTGGGCGATCGGCTCGTGCGCGAATGCGAGGGCTTCGCGCAGAGCGCGGGTTACCGGAACATGACGCTCTGGACCAACTCCGTGCTGCATGCCGCGCGCCGCATCTACGAGCGCAACGGCTGGCAGCTCGTGAGCGAGGAGCCTCACCACAGTTTCGGCCGCGACCTGGTTGGACAGACGTGGGCGAAGACACTGCCTTCGGCGAGCTAGCCGAGGGCTTCTGCACAGCCGCGTCGCAGCATAAAGAATCAACGACTTACACGCGCATTCCGGCGCCGGGCCACGAAGCGCACTATTAATCCGCGACGGTCCTGCGCATAATCTTGCGGGCAAACGTCGAATTCCCGGCTCGCCGACAACGATGGCCTCTTACGGCGACAGCCGCTACGCACCGCCCAGCGCCAGCGTTGCCGACATTGCCGCCCCGCAGGGCTTGGTTCTGGCGTCGCGATGGCGGCGCTTTTTTGGCGTCTTTATCGACTCGCTCGCTCTGTACCTGCTGATGGCGCTGTCGGCGCCGCTCGTGCGCCTGACCGTGTGGCATGACTTCAATATCTTCTCGCCGCTAGGCATCTTTGCGTTCAATCGGGCGGCGTTGCCCGGTGCGGTACTGTTTCTCCTGCTCAACGGGTATTTGCTGGTTGCACGCGGCCAAACGGTCGGCAAGGTGGCACTCGACATGCGGATCGTTCGGCCGGACGGCTCGAAGGTTTCCGGGGCCCGGGTCCTCGGCCTGCGATACGGTGTCGGTTACGCCGCAAACGTGGTTCCCGTGCTGGGCGGCCTTTACGGATTTGCCGACTGCCTGATGATCTTCCGCATGTCCCGCCGCTGTCTTCACGATGAGATTGCCGACACGATTGTCGTACGTACTTGACGTCCCCGCTTCGATCGGCGGCCTGAGCGATCGTGGCCCTTGATACGGTGTACCTGGCGGAGACGCCCGAGGGCATCGCGCTGTCGCTGAGCCCTGCCGGCCCGGTCGCGCGTTTCTGGGCGCTGCTGATCGATACCCTGCTCAAAATCGGCCTCTGGATCGCCTGCATTACCGCGACATCATTCCTGGGGGGGCTCGGCAGGGCGCTGCTGTATATCAGTTTTTTCGCGATCGAGTGGATCTATCCGATCGCGTTCGAACTGGCGATGGGAGGGGCGACCCCCGGCAAGCGTGCGCTCGGACTGCAGGTTGTGATGGATTCCGGTCTTCCCGTGACCCCGGCCGCTTCGATCACGCGCAATCTGCTGCGGGCCGCGGACTTCCTGCCGGTGGCCTACGCCTTCGGAGCCGTCTCGATGCTGCTGCGGCGCGACTTCAAGCGCCTGGGCGACCTGGCCGCCGGAACGATCGTGGTGCACGCAGCGCCGGTATCGCTGCACGCGGACCTGCCGCCGGGCGCGCCGGTGGCGCCGGCGAGACCGCTGTCGCTGCGCGAGCAGGCGGCCATCGTGTCGTGGGCGGGTAGGGCGGCCAGCCTGACGGCGGAGCGGCTCGAGGAGCTCGCCCGGATGGCGCGGCCCGTGACGCAGGGCCGGGCCGGCCAGGAAGCGGCCGCGCGAGCCGGGGCTGAGGGCGGCGACACTGCGGTGCTGTTGGGCGTGGCCCAGTGGCTGATCGGTCGCCGCGACGGAGCCGCTTCGTGACGCCGGTACGCTTCGAGGCTGAATACGGCGCGTTGTGGCGCGAGCTGGAATCGGCGCTCGACGAGATCGAACGCGGCCGGCCCGAACGTTCGCACTACGACCGCGGAGCGGGCGGCGCCGCGCGGCCGCACTGCCCGCCCGTCGGCCCGGCGCGCCTGGCTGCGCTGTACCGACGCTGCTGCGAGCACCTGTCGCTCGCCCAGGCGCGCGCCTATCCGATTGGCCTGACCCGGCGCCTGCAGGATCTGACGTATCGCGCGCATCGCCTGATCTATGGCCGCCGCGACTACGGCGCGGCCCGACTGAAAAGGCTCCTGCTGGTCGAAATGCCGCAGGCCGTTCGCGCGCACCGGGCCTACCTGCTCGTTGCGGCGCTGCTGTTCGTGGTTCCGACCTTGCTGGTCGGCGTGGCCACCTATCGCGACCCGCAATTCGCGCTGCACGTGCTCGATGCGCAGCAGCTGGCGGGCTTCAAAAGCGCCTTTGGCGACCGCTTCGGGGCATTGGGGCGCCTGCGCACCGCGGAGACCGACTGGTCGATGTTCGGCTTCTACCTGATGCACAACATCGGGCTCGGCTTCCAGTGCTTTGCCGCCGGCATCTTCGCGGGCGTCATCAGCGCGTTCTATCTCGCCTACAACGGTGCTTTCAGTGGCGCGGTGGCCGGCTTCCTGACCGCAGACGGCGAAGGGCCGAATTTCTACTCCTTCGTGGCAACGCACTCGGCTTTCGAATTCACCGCGATCGTGCTCGCGGGTGCAGCCGGACTGCGCCTGGGCCACGCATGGATCTGCCCGGGCCGTCGAAGCCGGCTCGATGCGCTCAAGCGCGCCGCCCTGGAAGCGGTGGTGCTCGTTTACGCGGTGTTCGCGCTGCTGGTCGTGGCGGCCGCGATCGAGGCATTCTGGTCTTCTGCACAGTGGATCCTGCCGCCGATCAAGCTGGCCGTTGCAGCGCTCGGCTGGGCCGCCGTGGTGTCCTACCTCGCGTGGCAAGGCCGCCCGCGCTCCAATTCCCCCGCCGTTCAGGATGGCGAGCCCGATGAAGGTTGACGCACTGACCCTCGAGCTGCGCCCACGCTCGATGAACGAGGCGGCGGACCTGGGCATCCGGATGGCGCAGACCCATGCGCGTTCGACCTGGACATGTTTCGCACCCGTACATGCCGTCGTGGCCGCGCTCGCCCTGTCGAGCGTCGAGGCCTGGCCGTGGCTGCCGGGCCTTTTGATTTTCTGGTCCAAGCCGTGGCTCGATCGCACGCTGCTGTTCGTATTGTCGCGTGCCGTATTCGGCCAGGCCACCGGCCTGGGCGACCTGTGGCGTGCGCGCAAGGCCGTGTGGCGGCAGGGGGTGCTCGTGGCGCTGAGCGTGCACCGGTTTTCGTTGTGGCGCTCCTACACGCAGCCGGTCTACCAGCTGGAAGGCCAGCGCGGATCGGCACTGCGCGCGCGGTGCAAAACGATACTGAGCGGACAGCGCGGAGGAGCCACCGCCATGCAGCTGGCTTTTGCCAACCTGGAGCTCGTATTCGCTGCGGGGCTGTTTGCGACGGCCGCGTGGTTCTCGCTGCCGGGCCGCCAGTCGACGGCGATCACCTGGCTCACCGGCGGTTCGACGTCCGCCGCGTTCCTGCTGAGCCTTGCCTACGCCGGCGTCGTGCTGTTCGTCGAACCGTTCTACGTTGCCGCCGGCTTTGCGATGTATCTGAATCGCCGCGTGCAGCTCGAAGCGTGGGACGTCGAGCAGGAATTTCGCCGTGCCTTCGGCTGACCCGGGACCATCGGCGGCGCGGCGCCTGAACCGGCCCCGCGCGGCTTCGACCGCTTTGGCCGCAGTTTTCTCGCTGGCGGCAGTTTTCCTGCTCGGCCTGTCCGGCGCCGGCGCGGCTCGTTCCGGCGAGCTGCCCTCACGGGGCGAGGTGAACGCGATCGTCGAAGGCTTGCGCGCGGACCCGGACCTGAAGACAACCCGTCGAGCCAGGATCCTGCATTTCAAGCAAACCGAGCAGAAGGCGCCGCCTCCGTGGTGGGACCAGTCGAGGCGCTGGACGGCCGAGGCGTTTGCGTGGCTCGCTGCAACAAGCCGCTGGCTGATCTGGCTGCTGGGCGCATTGGCGGTGGCGCTGATCCTGCTGTCGGTGCGCCGATGGTCCAAGGAGCGCGCCGACGCCGAAGCCGATCCATTGCCGCCGCTGCCGAGCCAGGTCGGTATCCTCGATGTTCGACCCGAGAGCCTGCCCGATCGGATCGGGTCGCACGCGCGTTCGTTGTGGCAGCGCGGTGAGCAGCTGGCCTGCCTGTCGTTGCTGTACCGGGGCGCGCTGTCGCGCCTGATCCACGTTCATTGCGTTCCGATCCGGGCCGCGCACACCGAATCCGAGTGTGTCCGGCTGGCGCAGGGTCGGCTCCAGCAGGACCCGGCTGCTTTCTTTGCCCGGCTGGTTTCGGTCTGGCAGCTCGCGGTCTATGCAGGCCGTGCCCCTGAAGCGGACCGGGTGCTGTCGCTGTGCGACCAGTTCGATCTTCTTCTCGGGGGATCGACCGCAGCGAAGGACGCCGGTTGACTCTGCAACGCTGGCGTCCTTGGCTGCCGGGGGCCTTGATCGCCGCCGTCCTGACTGCCCTGTTCCTGTGGGTGGTCTCGACGAGCGAGTGGGTGGACGAGGATGTTCGTCGCCCGCTGACCGGCAAGGCCGCGCTGGACGATCTCTACGCGCTGGAACGGGTTCTGCAGAGGGTCGGCGTCAAGACTGTGAAACGGGACGATCTGTCGCAGCTTCCGCCGCCGGGCGCGACGCTTCTGTTGAGGGGGTGGATCTGGGATCTTCTGCCCGAACGCGACCGGGCGCTGCGTGCCTGGGTCGAGCAGGGCGGCCATCTGGTGATCGAAGCAAGCATGCTCGTTTCACGCCCGAGGAGCGCGAACTGGATTCCGATCAATCTGGTTCCTCTCCAGAGCCAGGACAGCAAGGCGACTTCGTCGCGATTCGAAAAGGAGTGCGCGAGAGTCGCCGAGCCCGAAGGAGTCCCTGCGGCCTATCCAGGCGAAGGCGCCGCACCCGGCTTCAGGCTGTGCATTTCGGCCGGGGCGCCTCTTTCGACGCGCGAGACGCCGCTTTGGGCACTCGCCAGCGAAGACGGCAACGACTTGCTGCGAGTCGCGCTCGAAGCCGGTACCGTGACGGTCGTCCGGGGTTGGAGCTTCGGCTGGCCGGACACTCAGTTCAGCCTGTTCGGCAATTCGCGCATCCTGTCTGGCGACAATGCACTGATCGCCGTGGCCGCTTTGCAGGCCCGCCCCGGTGCCGAGGTCTGGCTGGTTTCCGGACGCGGCGGACAGCCGCTGCTCGCCTGGCTGTGGAGCCGGGCGCGGGTCGCCGTCGTACTGGGACTGTTCGCTCTCGCGCTTTGGTTGTGGCGCGCGTCGGCGCGGTTCGGTCCGATCGAGGCGTCGCCGCCCGTCGCACGCCGATCGATGAGCGAACAGATCGGCGGAACGGCGACCTTCCTGTGGCGCCGCAGCCCCGAGGCCTTGCATGCGGCGCAGGTGCGTGCGCTCGACGAAGCCGCGGCGCTGCGGGTGCGCGAGTACGCCCGGCTCGACCGCGTCGATCGGGCCGCCGCCATCGCCGCCGCCACCGGAATCGGCGCCCCCGCTCTGGCCAGGGCGCTCAATCCTGCGGCGGTCGAGGGTGCCCACGCGCTGCCTCGCGTTTTGACAACGCTCGAGACGGCTCGGCGCCGTCTGCTCCAGCAGGCGCGCACGCCGGCACCGTCGATCGGGAGCCGCCGCGCGATCCCGACCTTCGCTCCGGAGGGGAGTCGATGAGCATCAGTTCAGAGGACCTCGCGCGGGTGATCGGGGTGCTGGAAGCGCTGCGGCGGGAGTTGTCGAAGGCGGTCGTCGGTCAGCGCGAGGTCGTCGATCAGACCCTGGCCGCGTTCGTCGCGTCAGGCCATGTGCTGATCGAGGGGGTTCCGGGACTGGGCAAGACGCTGCTTGCGCGAGCGCTCGCCAAGGCGATGACGCTCGGATTCACGCGCGTGCAATTCACGCCCGACCTGATGCCCACCGATATCACGGGCCATGCGGTGCTGGACCGCGATCCGCGCGGCGAGAGCCCCGGCAGTGCGGGCACCTTGCGCATCGTCCGTGGCCCGGTATTCACGAACCTGCTGCTGGCCGACGAGATCAACCGGGCGCCGGCCAAGACGCAGAGCGCGCTGCTGGAGGTGATGCAGGAGTACCAGGTCACGCTGGAGGGCCGCTCCATGCCGCTGCCGCGACCGTTCGTCGTGATCGGGACCCAGAACCCGATCGAGACCGAAGGAACCTATCCGCTGCCCGAAGCGCAACTCGATCGCTTCCTGGTCAAGATCAGGATCGGTTACCCGACCCACCAGGAAGAAAGCGATATCGTCCGCAGGACGACCGAGCAGGCAACCGGCGACGAATTGCCGCTGGCTGAGGTCACGGCGCAACTGGACGAGCGGGCGGCGCAAGCGCTGCAGCGAATCGCGGCGTTCGTCCGTGTCGACCCGCGCGTGGCCGACTACGCGGTACGCATCGCGCGGACCACGCGCGACTGGCCGGGTCTTGCCACGGGAGCCGGCCCACGAGGGGCGATCGCGCTGGTGCGGCTGGCGCGCGCCGCCGCGCTGCTGGAGGGCCGGGACTACGCGACGCCCGACGACGTGAAGCGCTACGCGCTGCCGACCTTGCGCCACCGCGTCGCGCTCGCTCCCGACGCGCAACTGGAGGGGCGCGATGTCGATATCTTGCTCGCGAGCGCGGTGGACAGCATCGACGCTCCCAGGCTCTGACGACGAGCGTGCACCACGCTATGCGACCCACGCCGATTCCGAGTCTGATTCCGACCCGCCTGGCGCTGTCTGGCGCAGCAGGCCTCGCCCTGGCGTCCGCTTTGGCCCTGCTCGCTCAGGCGCCTGCGGAGCCGGTCGCAATCGCCGCCGCGGGATGGTTCGTGCTGGCGGCGGCCTGGGCGGGCGCCGATCTTTGGCTCAGTCTGCGCGCCTGGCGCGCCTGCCCGCTGCGGATCGAACGGCGCTGGCCCGAAGCGCTCGCGCTCGGAGTGCGACGCGTTCTGGCCGCGACCGTGGTCAACGAGGGTCGCACGGCCTGGAGGATCTCGCTGTTCGACGGCGTGGGCGCCGGAGTGGGATTCGACGGCCTGCCGCAGTCGCTGCTGGTGCCGGCCGGCCGCCGGGTCGAGGTGAGTTACTCGATCGTTCCGCGACAGCGCGGAAGCGTCCGATTCGGCGCGACACAACTGAAAGTGCGGTCGCGCTGGGGCCTGTTCGAGCTGCGCCGCCAGGCCGGGGCCGTTCACGAGCTGCGTGTGTACCCCAATTTCGCGGCGGTTGCGCGCTACGCGTGGCTCTCCGGCGACCGGCGATTGACGCAGATCGGCATCAAGACCTACGTGCGGCGTGGTGCCGGTACCGACTTCAAGCAGTTGAGCGAGTACCGGCAGGGCGACCCGATTCGCCACATCGACTGGAAGGCCACGATGCGCGCAGCCAAGCCGATCGTGCGCGAATTCGAAGATTCGCGCGACCAGTGCGTGCTGTTCCTGCTCGACTGCGGGCGGCGGATGCGTGCCGACGAGGGAACGCGCAGCGTCGATGGCAGCCATTTCGACCAGGCCCTGAATGCGCTGATGCTGCTGAGCTACGTGGCGCTGAAGGAGGGCGACGAGGTGGGCGCGATGACCTTCGGTTCGCCGGGCGGAGCCGAGCGCGACTTCGCCCCGCGCAAAGGGGTTGCCACGCTGAATGCGATCATGGCCCGGCTGTTCGACATCGAGCCCGGTGTCTCGCATTCCGACTATCAGCTGGCCGCCCGGAACCTGATGCGCGCGCATCCGAAGCGCGCGCTGGTGATCCTGATGACCAACTTTCGCGACGAAGACGTGCCCGAGCTGCAGCCGGCGCTGAAGCTTCTGCGCACACGCCACCTGGTGCTGCTGGCGAGTCTGCGCGAGCGGATTCAACGCGAGCTGGCCGAGCAGCCGTTGAAGCAGCCGATCGACGCGGTCGTGACGGCGGGGGCGCACCTGTTCGAGCAATCGCGCCGCGATGCGTTCCGGCGCATGGTCGGCTCCGATCCGCTGGCGATCGACGTGGAGCCCTCCCAGCTGCCGGTTGCGCTGGTCAACCACTATCACGCGGTCAAGCGCGCCCGGCTCCTTTAGCGGGCCGCGGCACCGGCCTCGGCGTCTGCGGGCGAACGGCCGGCCGTCGGGATTCTTTATCCGGGATTGTCACGGGTCCGTCATGCGGGGAACCGAACATCACCGATCTTGCTTGTTTTTGACGCATCCAGAAGAATGATGCGGCGACGACGCCAGGCGGGAGGGCCCCATGTCGAACATCCAGGCAGGTACCGAGACCCTGATCGCGAGTACCCGGGCCGGCGCCGGCGGGTGGACGCGCTGGATCCAGCTCGTGCTGGGGATCGTATGCATGATGGCGATATCCAGCCCGCAGTACACCTGGACGCTGTTCACCAAGCCGCTCAGTACGGAGCTGGCGGTCAAGCTGCCGCAATTGCAGGTGACGTTTTCCATCCTGATCGTGCTGCAGACCTTCCTGTCGCCGCTGCAAGGCTTCCTGGTCGACCGTTTCGGTCCGCGTTTTCTGATTTCAGCCGGTACGGTGCTCAGCGGCGCCAGCTGGATGCTGGCCTCGTATGCGAACACGCTGACCGGGCTGTACCTGACCTATGGGCTGCTCGGAGGCATCGGGACGGGGATCGTCTACATCGGCGTGGTCAGCCAGATGGTGAAGTGGTTTCCGGAGCGGCGGGGATTTGCGGTCGGGATGGTCGCGGCCGGCTACGGCATGGGCGCGATCCTGACCACGATCCCGGTTTCATCGAGCATTGCCAGTGCCGGCTATCGCCCGACGCTGTGGACGTACGGACTCATTTTCGCGATCGTCGGGCTGCTGGCGTCTCAGGGCCTGAAGCGCTCCCCGCATGAACAGGAGGCCCTTCGAACCGGACACCGGGAGCGGCTGCCTGGCGCGCCCCCCGGGCGGATGCTGACGACGCCGGTCTTCTGGCTGCTGTTCGTGATGATGACGATGCTGTCGACGTCTGGATTGATGGTGATCTCGCAGACTGCCGCGTTCGCGCGGGATTTCGGCGTGGCCTCGGCGATCGTGTGGGGCTACGCGGCGCTGCCGCTCGCCCTGACGCTGGACCGGGTCACCAACGGTCTGACGCGCCCGTTCTTCGGCTGGCTGTCGGACCGGATCGGCCGGGAGAACACGATGTTCATCGCCTTCCTGCTCGAGGGGCTCGCGATGGCGGCGTGGCTGCAGTTCCGCACGGACCCGATCCTGTTCATCCTGCTCTCGGGAGTCGTGTTTTTCGGATGGGGCGAGATCTTCTCGCTGTTTCCTTCGACATTGACCGACACGTTCGGTGAACGCCACGCCACGACGAACTATGGATTCCTGTACATGGCGCAGGGCGTCGGGTCCGTTCTGGGCGGGCCGATGGCCGCCAAGCTGCACGACGTCACGGGAAGCTGGATTCCCGTCTTCGAAGTCGTGATCGCGCTCGATCTGCTGGCGGCGATTCTTGCGATTGCGGTGCTCAAACCGCTAAGGACAAGGGTGAAGTATTTGTAGGAGATATTTCCCTGTTTCAGCCTCTTAGGCGCGTGGACGCTTCAGAGCGGCGCCGTACAGGAAGATCTGAGCCGCGTCATCGACGATTCTGCGAAGCTCCTGCGGCCTGGGCGGAGACGCGCCGGCGACCAGCGAACGGTGATGCAGGTCGAAGGTCAGCATGTCCAGGAACAATGCGGCGAGCCGGCGCGGCGGCCCGGGCTGCAGCTTGCCGGCGGCCTGCTGCTGCGCCAGATAGACGGCCAGCGAGCGGTACGCCGCTTCGGGACCGGCTGCGATCCAGCGCCGCCCCAGATCCGGAAAGCGCGCGCTTTCGGCGACCATCATCCGGTGCTGTTTCAGCGCGCGCTCGCCCAGCACGGTTCGCAGGAACGCGCGCCCATAGGCGCGCAGCGCGTCTTCTATTTCAAGACCGTCCAGATCGACCTGGGTGATCGAACGGACGAGTTCGTGACAGAGCGCTTCCACGGCGGCCGCGAACAGTTCCGCCTTGCCGCCGAAGTGCTTGTAGACGTTGGTCTTGGTGCCGCCCGCGCGCTGGACGATCGCCTCGACGCTGACCGCCTCGTAACCCTGCTCGAGGAACATGTCGGTGGCGATCCGCAGCAATTCGGCGCGCTTCCTGACCGAACGTGCCTGCAAGATCGCCATCGCTCACTTTGCGCAGTTCCTCTGGAGCAGATGATACCGAAGCGGTTCGGATCAGACGTCGAGACGCTCGGCCAATGTTGCTCAGAGCATCGGCTTCGCCGCCAGGCCCGCGGTCTGCGCCGGCCCGCCCTGCTTCCGCGGCTGAAGGCGCGACCAGGTGTCGCCGCCCTCGGAAGCGGCCGTGGGGCTTGCGGTCCCGGTGTCGCTCGAGGCGGCACGGTCCTCGGAGCTGGCCTGTCCGCTGCCCGCCTGGCGCAGGGCTTGCAGGTGCGACCAGGTGTCGCCGCCCTCGGAGCCGTCCCAGCGGGCGTCCAGACCGGAGGCCGTGGGGGCGGCATGCGGCGGGGCCTGCAGAACCAAGGTCGACCGCTGAACGGGCTCGAGCGCGGACCAGGTGTCGCCGCCTTCGCTGGACGCGGAGGCTCCGCGCGCGGCCAGTGCCGTCAGGAACGCCGCAGCAAGAATATGCATCTTCATGGTGAACTCCCTTCAACGCTGTAAATCTGGTGGTCTTTCGACCGTGAAGCGTCAGCGTAGTTCCGTACCGTACGGTACGGATTGGGGAGCCCGCTTGGCGGAGGCAGAGCGACGGGTCGGATGCCGGCGTTCGCGCCGGATCTCGCGCACGGCCCGCTCCAGGTGCAACAGGAACTGGGCGTTCATGCAGCGTTCGCCGTCGGGCGCACCGAGCAAGAGAGAACTGAACTGTTCGATCGAGAGCGGACGATTCGGGCGCCTCATCAGCTCACTCCTGGTACACCCCGGTCAGGGACCAGATGCGTGCGATTTCGATGCAGGAATCGCAAAATTCCAGATCGAGCGGCGCGGTCGATTCCGGCGCGCCGCTCGTCGCTCGAGCCGTGGAGGCGGTTGCAACCGTATCCGACCCGGCGGCGCTCCAGCCTCCGCCCAGCGCCTTCACCAGCAGCACGGCGGCGGTCATCCGGCGCAATTGAATATCGGTGGCTGACAGGCGCGCGGCCAGCGCTGCGTTCTCGGTCGAGACGACCTCCAGGTACGTCGCGGCGCCGCCCTTGTAGCGGTACTCGGCCTGTTGCAGCGCGCCCTGCGTCGCGATCACGGCGGCCTGCTCGCTGGTGTTTTCGTTGGCCAGGCGCCGCAAGGCGGCCAGAGCGTCCTCGACTTCCTGGTAGGCGCTCAACACCGTGCCGCGATACTGGGCGACCTGCTGGTCGTAGGCGGCCCTTGCGAAGTCGCTTTGCGCGCGGCGAAGCCCGCCGTCGAAAACCGTCTGCAGCAACGAAGGGCCGATCGCCCACATCCGGCTCGGCGCTTCGATCCAGTTGCTCCCGGCGACGCTTTCGAAGCCGGCGGTGGCCGAGAACGTGAAGACCGGAAAGTACGCCGCGCGCGCCACGCCGATCTGCGCGTTGGCCGCCGCCACCCGGCGTTCCGCGGCTGCCACGTCCGGCCGGCGCTCCAGCAGGGTCGAGGGCAGGCCCGGGTCGATGGCCGGCGGTTCGACATTCAGGGGCAGGGCAGTTGGCTCGATGTGAAAACCGGTTGCGGCGCGACCCACCAGGGTCGCGATCGCGTGTTCGGTCTGCGCGCGCCGCAGGCGCGTGTCCTCGGCCTGCGTACGCGCCGTTTCAAGCTGCGCTTCGGCCTGCCGCACATCGGCGATCACGCCGGCGCCGCCCTGGTACAGGTTGCTGGTCAGCTTCAGCGCGTCCGCGTAGTCGACCACGGTCCGCTCCAGCAGGGCCTGCTGCGTGTCGAGGCTGCGCAGCGTGAAGTAATCGATCGCGAGCTCCGATCGCAGGCTCAGATCGAGGGTCGCCAGGTCACCGGTGCTTGCCTGCTCGGACGCCTTCGCCGCCGCCACCGCGTTGCGCAGGCGACCCCACAGGTCCACCTCGTAGGAAACGTCGGCATTGAGTACGAAATCGTTGACCGTGCCGGGTTTGCTGGCCGCGAATCGGGGCGAGTTCAGCGATGTTCGCGCCCGCGTCACGTTGGCGCCGGCCGAGACGGTCGGAAAATATGCCGAGCGCGCAGCGCGCGTCAGCGCGCGCGCCTGCTCGAGACGGGCCAGAGCCGCCTTCAGGTCCTGGTTCGCATCGGCGACCTGCGCTTCGAGTGCAGCGAGCGGCTCGTCATGAAAGACGGTCCACCACGGTCCGCGGGCAGTCGCATCGGCGGGCGCGGCTGCTTTCCAGTCCGGCGCCTCGTTGTAAGCGGGCGCCGCCGGCGCCGTTTCCGGCACGCGGTAGGCAGGCGCCAGCGAGCACCCCGCCAGCACGCCGCCGAACGCGATCGCCGCAAAACGCCGCGGGTCCATGCTCACGAACCCTTGTCACGGCGCTGCGGCGCAGGCTCTGATGCCAGGTTCTCGGGTCCTGCGGCAATCCGCACCGAGGCTCCCTCCGTGATCGAGTCCGGCGGGTTCAGCACGACCTGATCGGTCGCCTCGAGCCCCGAAAGCACTTCGATGGACTTTCCGAAGTCGCGGCCGGACGTGATGTTCTGCAAGTGGACCTCGTGGTTCGCCCCGACGACCGCGACCTGCAGGCCGGCCGACCTGAACAGCAGGGCGTTGATCGGCAGCCTCAGCGAGTCGCCGTTGCCGGCCAGCTTGAAATGGACTTCGGCATACGAACCGGGAAACAGCTCGCCTTTCGAGTTGTCGACCTGCAGCTCCACTTGCAGCGTCCGCGACGCCGGGTCCAGCGCCTGCGCGGTGCGCACGACCTGGGTCGGGTAGGCCTTGCCGGGATGCTCCGCGAACTTCAACTGGGCACCCACGCCCGGCACCGCCGCTCCGGCGTAGGGCTGCGGCACCTGCACGTAGATCCGCAACTTGCGCGTATCGGCCATCCGGAACAGCGCTGCGCCCGAGTTCTGACCGGCGTTGATCAGGGCACCGATGTCCGTATTGCGGGCCGTGACCACGCCGTCGAACGGCGCCACCACGCGCTTGAACGATTCCAGATCGCGCAGCCGCGCGACATTGGCGCCGGCCGATGCAAGCGCGGCCTGCTTGGCGGCCTCATCGCTCGCCTTCTGTTCGGCATCCTGCTTCGACACGGATTCGGTCGCCAGCAATCCCTGCCAGCGCTGGTTGGTGGTCTTGGCCAGCTCGTAATTGGCTTGCGCGGTGGCCAGGTCCGCCTGGGCTTGCCTCAACTGCTGGTCCACTTCCGGGCTGTCGATCTCGGCCAGAACCTGACCGCGCGCTACGTGCGCCCCGATGTCGGTGTACCAGATCTTCAGGTAGCCGCTGGTGCGCGCGTAGATGGGAGCCTCGTTGTGCGCCTGCACCGTGCCGGGCAGCACGAGTTCTTCGTCGGCCGGACCATGCTGCGGCCGGATGGTCGCCACCGTCGGGGTCGCCGTCGCGATCGTCTGCTCGCGCAGCGCGACGCGCGTCATGGCGCGGCTGACGATGGTCCAGGCGAACAGGCCCAGGCAAGCAACCAGTGCGCCGATCGCATACAGCTTCCGGCGCCCCGATCGAGCTCGGTCCGGCTGGGTGAAGGCTTGCTCCGACATCGCGCGCTCCGTCGCTCAAGGGGTCCGAACCCGCGGCCGGCGGCCGTGGATCATTGCGAACACGCAGGGCACGAACAGCAGCGTTGCCGCCGTCGCGAAGATCAGGCCGCCGATCACGGCACGGCCCAATGGTGCGTTCTGCTCCCCGCCGTCGCCAAAGCCGAGCGCCATTGGCACCATGCCGATGATCATCGCCAGCGCCGTCATCAGAACGGGGCGAAAGCGCGTTGCGCCGGCGCTCAGCGCGGCCGCCGCCGCGTCCTCGCCGGCGTTCAGGCGCTCGCGGGCAAAGCTGACGACCAGGATGCTGTTGGCGGTCGCCACCCCCATGCACATGATGGCCCCGGTCAACGCCGGCACGCTGATCGTCGTGTGGGTCGCGAACAGCATCGCGACGATGCCGGCCAGCGCCGCCGGCAGCGCGGTGATGATGATGAACGGGTCCAGCCATGACTGGAAGTTCACCACCATCAGCAGATAGACCAGGATGATGGCTCCGGCCAGGCCCAGCAGCAGGCCATCGAAGGACGTATTCATCGTCTCGACCTGACCGCGCACGGAGATGCGCGAACCGCGCGGCAGCTGGTCCTTCATGCCGGCGATGATGCGGTCCATCCGCGAGGACACGAACCCCAGGTCCATTCCCTGGACCGCCCCGTAAATGTCGATCACCGGGGCGGCGTCATAGTGGCTGACCACGGCCGGACTCACGCCACGGTGGAAACTCGCCACGTTGGCGAGCAGTTGAGGCGCCTGTCCGGCGCCGCCGCTCAGCGGCGTCGTCGCCAGCGCATTGAGCGAGTCCAGGCGCGCCTGCGGCGTTTGCGTGCTGACGCTGTATTGAGTCCCGGAGGCCGGATCGATCCAGAACGACGGCGTGGTCTGGAAGCTTCCCGACAGCGACACCAGCAGGTTGGAGGCGATATCGCGCTGGGTCAACCCCATCAACTGCGCCTTGCTGCGGTCCACATCGACCTGCAGCAGCGGATAGTCGAAGGCCTGCTGGATGCGCAGGTCCACCGCCCCCGGGATCTCGCGCAGCTTTTGCAGCAAGGTGTCGGCGAACCGGCGGTTGCCCTCGATATTGAAGCCCGAGATCTGCACATCGATCGGGCTGGGCAGGCCGAAGTTCAGGATCTGGCTGACGATATCGGCCGGAAGGAACGCGAACGTCGTCGAGGGGAATTCCTGATTCAGCCTGAGCCGCAGCGCCTTCACGTAGTCGGCGGTCGGGTGATGGTCCGGCGTCAGCGTGATGAAGATGTCGGCGTCGCCCGGGCCGACCGGCGCCGAGGTGCTGTAGGCCAGGTTGATGCCGCTGTACGGCACGCCGATGTTGTCGACCATGTTCGCCAGCTCGGCCTTCGGGATGACCTGGCTGACCGCCGCCTCGACCGCATCGCACAGCGCGGCCGTCTCCTCGATCCGCAGCCCGGTGCGCGCTCTCAAATGCAGCTTGATCTGGCCTGCGTCAACGCTCGGGAAGAAGTCCTGGCCCAGACCCGGCCAGAAGCGGCCGAGCGGAATCACGAGCAAGGAGACGGCGACCATCGCGAGCAGGAAGCGCCCGATGAATCGCAGGCGGGCCTGCAGCGCCGCTTGCAGCAGAGCGCGATAGGCGTCGCGCGCGCGCTCGAACCGGTGTTCGAACCACGCGAACAGGCGCATCATCAGTCCGGCCTGCTCGTCCATGTGAAGGTGCAAGCTTCCCCTGATCCAGTACTTGGAGAGCGTGGGCACCAGGGTCCGGGACAGGATGTAGGAGGCGAGCATCGCGAACACGACCGCCTCGGCCAGCGGAATGAACAGGTAATGCGCGATCCCGCTCAACAGCAGCATCGGGATGAAGACGATGCAGATGGCCAGCGTCGACACCAGCGCAGGCAGCGCGATCTGGTGGGCGCCGTCCATGATCGAGGTCTCGACGTCCTTGCCCTGTTCCAGGTGGTAGTTGATGTTCTCGATGGTGACGGTCGCGTCGTCGACCAGGATCCCGACCGCCAGCGCCAGGCCGCCCAGCGTCATGATGTTGATGGTTTCACCGATGGCCGACAGGCAGATGATCGAGGCCAGGATCGACAGCGGAATCGAGATGCAGATGATCAGCGTGCTGCGCCAGCTGGCCAGGAACAGCATGATCAACAGGCCGGTCAGCGCGGCCGCGATCACCGCCTCGCGCACCACGCCGGAGACGGCCGAGCGCACGAAGATCGACTGATCGCCCAGCACCTGGATCTTGAGGCTGGGAGGCAGGGTCGCCCGGATCTGCGGCAGCCTGCGCTGGACCTCCGTGATCACATCCAGCGTGGAAGCTCCGCCGGTCTTCAGCACGTTCATCAGCACGGCCCGATGGCCCTCCAGCCGCACCATGTTGGTCTGCGGCGGTCCGCCATCGCGCACGTGAGCCACGTCGCGCACGTACACGACGCTGCCATTGCGCGTGGTGATCGGCAGGTCGTTCAATTCGTCGATCTTGGTGGGACTTGCATTGATCGATACGAAGTACTCCAGATCGCCGATCTTCTGCGTGCCCGCGGGAAGAATCAGGTTCTGCTGGCCGATGGCTGCGGTCACGTCGGTGCCTGAAAGCCCATTGGCGCGCAGCGCCTTCGGATCCAGGTCCACCTGCACCTGGCGCTGATAGCCCCCGTACGGGAACGGAAGCGCGGCGCCCGGAATGGTCGCGAGCGACGTGCGCAGCACGTTGTTGCCCAGGTCGAAGATCTGCGACTCGGACAGCTCGTCGCTGGACAGCGCCAGCTGGATGATCGGAACGGTCGAGGCGTTGTACGCGAGGATGAACGGAGGGTTGGTGGCCGGCGGAGCGAATCGCAGCTGCGTCTGCGACACGCCCGTGATCTGCGCGTACGACAGCTCCTCGTTGACCGTGGGCTGGAAGAAATACTTCACCACCGCGATGCCGTTCAGCGACTGCGACTCGGTGTGCTGCACATCGTTGACCGTCGTTTGCGCCACGCGCTCGGAAAACAGCACGATCCGCTTGGACATCTCGTCGGGCGACAGGCCCGTGTAGCTCCAGATCGCCGCGACCACCGGGATCTTGATATTCGGAAAGATGTCGATCGCCGTGCGCAGGATCACGAACACGCCCAGCAGCAGGATCAGCACGGCAAGGACGATGAACGTGTACGGGCGCCGCAGCGCCAATGCGACGATCCACATGATGTGTCAGCCCGGCATCCGGATCCGAACGATGGAAGCTCTCACGCGCCGGCCGCGACGCCCGTCCTCGGAGCCGGCGCCAGATCGGCCGCCAGCGCCGACACGTCGCGCTCGCCCAGGCCTCTGAGGTAGACGGATCTGAGGCGCTCGCGCAGGACCTGAGCGAACGGCAGCGACGCGTCGGCCGCGGCAGCCGCCCGGAGCACGAGGTCGATGTCCTTCAGGGCCAGCGCCACCTTGAATCCCTTTTCCTCGGACAAGCCGCTCGCCAATCGCATGGCGTACCCGGTGATCACCGGCCCCGTGAACAGCCGTTCGGTCAAGGCCGCGGCGAGCGCCCTGCGATCGACGCCGCCGCGTGCGGCGAGCTCCAGCACTTCGGCCAGCGTCTCGACGCTGCTCAGCACCATCAGGTTGACGGCGAGCTTTGCGACGTTGCCGGCCGCCGGCTCGGCACCGACGTCGTGAATGGCACCGGCCATCGCCTGCAGCACCGGGCGCGCGCGCTGCTTGTTCTGATCCGCGCCGGCCAGCCACACGGTCAGGCTGGCGGCCTCGGCCGCGTCGGGTCGCCCCGAAACGGGCGCAGACACCAGCGCAGCGCCGGCCCGCGAGTGCTGCTCGGCGAGCTTGCGGACCAGCTCCGGCGAGACCGTGCTCATCGACACGTGCAAACCGCCGCGACCCAGGCGGGCGCCGATTCCGCCCGGTCCCGTCGTGACTGCCTGCAGCGCCTGGTCGTCGGAGACCATCGTGATGACCAGACCGTCGGCCTGAACGGCATCCGCGGGCACTTCCACGGCCACGGCGCCGAGGCGAACGAGCTCCCGCGTCCTGGCCGCGGTGCGGTTGTACACGCGCAGCCTGAATCCACGCTGCAACAGATTGCGTGCCATGGGCTCGCCCATGTTGCCGAGCCCGATAAAGCCGATATCCCGATCCATGTCTGGTTTTCCCCCCGGGTTGCGATGCTCGGGCACTCCGTGCGCCGACGTCGGGCCCTGTGCAACGCCAGCACGCAGCCTAGGGCCAGACTCGCCCGGTGGGATTGCAAACCGCCACCGGCACGTTTCAGGTGAAACATGATCCGCAATTGCGTCGTAAACGGCCGGTACGACAGTGTCGACCGATCAGCGATCCCGGGCGCCGAAGGCCGAGCGGAACTTGCGATGAGGGAACGAGGGCGGCAGGGTGCCGGGGACCGCCGGTCAGTACACCGCATCCACCTGCGCCGCGAAGCTGTAGCCGACGCCGCGCTCGGTGACGATGTACCTCGGTTGGCGCGGATCGGGCTCGATCTTGCGCCTCAGGCGCAGGATCTGCACGTCGACCGCGCGGTCGTAGACCTCGTTGTCGTAGCGCCGGCTCATTTCGATCAGCTGATCGCGTGTCAGCACGCGGCCGCGCGCGGCCAGCAACGCGGCCAGCAGATTGAATTCGCCGTTGCTCAGTGGCACCTGGTGGCCCTCCCCGTCGGCGAGCCGGCGCGTCCTGAGGTTCAGCTCCCAACCCGGGAAGCGGTAGGCGCGACATACCTTTGCGCCGTGAACCTCCTGCCCGGCGTAAGTCCTGCGCAGTACGGTACGAATGCGGGCCAGCAGCTCGCGGGGGCTGAACGGCTTCGTCAGGTAGTCGTCCGCGCCCAGTTCCAGTCCCATGATGCGGTCGGCCTCCTCGGTACGCCCGGTCAGCACGATCACGGGTACCTGGGACTGGTCTCGCAGGTGGCGCAAAAGGCGCATGCCGTCCTCGGCTCCGAGCCTCAAGTCCAACAGCACGAGGTCGATGACCTGAGAGGCGAACGCGTCGATCAACTCCGCGCCGCTGGCTGCTTCGCTGACGCGGAATTCGTTTTCACCCAGATACTCGCGTACCACCTGGCGCAGCGCCGCGTCGTCGTCGACGACCATCACGTGGGGGCCGATTTCCTGCGTCACGATGGCTGCCCCGGGTTGCCGGGTGATGCACCGCAGGTCCCGGCATGAAACCGGGACGCGTGCTCGTGGTCGAGCCCGATGGGCTGCTGCGAACACTGGTTGCCGAGTGGCTCGAGCAGGTGGGGGTTCATGCCGTGTTTGCAGCGACCGGACCGTGCGAGGCGACCGCGACACTGGGCAGCATCGGCGCAATCGTGATCGACATTCCGAATCCTCCGCACGCCGACCCGGTCTTACGGGCCTGGCGACGCATCTTCCCCGAGGCGGACATCATTGCCGCATCGGCGCGCCTTCCGGCCGGCGACGATGCGAATGATGCCATGGCGGGTAGACTCGCCGTGACCAAGGTTTTGGCCAAGCCCTATACGCGCCACGAACTTTACGCTGCGCTCGGCGTGACGCGTCCGGGTCGCTGAGAGCATGCTGCGATCGAACAAGGGGACGTCGATACCCTACCGGGAGCCGACCGGCATCGGGCTGCGGGCGTCTTTCATTCTGGTTGTGGTGGCGGTTTGCGGCGCCGTCTGGCTGTCGGCCCTGCTGGACACGGTTCACCACCGGGCCATCGTGCTGGATATGGCCGAGCGCCAGCACGACAACGTGGCACACGCGCTGGCCGAGCAGTCGGCCCGTTCGCTGCAGGCGATCGACCTGATCCTGAGGCAGGCCGAACTGCTCGATCCGAGCGGCGCGCCTTCGGCCGCAGACCAGCGCCGCATTCCTGACTTGCTGCGAATCCAGGTGAGCGGGGTGCCACAGGTGCAAGGCCTGATCCTGTACGACCCCGCGCGGCATCTTTACGTGAGCTCCGGGCAAGGTTCGGCGTATCTGGACCTTTCCGACCGCGCATATTTCACGATCCAGGCCGCGCGCAAGGACGCGGGCCTTTTCGTCAGCGAACCGCTGATCAGCCGGACCGTCGGCAACGCCACCTTCGTGCTGAGCCGGCGCCTGCCGGGTGAGCGCTTTCGCGGCATCGTCGCCGCCTCGGTCAGGGTCGACTACTTTCGCAATTTCTATCGAAGACTGGAGCTCGGGGCCGGAAGCACGGTCGACTTGCTGCGCTCCGATGGCGTGTCGCTGGTCAGCAGGGATGAGGAGTCTGTGAGCACCGCGCCGCAGGCGCTCGCCGGCGCGGTGCGGGCGATGGGAGGGGCGGGGCAGGCGCGCGTGGCCGCCGTGCAGATCGACGATCCGCGCATCGGCCGCTCGCACGTGAGCCTGTGCCGCGTGCCCGGATACCCGGCCGTAGTGGCCGTCGGGCGCAGCGAGGCGACGATGCTTCAGGGCTGGGTCCAGGACGCCTGGACGAACGCCGCGCGCACCTTTGCGATCACGGCGCTGGCGGCGATCCTGCTGATCGCATTGCTGCTTCAGCTCAGGCGGCGCGAGCGCCTGGCCGCGCACCTGCACCAGTCCCAGAAGCTCGAGGCCCTGGGCACGCTGGCCGGAGGCATCGCGCATGATTTCAACAACATCCTGGGCGCCATCCTCGGTTACGGGGAACTCGCCCAGCAGGATGCAGCCCCCGGCAGCGGGCAGCGCCGCTACGTCGATAACATCGTGCTGGCCGCAAACCGCGCGCGGGATCTGGTTGCCCGCATTCTCGCTTTCAGCCGGCCCGGGATCAACGCGCCGCGCCCGATCGTTCTTCAGCAGGTCGTACGCGAGACGATCGAGTTGATGCGCCTGTCGCTGCCGCACGACGTGCGGGTCGATACGAAGCTTCCCGAGGAACCGGTCGTCGTGATGGGCGATGCGGCGCAGCTTCACCAGGTGGTCGGAAATCTGCTGTCGAACGCAGTCCAGGCGGTCGATGGGAACGGCCGGATCGGCGTCTCGGTCGAAGCCATTCAGGTCGAGTCCACGCGCGATCTGGCGGCGGGCCGGCTGTGGCCGGGCGACTATGGCCTGCTGCAGGTCACCGATACCGGAGCCGGAATTGCCCCCGACGTGTTCGGCCGGATCTTCGATTCCGGGCGCAGCCGGAGCGATTCGATGCGCTGCTGACCGACGTGGTGATGTCGGGCACGACGGGCCCGGAGCTTGCGACCGAGTTGCGCCAGTTGAATCCGGCGCTTCCGGTGATCCTGATGAGCGGCTTTTGCGGAACAAACTTGAAGGCCGTCGCGGCGGCCGTGGACGCCAGCGCGTTTCTGCTGAAGCCGCTGAAAGCTGCGCGGCTGGCCGAATGCCTGGCAGAGGTCTTCGCGGGTCGGGTCAGCACCGTGCACGCAGAACCGATTGACGCGTGAACCCGGTAATCCCCGCCGAGCCAGCCCCCGCGGTCACATTCGTCAGCCCGTATGCCCGCAAGCAGGTCGTGAGCCGGATGTATTCGCACGTGAGCGTAGTGAAATTCTGCCTGCGGCTGTTCGGCCTGCCGGCCTGGGGTGCGCCGGCGCTGCAGGCGGGCGATCCGTCCGGAGATCTGTGGGAGTGTTTCGATTTCCAGGCGCCGCCGCGGCTGACCGTCCCGGGCTTCGTTCCGGCGTGAACGCCAGCCCGATCACTGGGCCGGCGTGATCACGGGCCGCAGCCCGCCCGATCCGCCCGCAATCGTCTGAAGCCAGGCGAGTTTGGCCGCGTACAGGTCGTGATCGCCGCGAGTCGTGCTCTTTTCCATTGCCAGCGAAAGCTGGCGTCGCGCCCGCTCGATTTCACCGAGCTTGAAGTAAGCCACACCCAGCCAGTAGTGGAATTCCTGGTTGTAGTCTGCGCGCGACACTTCCTTGGCGAACATCTTGGTGGCGGTTGAAAAATCGTTTTCCTGCATCGCCGCGATGCCGAGGTTGAAGAAGTGATACGGCGGGTTCGGATCGATCCGCGCCAGGCGCGATCGGAGCGCGGCGGCTCCCGCTTCGTCTCCCAGCCGGCTCAGAACGTCGGCGAGATTGGCCATCACCGACGTGTTGTCCGGCGCCTGCTCGAGTGCGTATGCAAACACCCGGGCCGCCTGAGCCGGATCGCCGCGGTGCAGGTAAACGATCCCCAGCGTGTTATACGAGCTGGCGAATTCGGGGCTTCGCCGGATCGCCTCACGCGCCCATCCGTAGGCCTCGTCCAGCTCGTCGCGCATCAACGACTCGACCGATTTGTTGTTCATGTACATCGCAACGATCACCTGCTCCGGGATCTCCCGTGACGGCAGCCCGCGGATGTCCTCGGGCGGCAGAAAATCGACCGTCAGCGGCCGCCCGACCACGCGCAGCCCGATGTCCGAATCCCTCGCGCCCACGCTGACGTTGACGTGCCCGCTACCGAGCAGGAAATCGCCGCTTCGGCTCCAGACCTCCTCGTATCCAGCGGCGTTGTATTCGACCGGCAGGCCCAGTTCCTTTGCGAACGCTGCCGTCATGATGACCATCGACAGGCAGTTTCCCGCGCGCGCGTTGAACGCTTCCGCCGCGTTGCGGGTCCTCGCTGCGTCATAACTCAGCTTCAGCTGGTTCTTGCTGTACAGCGCCTCGATCAGTCCGTTGGTCGGTCCCGATGAATGCAGCTGCACCGCGATGTCGTGCGCCAGGAAGCGCCGCATCTGCTCGTTCAGCGCGAACAGGTCGCTGGCGGCGAAGCTCTCTTCGGGTGCCGCGAACGCGTCGTCCTTGAACAGGAATGCGGGCGGTTCTGCCGCAGGGCGGGGGCCCGCGCACGCGCTGAGCAACACGCACACGAACGCGAGACCCGCAATTCGCACGGGGTTTGCCCAGCTTAAGATCGTGTCTATGACACCCTCGCGCGCACAAAGGCACGTTCGACATCGGGATTTTGCTCCAGAATGGCGCCGCCGTCGTGGTCGAAAATGGCGCGGCAATTCCGGTTTATTCCGAACCGGGTGTCAGGGGGAGCTATGGACCCGAAGAAGTCGCGCGCGGCCGAACTGGTCGCGGCATCGCTGGAAAACCGGATACTGACGGTTCGGGGCCGAAGCGTGATGATCGATGCCGACCTGGCCGAGCTGTACGGGGTCCAAACGCGCGTGCTAAACCAGGCCGTGCGCCGCAACCGCGAGCGGTTTCCGGCCGAGTTCATGTTCCAGCTGACGCGGGCCGAGAAGCAGGAGGTGATCACGCATTGTGATCACCTCGCCCGGCTGAAGTTCTCGCCGGTTCTGCCTCTGGCTTTTACCGAACACGGCACGCTGATGCTCGGCAACGTGCTGAACTCGGAGCGAGCGATCGAGGTGAGCCTGCTCGTCGTGCGCACGTTCGTCTCGATCCGGCAGATGCTGTCCACCCATAAGGACCTCGCCGCGAAGCTGAACGAGCTCGAACGCACGGTCGGCGGACACGACGAAGCCATCGCCGAACTGATCGACGCGATCCGGCGCCTGGCCGCCGCTCCGCCGGCGCGCAAGAGCCGGCCGATTGGATTCACGGCGGACCTGGAGGGGAAGAAACGCTAGCCCGCCGAAGCCCGTAGGGCGAAGGCGGGTTGGATTTACGGCGGACCTGGAGGGGAAGAAACGCTAGCGGCTCGCCGTTTCGCCTGGCCGGCTTGCCTCGAACAGGAACCATGCGCGTCGTTCGGCCTCGTCGATCCAGACCTCCAGCAGGCTGGCTGTTGCGACGTCCCGATGCTCGTCGCACACGTTGTGCGTCTCGCGCATCCGCTGCGCCAGACGCTGGTTGTCCTCGCGCAGCTCGGCCAGCATGTCCAGAGGCGTCACGTACTCGGCATCATTGTCCAGGACCCGTTGCAGGCGCGCGATGTGTCCGATCGAACGCAAGGTCAATCCGCCGAGCTTGCGCACGCGCTCGGCGATGGGGTCGGTCGTCGCGTAAAGCTGATCGGCCTGCTCGTCCATCAGCAGGTGGTAATCGCGGAAGTGCGGGCCGGAAACGTGCCAGTGGAAATTTTTCGTCTTCAGATACAAGGAGAAGAAGTCCGCCAGCAAGGCGTTCAGCGCCGCCGAGATGTCGCGCGTCGCTTCCGATCCCAGGCCCTTCGGCGTGTCCAGCGCGGCCGTCCGGTGGACGGAGGATGACTTGACGTTCATTTGTTTCGTTCTCCTTACGCAGTTGTATTGACTTTTCCGGCCGACGCGCCCCGCGAATACCGCAATAGTACGCGTCCGTCCTCGCCGCCGAGCCGTTCAGGTCCGTGTTCACGGACACGGCACGGATTCCGATTTGCCCTGCATTCAGGCCGATCGCGGCCCGGTCACCTCACGACCTCGACCGGTGCCGTGAAGACGTATCCTGCGCCCCGTTCGGTGCGGATCAGCGGAATCCCGATCTCGTCGGCGTCGATCTTCTTTCTCAGGCGACCCACCTGAACGTCGATGGACCGGTCGTACACCTCGTCGTCATGAAGCCGGGACAACGAGAGCAGTTGTTCGCGCGAAAGGACCCGGTGTGGCGCCGCCAGAAAGGCGACCAGCAGGTTGAATTCGCTGTTGGTCAGTGCAACCGGCTCGCCGCGCGGCGAGGTCAGTCGTCGCAGCCGCACGCTTAACTCCCAGCCGGCGAAACGATAGGCCCGGATCCGGGCCAGACCATCAGCCACGGTTTCGTGCGTCCGGGACCGCCGCAACAGCGCGCGGATGCGGGCCAGCAGCTCCCGCGGCGAGAAGGGCTTGACCAGGTAATCGTCCGCGCCGAGCTCCAGGCCCATCACGCGGTCGGCCTCATCCTTGCGGCCCGTCAACATGATGATCGGAATATCCGATTTGGCGCGAATATTCTGCGCGATCTTCATTCCATCCTCGCCGGGCAGTTTCAGGTCCAGAAGAAGCAGATCCACGAAATCGCCCGCCATGGCCTGTTCGATCTGCAACCCGCTTTCGAGACCGGTAACGCGAATGTCGTTGTCGCCGAGATAGTCGGCGATCATCCGGCGGATCGACGGATCGTCATCGACTGCCAGGACGTGAATGTGCCTGGGCGCTGCTTCCACCTCGGGGTTCGCTTTCCGGGGAGAGTCACTGATCGCCATAGGGTACTGGACGGTGGCGACTGGCCGCTACAGCGATTTGTCGCCCGACCGGGCGATCGTGTCAACTGACATCGGACCCCGTGGAACTGGCATATTGTCGAGACGCTCCCAGGGTCAAATGGTCTGGTGCGGATCGACGGCAGACGTGCCGACTTCGCACTTCAAGGAAGCGCAACCAGTGTCGCTCAAGGGCTGGATCGTCGTTGTCGAGCCGGACGACCTCATTCGGCAGCTGATCGAGCGCTGGCTCGGGGAAGCCGGTTACGGGGTGCTCTTTGCGGCCAAGACTCATGCCGTCACTGCGGTAGTTCCGAGCCTCGTGATCGCCGATGTTTCCGACCCGAGCTGTGCCGGTGCAACAATCGAGGATCTGCGGGCGGCGTATCGTGTCCCGATCCTTGCGCTGTCCGCACGATTCCGGCGCGGCCTGGGCGGGTCGATCGCGACGGCACATCGTCTGGATGTCAGCCATGTGTTGCCCAAGCCGTTCACACGCGAAGAGTTGCTCGTTGCGGTCGGGACAGCGGTCGCCGACCGCTGATGTCGTCGCCGGCGCGCTCGTCCGGGCGGTCCCTTCCGGGTGAGCGGCGCCGCCAGCATGCCGAAAGAGAGCCCGTGAACGATCAGATCGGGTCGTACCGGCGCCGCACCGACCTCGAGGCGCGCAAGCGGACCGAGACGCTGCTGGCCGCGGAAAAGCGGCTGCTGGAGATGATCGCCAAGGGCAGCCCGCTGAAGCAGACGCTGAATGCCCTGTGCGGCTTCGTCGAAGAGATATTTCGCGACTCAAGCGTTTCCATTTTGCTGCTCGATGCCCGGGGCGAGCGCCTTTGGCACGGCGCGGCACCCAGCCTGCCGGACAGCTACACGAGTCAGATCGATGGCAGTGCGGTCGATCCGGCGATCGGTCCGTGCGCGGCGGCCGCGCACTCGGCCCGGCAGGTCATCGTGCCCGACTTCGCCTCGGAGACTCGATGGCCGCAAGTGCGGGCGCTGGTGCTGGCGCATGGCCTTCGCGCGTGCTGGTCCACGCCCATCACGTCTTCCGAGGGCAAGGTGTTTGGCACGTTTGCGATCTATGCGCGCAAGCCGGGCGGGCCCACCGTGCAACAGCAGTATCACCTGCAGCAGTTCACGCACCTGGCCAGCATTGCGATCGAGCGCGATCACGCGCTCGACGCTCTGAGGCGATCCGAAGAGCGCTATGCGCTCGCGATGGCGTCCTCGGGAGAGGGCCATTGGGACTGGATCGTCGCCTCGGACGACTTCTACGCGTCGGCGCTGCTGCTGCAGATATTCGGACTGTCGCCGGACTCGACGTTTTCGAGCCGGGCGCAATTTCTCGAGCTGGTCCCTTTCCATCCGGATGATCGGTCGAAGTGGGAGGCGGCGGTGCAGGCGCTTTTGGCCGGCCCCAACGCCCGGCTCGAGACGGAAATGCGGATCGTGCGCAACGGCGAGACGCGCTGGCTCCATATGACCGGCTTGTGCCTGCGCGACGAAGGGGGCGCGCCGGCGCGGTGGGCCGGCTCGGTCAGCGACGTGACCGAGCGCAAGCATGCCGAAGAGGAACTGCGCGCCCGCCAGCAGATGCTGGACCTGGCGCAGAAGGCTGCGCGCGCGGTGGCCTTCGAGTGGCGCATCGGCGCCGGAGACGGACAGAATCGCTGGTCGCCCGATCTGGAAGCGATGTACGGGCTGGCGCCCGGCAGCTACGACGGGACCTACGGTGCCTGGAAGAGGCTGGTGCACCCGGACGACTGGCCGGCCGTGAGGGCGGCGATCGAGCGCGCCCGGCAAACGGGCGATGTCGCCGCCGAGTACCGGGTCCTGCACAAAGACGACGCTATCCGTTGGCTGCAGGTGAAGGGTCGGCTGCTGTTCGATTCCGAAGGACAGCCGGCGCAAATCGTCGGATTCATGCTGGACGTCACGGAGCGGCGCATCGCGGAGGAGGAACTGAGGACGATGGAGGCCCAGCTGCGGCTGGCGCAGCGCCTGGAAGCGATGGGCACGCTGGCCGGCGGCGTCGCACACGACTTCAATAATCTGCTGGGCGCCATTCTCGGCTATGGCGAGATGGCATTGGGCGAGGCGCCAGCCGGCAGCCGGCTGCGTCGCGACATCGAAAACATCATCGTCGCCGGCGAGCGCGGGCGCGCGCTGGTGGATCGAATTCTCGCATTCAGCAGAAGCGGGGTCGGCGAGCGCGTCGCGGTCGAAGTTCAGAAGATTGTCCGCGAAACGCTGAAACTCGTCGCGGCCAAGCTGCCCGAGGGCGTTCGCATCGAACAGCGGTTGCGCGCCGGCCGAAGCGCCTCGATGGGCGACCCAACCCAGATCCATCAGGTACTGATGAATCTGGTCACAAATGCCTTGCACGCGATGCCTTCCGGCGGCACGCTGCGCGTGTCGCTCGACCGCGTCCATATCGAGTCCCAGCGCGCGGCCACGATGGGCTCGCTGCTGGCCGCCGAGTATGTCGTACTGAAGGTGGCCGACAGCGGAACGGGTATCCCCGCCGAGATCCGGGAGCGGATCTTCGATCCGTTCTTCACGACCAAGGAGGTCGGCGTTGGGACCGGACTCGGTCTGTCCCTGGTGCACGGCATCGTAACCGGCCTCGGCGGCGCCATCGACATGGCGAGCACGCTGGGAACGGGCAGCGCCTTTACCGTTTATCTGCCCCGTTTCGGCCAGGCGGTCGGGGCCGACAAGGCCAGGATGCCCGCGCCGTCCAGGATGTCGCGTGGAAATCGGCAGCGCATTCTGGTGATCGACGACGAAACACCGCTGGTGGATCTGGTGACCGGGGCGCTGGCACGTCTGGGCTACACGCCGGTCGGATTCACCTCGAGCCCGGCCGCGCTCGTCGCCTTTAGCGCGGATCCGCAAGGGTTCGATGCGGTCGTCACCGACGAGAGCATGCCGGGTAGGTCGGGATCGGAGCTGATCCGCGAGATCCGCAAGATCCGGCCGCACATCCCGGCGCTGCTGGTCAGCGGCTATCTGGGCGCCGCCGTGACACAGCGGGCCCGGGAGGCGGGCGCGGACGATGTGCTGAAAAAGCCGCTTTCGACGCAGGAGCTTGCGGCCAGCCTTGCGCGGGTGCTGCAGGTCAGCCGATGACGTTCGCAGGCCGGATGAGTCGGCTGAGATAAAGCGCGACCTTCCTGACGTCGTCCGGACGTGCGCGGCCGGGAAGCTTATGCCCGTGGACCCGCACGGGACCTGAAGTCAACGCAGACCCGCCGGCACTGACCCATTTCAGGCCGTTGCGCACGAGGAGGGGAGATCATGGTCCTGGGAATGTCAGTTGCTGCCTTTACGGCCTTGCATGTCATCTTGAGTCTGATCGGCATCTTGGCGGGCGCGGTCGTTGTGTTCCAGATGTGGAATGCGAGGACGCCGCAGGGATGGACTGCCGTGTTTCTGGCGACCACGGTCGCCACGAGCGTGACGGGCTTCATGTTTCCATCGGAACAATTTACCCCTGCCCGCGCGGTCGGGTTGATTTCACTGGTCGCGCTGGCGGCCGCTCTCTTCGGGCTGTATTACGCCCGGCTCGCGGGCGCGTGGCGGTGGATCTACGTATCGTGTGCCGTGATGGCCTTGTACCTGAACGTGTTCGTCGCGGTCGTGCAGGCCTTCCAGAAGCTGGCGTTCCTGCATCCGCTGGCGCCGACCGGCTCGGAGCCTCCGTTCGTGGTCACTCAGGTGCTCGTTCTGGCAGCTTTCATCTGGGCCGCGGTGCTCGCCCTGAGGCGCTTCCATCCGTCGGTGCGCTCTCCGATGGCAGCTGCGTAATCTGACACGGGTGTCGCGTGGCGGCCGCATGATCACGCCGGCACCGCGGAAATCTGCGATCCGGCAGGATGCCGGCGACGACTAGACTGGGTGACGTGATGAAGGTGCTCGTAGTCGGCGCCGGTGCGATCGGCGCGTACTTTGGTGCGAGGCTGCTGGAAGCCGGCGTCGATGCGACCTTTCTGGTGCGGCCGAAGCGCGAGTCTCAGCTTCGGCAGGGTTTGTCCGTACAAAGCCCCAAAGGCGACATCCGGCTGGGACCTCCACCGACGGTGACGGCGGAACGGTTGCAAAAGGGATTCGGGGTCGTCCTGTTGAGTTGCAAGGCCTACGACCTGGCCGGCGCGATCGACTCGTTCGCGCCGGCGGTCGGTCCGGAAACCGCCATAGTCCCGTTATTGAACGGGATGCGCCATCTGGACGCGCTGAAGGACCGGTTCGGGGCGGAGCCGGTTCTGGGCGGGCAATGCCAGATCTCCGTGACGCTCGCCGACGACGGCAATGTGATTCATTTGAGCGACTTTCACCAGCTTGCGTTCGGTGAGCTGGAAAAAAATCCGCGCAGCGAGCGCGCGCTGGCCATCGAGGCCTTGTTTTCGAAGGCGAAGTTCGAGGCGCACCGCAGTGACGCGATCCTGCAGGAGATGTGGGAGAAATGGGTGTTCATCGCCGCGCTGGCCGGAACGACCTGCCTGATGCGGGGCGCCATCGGTGACATCGTCCGCAGCGGCGGGGTCGATCTGATGCGGCGTATGACTCGCGAATGCGCCGCGATCGCTGGCGCGCAAGGGTTCGCCCCGCGGCCGCAGGCGCTTGGCCGGGTCGAAGCGATACTGACGGACGCGGACTCGACGCTGGCCGCCTCGATGCTGCGCGATCTCGAGCGCGGCGCAAGAACCGAGGCCGATCACATCATCGGCGATCTGCTGGCGCGCCGCCCGCCTTCGCCCTCCGGGCTTCGGCCTGCAAGCCCGCCGACGAGCGAATTGTCGGTGCTGGAGGTCGCCTATCTGCATCTGAAGACGTACGAGCTGCGTCGGGCGAGCGGGAGACCGTGATGACGGAACAAATGCATCCGGCCAAGAAGATCTATCCAGGCCCGGGCGATGCGATCCGGATCGTCCCGATGAGCCTGCCCGAGGCGATGCTCGGGCCGGCTCAGCCGGCCGTCCGAGCCGGGCCAGCCACGGCTCCGCAGCTGACGTACCGCAACGGGCCCCTGCTTGAAGCGGTCGAAGTGTTCACGATTTTCTGGGGTTCGGACTGGCAAAGCACGGCGCTCAACGCAGTGCCGGCCCAGGTCAACGCGTTTTTCGACATCATCCTGACCAGCGCGCTGATCGACCAGCTGGCCGAATACAGCGCGCCCGGGTGGACCATCGGACACGGCAAGCGCACCGGCACGCTGGCGATTACGGCCCCGCCGCTGAAACAGTCGGTGTCCGATACGGCGATTCAGCACATGCTGCAGCAGCTGATCTCCAGTCACCCGGGAGTGCCGCCTCCCGGGCCGAACACGCTGTATTTCGTCTATGTGCCGCCGGGCGTGCGCGTCGTGCAGGGCGGCTCGGCATCCTGCCAGGCATTCTGCGGGTACCACAACGATATCTCGGGCCAGGTCTTTTACGCGGTGATGCCCTATCCGGGTTGCGCCGGCTGCAGCGGCAGCCTCTCGACCTGGGAGGCGCTGACCTCGACCACGTCGCACGAATTGTGCGAAGCGATCACCGATCCGATCCCAGGGCAGGGCTGGTACGACGACGCCAACGGCGAGATCGGCGACATCTGTGCCTGGAAGACCAAGAAGGTCGGCGACTACACGGTACAGCTGGAGTGGTCGAATAAGGCCAATCAATGCCTCTAGGCGCGGCAGAGCCGCACCGGCGGCGTCAGCGCGCGCCGCAGCCGCGCTCGCGGCCGCAGCTGCGCTGGGCGTGTCGTCGCCTTCGTGGGCCGGTGGGCCGCTCGGCATCGACCATCGCTGGGCCTACGACGACAGCGGCATCTGGAGGCGGAGCAACCAGCGGATCCTGATGGACTCGCTGATCGGGGGCGAGGTCCTCTGCGGCTTGTGGGAAGGCGGCCAGACCCGTTTCGGCAACACCTGCTGGCGCGCGATCGATTCGTCGCTGATCGCAAGCGCCTCGGCGCAGGTGCTCAAGTACGTCTTCACTCGGGCGCGGCCGATTCAGCGTAACGACCCGAACGCCTGGTTCCAGGGCGGCTCTCACTACAGCTTTCCGAGCGGCGAGGTGGCGGCCGTCAGCTCGATCGTCACGCCGTTCGTCTTCGAGTACCGCAACCAGCAACCCGGCGTGTGGGCGCTGGAAGCGCTGCCGCTCTACGACGCGATCGCGCGGATGAAAGTGCAGGCGCACTGGCAAACCGACGTTCTGGCCGGCCTTGCGATCGGAACTGCGGCTGGGTATTACGCGCATCAACGGGACAGCCCGCTGGTGCTTAGCGTGATGCCCCATGCGATTCTGGTCGGCTTGCGTCGCCGGTTCTAGCCGCGACCCGCCAGGCTGACACAACCCATGCTGAAGACGGGGGCTTAGGGGTACCATCTACAAGCGACGCGGTTTGCGGCAGCAACTGGCCGGCCGCGGCTCGCATCTGGTAAGCCGCAACGCGGGGCACCCGTGGCGACGTGGGCCGCTTGGCGCCGATTGCCGGTGACACTTCTGCGCATCGCGCTGTTGACGATCGCGTATGCCGTCGTGGGCGTGCCCGCGCTGCAGCTTGCCATTCCACCCGGTTACGGGGCGCCGATATTTCCTCCTGCGGGCATCATGCTCGCGGCCGGCGTGATCTACGGCTACGGCGTTCTGCCAGCCGCGTTTTTCGGTTCGCTGCTGTTGAGGCTGACTGCATTCAGCGGGGTGTCCGCCGGACACACGACGCTGCAATGGGTGAGCGTCATCGTCGCACTGGCCGCGATGCTCCAGGCCGCCGTGGGTACGCGGCTGGTGAAGGGGCTGTGCGGAGCGTCGCCTGCGCTCGACACACCCGCCACGATCGTCCGCTTTGTGCTGTTGTGCCCGGTTGCTGCGCTGGTGAGCGCGAGCATCTCGACCTTGGCGCTGTTGAAATCCGGCATCGCTGCGCCGATCAGCGGATTTTTCTACTGGTGGAACTGGTGGCTCGGTGACACGCTCGGGATGCTGGTCGGTGTTCCGATCGTCCTCGCGCTACTTGGCAGGCCGCGTGAACATTGGAGAGCGCGCCGATGGACGGTGGCGATTCCCTTGCTCGTGATGATCGGCCTGGGAGCGCTCACCGCCGCCATGATCGCCCGTTGGGAAGATCAACGCATCGAGGGGCGATTCGGCTTCGACGCCCAGAAGCTCGTGAACGCGTTTCGCAGCGAGCTCAGGCTGGACGTGCTCGCGGTCCAGGCGGCAGCGCATGGCCAAGCGCGTCTGACCGATGGATCCGAGCCGCCGCGATGGATGAACGAGGCGCCGTCGATCCGCTCGATCGGTCGAGTATCGACCGGGGCCGCTGCCGGCGCCCCGGCCCTTCCGGTCGTCGAAGAGGCCTCGAGAGGGCGCGCCGAGGACGAGCGCATCCTGGCCGATGCCTCGGTTCAGGCTGCGCTGGAACGCGCTCTGGCTTCGGGGCAGGTGGCTGCGAGCGAACCCTGGACCATCGGCAGTGGCGCGGACCAGCAGGCCGAGTTCCTGGTCTGGATTCCGGATTCCGAGCCGCCGTCCGGTGCGGGCGCCGCGGCACGGAAGCTCGCTTACGCGGTGATCAATATCAATCGGCTCGATCCAAGACTGCTGGTCAACGACGGAGGCGGCCTCGCGATTTGCTGGGTGGACCGAACCGGAGGAGGGGCGGCCCATCGGATTGCCGGGCCGCTCGATTGCGAGCGCCCGGTCCAGGGCCAGCCGCTCAAGCACGAGGTGGCGATCCCGCTCTGGGGAAGGGACTGGCTGATCCGCGTCGTGGCCACACCCAAATATTTGGGGGCGCTGCGCAGCTGGGGCACCTGGGCGTTCTCGGCCGTGACGGTCTTTGCGATCGGTGCGATCGGCATCTTCCTGCTGCTTCTGACGGGCCGCGCTCAGACGATCAGCCAGCTGGTTCTGTACCGCACCGCCGAGCTCGAGCGCGAGAAAGCCGCGCTTCGCAGCAGCGAGGAGCTGCTGCGCAAGATCCTGGACCACGCGTCGGTTGGAATCGCGATTCACGGTCCTGATTGCCGTTTCCTGCGGGTCAACCCGCGCTTTTGCGAGATTACCGGCTACTCGGCCGAGGAGCTTTATCGGATGCGCTGCACGGACCTGATCCACCCGGCCGACCGCAGGCCGGGTGACGGTTGGCCGGCCCAGGATTCAGCGCAGGTGACCGCGGTGCCGGATGCAGGACGCGAGTTGCGTTATGTGCGCAAGGGCGGAACCATCGTCAATGTGCAGATGCGCGTGGCGCTCGGTCGGGATGAACCCGACGGGCCGGCTTATGCGGTGACGGTGACCGAGGACATCACGGAAAGGGTCCGGCTGCGCGAAGCGGAGCGCGCCCGGCTGGTTGCCGAGGAAGCCACGCGTGCCAAGGACGAATTCCTGTCGAGGATGAGCCATGAGCTGCGCACTCCCCTGAACGGGATTCTCGGATTTGCCCAGGTCCTGCTCGGAAGTCCCGCCGAGCCTCTTTCCGGACAGCAGCGCGCGCGCGTCGAGCATATAGAGATCGCCGGCTGGCATCTGCTGGCGATGATCGACGATCTGCTCGACCTGTCGCGGATCGAGGCGGGAACCGTCCGGCTGTCCGTGGAACCGATCGCTCTGGGTCTGGTGGTGCGGGAGACCGTGACGATGCTGTCGGGCGCGGCCGCCCAGCAGGCCGCCACGGTTCGCGCCGACATCGATACCGAAGCCGACCGGGTGCTGGCCGATGGCACGCGGCTCAAGCAGGTGCTTGCGAATCTGATCAGCAACGCGATCAAGTACAACTCGCCCGGCGGCACGGTCACGGTAACCGCACGCCGAAGCGACCGCGACGAGATCGTCATCACGGTGTCGGACACGGGCCAGGGCATGTCGCCGGCGCAATTCTCCGAGCTGTTCCAGCCCTTCAACCGGCTCGGCCGCGATTCCGGACCGACGCCCGGCACCGGGATCGGTCTGGTCGTGACCAAGAAACTGATCGAACTGATGAACGGACGGATCGAGGTCAGCAGCGTCGAAGGACAGGGCAGCACATTCGCGGTCAGCCTTCCCGCCGCGCATGCGGAGCCGGCGGTCAGGCCGCCGGCCGGCAGGCCGATCGATGCGCACTATTGCAGCAAGCGCGTTGCCTACTTCGAAGACAATCCGCTGAACGCGGAAGTGATGCGGGCGGTGCTGTCGGCCCGGCCGCAGATCCGTCTTGAC
>VBCK01000278.1 GCA_005882215.1 Betaproteobacteria bacterium | reverse complement strand
ACCGGGCCCCAGGCCAATCGGAGCGTTCCTGCCAGTACTTCCAGTGGAGCCATCTTTCCGCGGCGTCTGGATTGAGTCCGGCATTGCGCATCAATTCCACGATGGCCGCTGTGTCATTTGGCGTCGACGGACGGATGCGGACTTTCATCGCGCAAATTCCTCCATGCGCGTGGGGGCGCATCGGGTGGACCGTTGCGTTAGCATGGCACTGGCGAGCTCCGATTCTCAACTGTTTTATTGACAACAGTCCGGAATTCATCCCGGCTGCTGCCTTGACAGAACGTCCCTTCCAATGCTGCCGATGACTCACATTCGTTCAATGCTGGCTCGACTGACCCTTGCGCTGCTGGGCGGCAGCGCTGTACTGCTGCCTGCGTCAAGTTGGGGAGCGGATTATCTGATCGGGCCCGGCGACCTGCTGCGGATCAGCGTATTCCAGAATCCCGATTTGACGCTCGAAACCAGGGTCGGCGAGGACGGCACGATCAGCTATCCGTTGATCGGCACCGTGAAAATCGGCGGCGGCACGATCCCCGCGGCGGAACGCCATATCGCCCAGTTGCTCAAGGAGGGCGGCTTCGTCTTGAAGCCGCAGGTTTCGATCCTGCTGATGACCGTGCGAGGCAGCCAGGTTTCCGTGCTTGGCCAGGTGAACCGACCTGGGCGCTATCCGATCGAAACCGCGAATATGCGGATGGCCGATGCCTTGGCCACTGCCGGGGGGATCGCCCCGACCGGGGCGGACACGGTGATCTTCGTCGGTACGCGCGACGGCAAGCTCACGCGGCAGGTGATCGATGTGGAGAACTTCTTCGGGAATCCGGAAGCCAGCCGGGACTTCTTGATGCACGCTGGCGACGTCCTGTACGTTCAGCGGGCGCCCGTCTTCTACATTTACGGCGAAGTACAGCGACCTGGGTCGTATCGACTCGAGCGCGACATGACCCTGATGCAGGCGCTCGCGGCAGGTGGCGGCCTGACCCCGAAAGGTACTCAGAAGGGGTTGAGGATTCATCGCCGGGGGGCCAATGGCAAGATCCAAACGCTCGAACTGGGGCTCGATGATCCGCTGCAGGCCAACGACGTGGTATACGTCAAGGAAAGTCTCTTCTAGTGATCGCTGCCCGTGTCCTTATCTCACCGCAAGGTCTGCAGGTACGCCGCGTCGCTATCGAGCATTTGAAAGCGCACATTCGTCGGGATTGAGTCGCCCTCGGCCTTTGGAAGAATATGAACAGCCTCTGTCCATTTCGCACGAAAGCCTGATTCCAGCGCGCATTGCGAAAGCATCGGGTCGCTCGCCAGCGTGACGAGCTCGGCGATTCCCGGCGTCTGAAGAGCCACGTGAACGGCGCAGTTCAGCATGGCCCGCCAGTCGCCCGGATCTTCCGAATCCACCCAGCAGTCGACCAGTCGAGCTTGTTCAGCCGCAAACGCGAGCAGGAAGTAGCCCCGACGTTTGCCGTCTTTTTCGAGGCCGTGCAGGACCATGGGTGCGATGGGACAGTCCAGGAAATAAGTCAGCGAAGCGATGCTTCGCTCCAGCACCGTCATGTTGGCCCTGGCGCTGGGCAGCACCGATGCAATGCTCTGCACCTCCTCCCTCGCTATCCGGGGGGCACGCCACGCGCCGTAGCGGACCGCCGGCGCCGCGAGGGCCCACAGCAAGTTGCGGCCGAATTCGGGCAGCGTCTTCCAATTCCAGCGCGTGCGGTCCCTCAGACCGAGCAGGGGGTGAAGCGCTCGCACATACAAGGTCGTGGTGCCACAGGGTCGAAGCCCGAAGACCCGGAAGGCCTTCCGTGTGTATTGGCTGCCGCCGACTCCGATCAGGGCGTCGGCGAGCCCGCGGAGGTGCTTCAATATCGCGACGCCGGCTCCGACCATGCCACGAGACGCTGCCCAGTCGATCATGTGGAAAACGGTCGCGCGACGGTTGTTCCATAGGCATACGCTGGGGACGATCCCGGAGTGGGCAAAGATCTCGCTCTCGCTCGCGAAGACGAAGGACCGCGCGCCGGGCCAATCAGAACGCTCCCGCCAGTACTTCCATCTGAGCCATCCTTCTACCGCGTCCGGATTCAGTCCCGCATCGCGCATCAATGCGACGATTGCCGGCTCGTCATCCGGCGTCGATGGACGGATGCGGACTTCCATCGTGCAAATCTCTCTTTCATGCGTTGGCACGCGCATGACGCGCAAGCGTCACCGGTGCGCTCCAGTGAAACTCATCGTTGCTCAGCGAAAAATACATTCTTGGCAAGGGGCTGTGTTTCGGGTAAATCCCCTCGTGACTTCGGATTAACAATGTGCAATGCCGCGGTCCGGGTCGTGGACTTCACGGTACGTCATGGTTTTTGCCAGGATGCGCAGCACAGCCACAGGGTCATTGGGGCACTTGACCCTAAAAACTCGGGTCGCTGCGGACGACGCGATCACCGATCCGCTGATCGCTCAAGAGTAACCGCTTGGATTGCCCTGCTGCCACCGCCATCCATCGGCGCACATTTGTTTGACGTCTCGCGTCGCGCGCCACTGCAACAGGCGCAGCGCAAGCCCCGCGTCGGCATAGCACTCCGCGATGTCTCCGGCCCGGCGCCCGACGATCTGGTAGGGCACGGGTCGGCCGGTTGCCTGCTCGAAGGCCTTGACCAGTTCCAGCACGCTGGTGCCGCGGCCGGTCCCGAGGTTGATCGGAGTGAAACCGGTCGATCGGGCGCAGTGGCGCAGCGCACTCACGTGCCCCAACGCGAGATCGACCACGTGGATGTAGTCGCGCACACCCGTGCCGTCGCGCGTGGGCCAGTCGGATCCGAACACCGACAGGCGCTCGCGTTTGCCGATCGCAACTTGCGTGATGAACGGGAACAGGTTGT
>VBCK01000207.1 GCA_005882215.1 Betaproteobacteria bacterium | reverse complement strand
GGCATCGGCCCGCTCGTTGCCCTCGACGCCGGCGTGCCCGGGCACCCAGCGCCACTCGATCCGGTGCGGTGCAGCCACTTCGGCCAGCCGCTTCCACAGGTCCAGGTTCTTCACCGGTTTGCCGCCGGCCGTTTTCCAGCCGCGCTTTTCCCACTGCGCCAGCCACACGCTGATCCCGAGCTTCACGTACTGCGAGTCCGTGTGAACGACCAGACGGCTGGGCTTCTTCACGGCCGCCAGCGCCTCGATCACCGCGGTCAGCTCCATCCGGTTGTTGGTGGTCTCGCGGGCACCGCCGTACAGCTCGCGCTGGTGCGTGCCGCTGCGCAACAGCGCACCCCAGCCGCCCGGCCCCGGGTTGCCGCGGCAGGCGCCGTCGGTCCAGACTTCGATTGCCGCCGGCTCGGTCACCGCAGCGCTGCTGGCTGCGGTCGGCTCGACCAGGCGGATCGAGCGCGCATGCCTCATCCGTGCGCCGCGTCGCTGGCGGCGTCGTTGGCGGCATCGTCCGGCCGCACGATCTGCACGCTGAACGCGACGGGAGTGCGAGGCGTCGCGGCCGGGGCCAGCGCCACGCGGCGCTCTTCCTTGCGCTTCCAGGCCGGCCCGATCACCCGCATGCCGCGCACCCGCTTGACCGCGCTCAGCAGGTACACGCTGCCGAACACCGGCCACCAGCGATCGCCCGCCTTCTCCAAGAACGACCAGCGCGAAAGCCAGCGGTCGCTGCCGGCCCACGGGGCGTAGCACCCGAAGCGGCCGCGGTTGGTCTCGAACGAGAGCAGCTTCAGCCAGTCCTTGATCCGGGGCAGCGAAATGAACTGCCCGTCGCGCGGCAGGTAGGGCCCAGCGCCGGCCCGGACGAGCGCCTGGCGCAGGCCCCACAGGCTGGCCGGATTGAAGCCGGTGATGATCACGTGCCCCTCGGGCACCAGCACCCGGTCGACCTCGCGCAGCACCTGGTGCGGCTCCTGCGCGAACTCCAGGATGTGCGGCATCACGACCAGGTCGATCGACTGCGTTGCGAACGGCAGCTCCTCGAAGCGGGTGATCACGGCCACGCGCCGTTCGCCCATCGGGCCCGAGCTGCTTTGCGCCACTGCGCTCTCGTCGATCAGCCGATCCGACACGCCCAGCCGCAGCGGCATCCGGTTCTCCGACAGCGTGTCGATCTCTGGCACGCCCAGCTGGACCGCGTGGTAGCCGAAGATGTCGGCCACCGTGCGGTCCAGGTACGCCTGCTCCCACTGCAGCACGTACCGGCCCGGCGGCGACGCCAGGAATTCGGAAAACGTCAAGTTAGACTGCATGTCGCGATCCAGAATGCGCCGTTCCGACCCTGCCCGTCACCGATGAATGCTCCCGTGGCCACCGGTTCGATCGTCATCAGCCCCATCCCGGCCTTCCAGGATAACTACATCTGGATGCTGACACGCGACGGCGAGGCGATCGTCGTCGACCCCGGCGACGCCGCCCCGGTGCACGCCGCCCTGCGCCAGCATGCGCTGAACCTGACCGACATTCTAGTCACTCATCACCATCGCGATCACGTCGGCGGCGTTGCCGAGCTGGCCGAGGCCTACCGGGCCCGGGTGTGGGGGCCGGCGCGCGAGTCGATCCCGCGGCGCGATGTGGCGCTGCGCGAAGGCGACTCGGTCGAGGTGATGGACCAGCGCTTCTCGGTGATCGACATTCCGGGCCATACGCTGGGCCATATCGCGCTCTACGCGGCCGGGATCGACACGCTGTTTTGCGGAGACACTCTCTTCGCCTGCGGCTGCGGGCGCCTCTTTGAAGGGACGGCCGCGCAGATGTACGAGTCGCTGCAGAAGCTCGCGCGGCTGCCGCAGGCCACGCGCGTGTACTGCGGCCACGAGTACACGCTGTCCAATATCCGCTTCGCCCGCGCCGTCGAACCGGACAACGCGGACCTGGCCGCGCGGCAGCGCGACTGCGAGCGCCAGCGCGAGAAAGGCGAGCCGACCGTGCCCTCGACGATGGCGGTCGAACGCGCGACCAACCCGTTCCTGCGGTGCGATCAGGCCCCGGAGCGCGCGGCCGCCGAGCGGCGCCGTCCCGGGGCCGGGTCCGATCCGGTGTCGACGTTCGCCGAGATACGCGCGTGGAAGAACGAATTCTGAGTTTTAAGCGAACACCCGAAACCTTAAGATCTTCCCCGCCATACGGGAATTGACACCCCCGTTAAGCCGCCTGGACGAGGCTAATCGCAGGCAAATTCCCCCGAGCCAAGATGTTGCGCCCCCGTGAGCGGCCACATACACTGGACACTGATCCGGTTGATTTCGGCCCGTCGAGGGCCATACAAAATGGCGCGACGGCGGTTGGCAAACCTATGGGCGGTGGCGCTGTGCCTGGCGGGTAACGCCTGGGGCGCTGATTCCGCGGCGGGTCCGGCTGGCTCCGGGGCGCAGTTTTTCGCGTCGAGTGACGGGGCCAGTGTAGCGGCGCCTTCGGCGCCCGACGCCACGGCGCCCGCCTCGAGCGTCCCGACGGCGACCGCGCAACCGGCACCGACCGTGACGGGGACACAGGAACCGTCCGCCGCACAGTCCGCGACACCCGTAGCCTCGCCGGCCGCGGCGAACCCCACACCAGCGCCTGCCACGAGTGCGGCTGCGCCCGACGCTGTCTCGCCCGCCGCCGGCACGCCGGCGCCAGGACCTGCATCGCCTGCCACTGCCAGCGTGCCGGCGCCTGGACCTGCGTCACCCGCCGCCGCCGGCGCGCCAGCTGCCGAAGCCGCATCGCCCTCGCTGACAGCCCCTGCGGCCGATCCGGCCGGGCTGCAAGCGGCAGTGCAGACGGCGATACCTCCCAGGGGCGACCTGTGGGAGCGCATCCGCAAGGGCTTCGCGATGCCGGATCTGGTCAACAAGAAGGCGGCCAACAGCACGCACTGGTACGCGGGCCAGCCCGACTACATGGGCCGGATGGCCGAACGGGCCAACCTGTACCTGTACTACATCGTGAAGGAGATCGAGAAGCGGGGCCTTCCGACCGAACTGGCGCTGCTGCCGTTCGTCGAAAGCGCGATGCAGCCTCAAGCCGTCTCCAGCGCCTCGGCGGCCGGGCTGTGGCAGTTCATGCCGTCGACCGGCAAGCTGTATTCGCTCGAACAGAACCTGTGGAAGGACGAGCGGATGGGCGTGGTCGAATCGACGCGCGCCGCGCTCGATTACCTGGAAAAGCTGTACGCGCAGTTCGGCAGCTGGCAGCTGGCGCTGGCCGCCTACAACTACGGTGAGGCGGGCGTCGGCCGGGCGATCGCCTACAACCGCAACCATCACCGGCCGCTGAACTACGAGAGCCTGCGCCTGCCGCGCGAGACGCAGTACTACGTCCCCAAGCTGCAGGCGATCAAGAACATCGTGTCCGATCCGCAGCGCTACGGAATCGACCTGCCGGCGATCCGTGACGAGCCCTACTTCGTCACCGTCAGCGGCTCGCACGACATCGATGTGGCCACCGCCGCGCGGCTGGCCGGAATGCAGCTGGAAGACTTCCAGGCGCTCAATCCCGCATTCAACCGGCCGCTGATCGTCGGCGCGATGGCACCCACGATCCTGCTGCCGGCCGATCGCGGCGATGCCTTCAGCGCCAATCTGGCCGCCTTTCAAGCGACCGGACAGCCGCTCGCCAGCTGGAGCGCTTACCGGCTGAAATCCGGCGAAACGCTGTCTGCGGTGGCCGAGCGGGTCGGCGTCACCGAGGCCAGCCTGCGCACCGCCAACCACGTGCCGCCGCGCTGGGTGGCGGGCGCCGGGTCGACCATCCTGATCCCGCGCGACGAGTCGATGGGTGAAGACGTGTCCAGCGAGATGCTGGACGGTTCGGTCGCGCTGCTGCCCGAGAAGGCCGGACTGCACAAGATCACGGTGCGGGTGCGCCGCGGCGATTCGCTGGGGTCGATCGCCCGCCGCTGGCACGTGAGCGAGGACGAGATCATCGCGTGGAACGACCTGCGCTCGCCGGGCCTGTTCGCCGGCCAGCGGCTCAGCCTGACGGTGGCCCCGTCCTCCGGCGGCAAGAAGAAATCGTCCAAGAACCCGCATTCCAGCAAGCAGAACCCGACGCTGGCTCGCGCTCAGTCGCCCTCGCCCGCGCATTGAGCCGGCACGCGCGGTGCGCCGCGCGCGGGCCGTCTTTCTGTTAGCGTTCCGGACCATGCCTTTCCTGTCCGGCAAGCGCATCCTGATCACCGGCGTGCTGTCGAACCGCTCGATCGCGTACGGCATTGCGCGTGCCTGCCGGCGCGAAGGTGCCGAGCTCGCGTTCACGTACGTGGGGGAGCGCTTCAAGGAGCGCATCGGCGAGTTCGCGCGCGAGTTCGGCTCGGAGCTGACGTTCGACTGCGATGTGGCCCACGACGCCCAGATCGCGGCCACCTTCGAGGGCCTGGCCCGGCGCTGGGACGGCCTGGACGGGCTGGTGCACGCGATCGGCTTCGCGCCGCGCGAGGCGATCGGCGGCGACTTCCTGGAGGGTCTGTCGCGCGAGGGCTTCCGGATCGCGCACGACATTTCGGCCTACAGCTTCCCGGCGCTGGCCAAGGCGGCACTGCCCTTGATGCAGGGCCGGCGCGGCGCGCTGCTGACCCTGACCTACCTGGGCTCGGAGCGGGTCGTGCCGAACTACAACACGATGGGGCCGGCCAAGGCGTCGCTGGAAGCCTCGGTGCGTTACCTGGCAGGCAGCCTCGGCCCGAAAGGCATCCGGGTCAACGCCATCTCGGCCGGGCCGATCCGCACGCTGGCCGCCTCGGGTATCAAGGACTTCGGCCGCATCCTGCAATTCGTCGAGCAGAACGCGCCGTTGCGCCGCAACGTGACGACCGACGACGTGGGCAACGCCGCCGCTTTTTTGTTATCGGACCTGGCGGCCGGCATCACCGGCGAGATCACGTTCGTCGACGCCGGCTTCCACGCCGTATCGGCCGGGATGATGGCCTGATCCCGTCGCATCCGCGCCGGCACGGCCGACAAACCGCGTAACCAGGGGCGCGCTCATGGATAATTGCGCGCCATGAACGCCCCCGAATCGCCGGCACCGGCGCACCGGCCCAGGTCCCTGTTTCGCCAGGAAGCGATCGACGCCCAGCGCGAAAAGCTGCTGGGCGAGCTGTCGACGGCACGCCCCGTGCCGCTGTGGATCTTCACGCTGCTGGCGGTCGCCTTCGCCGTCGTGTTCGTCGTGTTCGCCTTTGTCGGGGAGTACACGAGGCGGGAGCGGGTCGAGGGCTTCCTGGTGGGAGACGCCGGGGCGGCGCGCATCTTCAGCTCCGATCCCGGGGTCGTCACCGAGCTGCTGGTCAAGGAAGGCGACGAGGTCGAGAAGGACAGCCCGATCGCGCGCCTGAAGCTCGAGCACAGCCAGTCGGGCGGTGGCAGCACGTCCCAGCAGGTCGAGCAGCAGATGCTGAACCGCAGGCGCGGCATCGAGAGCGAGCAGGCGCAGGCAAAGTTGATCGGCCAGCAGCAGCTGGTGCAGCAGCGCAAACGCATCGACGACCTGCTGCAAGAAATGGACCAGGCCCGGGCCGAGGCCGAGGTGCAGGAACAGCGCGCCGCGTCGGCCCAGCAGGAAATGCACCGTTTCGAGAAGCTGGGCAAGGATGGTTTCGCCTCCGAGGCGATGGTGCGCGAACGCCGCAACGACATGCTGGACCAGCAATCGAAGCTGGAGAACCTGAAACGGGCCCAATCGACCGCCGGACGCGAGCTGGGCAGCGCGCAGGCGGAGCTGCCCCTGATCGAGATGCGGACGCGCAACGACGTGCAGCGTCTTGAGCAGCAAAAGAGCGAGATCGAGCAGGAACTGCTGCAGAACAAGGCCAAGCAGGAAATCGTGATCAACGCGACGATCTCCGGCGTGATCACCAACATCGTGCCCAACCAGGGCGACTCGGTCGCAGCCAACGCGCTGCTGGCCACGGTGCTGCCGAACGGCACCAGCTTGCATGCGCAGCTGCTGGTGCCCACGCGCGCGATCGGATTCATCGCGCCCGGCAACGGCGTCGTGATGCGCTACGACGCGTTCCCGTTCCAGCGTTTCGGCCAGTACCACGGCACGGTGGCGAGCGTCAGCCGCACCGTGTGGACGCCGGGCGAGAAGATCGGACCGCTGACCGCGCGCGAGCCGGTCTACCGGATCGACGTGAAGCTGCAGCGGCAGACCGTCAGCGCGGGCAACCGGGAGTTCCCGCTGCGGCCGGGCATGCTGGCGAGCGCCGACATCCTGCTGGAGAAGCGCACCGTGTTCGAGTGGGTGTTCGAACCGGTGCTGGCGCTGCGGGAGCGGCTGCGATGATTCAAGCCCCAGGCTGAATCCGCGATGTTGAGTCCCCGATGTTGAATCCATTCAAGCGGCGCGTTCCGCTGATCCTGCAAAGCGAGGCGCCCGAATGCGGCATCGCCTGCGTGGCGATGATCGCCGGCTATCACGGCTTCCGCACCGATCTTTCGGCGATGAGGATGCGGCTGTCGCCGTCGATGAAGGGCGTGACGCTGCAGCACATCGCCGCGATCGCCACCACGATGAAGATGTCGATGCGCGGCGTGCAGGCGCCGCTGCAGGGGCTGGGCCGGCTGCGGCTGCCGGCCATCCTGCACTGGGACATGAACCACTTCGTCGTGCTCACGCGGGTGGAGGCGAACCGGATCGTGGTGCACGATCCGGCGCGCGGCAAACGCGTGCTGGCGCTGCCGGAGGCCTCGCGCCACTACACCGGGGTGGCCGCCGAGCTGCTTCCCAGCGTCGGCTTCGCCCCGCGCGACGAGCGCGAAAGGATCACCGCCTGGCAGCTGATGGGCAGTCTCGGCGGGCTGCAGGGGACCATCGCGCAGGTGATCCTGCTGTCGCTGGTGCTGGAGGTGTTCGCGATCGCCTCGCCCTTCTTCGTGCAGATCGTGGTCGACCGGGTCGTGGTCGGCCGGGACGAGGATCTGCTGACGCTGTTGGGCCTGGGCTTTGCGCTGCTGGTGCTGATGCAGGTGGCGACCACGGCGGTGCGCGGCTGGCTGGGCGTGTACCTGTCCACCACGCTGAGCATGCGGCTGCTCGATGCGCTGTTCGGCCAGCTGCTGCGGCTGCCGCTGGTGTGGTTCGAGAAGCGCAACATCGGCGACATCGTGTCGCGCTTTCGCAGCGTCGACGCGATCCAGCGCACGCTGTCGCTGACCTTCCTGGAGTCGGTGATCGACGGCGCGATGGTGGTGCTGACCGTGATGGTGATGCTGTGGTACAGCCCGCTGCTGGCGGCGATCGTGCTGCTGGCGGCCGTGCTGTACGGCGTGACGCGCTGGGTGTTCTACGGCCCGCAGCGGCGGGCATTGGATGAGCAGCTGGTGCACGAGGGCCGTTCGGCCACGCATTTCATCGAGACGCTGCGCGGCATGATGGCGATCAAGCTGAACCTGCGCGAGGCGGCGCGCCGGGCCGCCTACCAGAACCTGGTGGTCGAGCAGGTCAACGCCGGCGTCGCCGTGCAGAACCTGTCGATCGTGCACCGGGCCGCCAACGGCCTGATCTTCGGGCTGGAAAACATCGGCGTCATCTGGCTGGGCACCGTGCTGGTGATGGACGGCCGCTTCTCGGTCGGCATGCTGTTCGGCTTCCTGTCGTTCAAGCTGCTGTTCCTGACGCGCGTGAACAACCTGGTCGACAAGGCGATCGACTTCCGGATGCTGGATTTGCACGCCGAGCGGATCGCCGACATCGCGCTGTCCGAACCGGAGTCGGCGCAGCCGGCCGGAGCGCAGGCGCCCGACGCCCCGCTGCAGATCCGGGCCAGGGCGCTGGGATTCGCCTACGGGGTGGAAGGCTTCGCGTTTCGCAACATCGAGTTCTCCGTGCGGCCGGGCGAGACGGTCGCGATCGTCGGGCCTTCGGGCAGCGGCAAGACGACGCTGGTCAAGGTGCTGGTCGGACTGCTCGATCGCACCGAAGGCCTGGTGGAGGGCAACGGGCGGGATCTGCGCGACTGGGACCGCTCGGCCTATCGGGGCCGGCTCGGCGTGGTGATGCAGGACGATCAGCTGTTTGTCGGCACGCTGGAAGACAACATCAGCTTCTTCGACCCGCAGTATCACCCGAACCTGGTGCGGGCCGCCGCGTCGATCGCCGGCATCGACGACGAGATCCTGGCGATGCCGATGCAGTACAACACGATCGTCGGCAGCCTGGGCATGGCCCTGTCGGGTGGCCAGAAGCAGCGCGTGCTGCTGGCGCGCGCGCTGTACCGCAAGCCGCACATCGTGTTCCTGGACGAGGCGTTCGATCAGCTGGACCTGGCGCGCGAGCGCGAGATCACCGATCGCTTGAAGACGCTGGGCATCGGCATGGTGATCGTCAGCCACCGGCCGGAAACCGTGCGCAACGTGGACCGGATCGTCCACGTCGGCCAGATGCCTCAGGTATTGCTGTCCGCCGCCGGGTAAGGCTCTCGCGTCAAAGCGGGAGGGCGGGGAGCGGACGGTCCCTTTCGAGGAACCTCAGCTTCGAAAGGCGCTAACTCAAAGCCGCGGCGCGGACGATCCGTTGCCGTTGAACTGCTTCAGCGCATCGGCGATCTTGCGGCGCGCCTGGATGAAGCGCGACTCGCGCGCCGCCTGCCCCAGGTACTGGTCCAGATCGCCGACCTCGCGCAGCAGGCGAGGAACCAGCGCCAGGAAGAGGTCCGTCAGTTCCGGATCGAACTGGCGGCCCTTCAGCGTGGCGATCGCATCGAGCGCGCTGTCGACCGACCAGGCTTCCTTGTACGGGCGGCGGTGCGTCAGCGCGTCGAACACGTCGGCCAGCGCGGTCATGCGCGCCGCCAGCGGGATCGCGGTCTGGCCGATGCCGAACGGGTAGCCGCCGCCGCTCCAGTGCTCGTGGTGAAAGCGCGCGATCTCCTCGGCCATCTTCATGTGCGGCACGTTGCTCTGGGCCAGGATCTCGGAGCCGATCATCGCGTGGGTCTGCATCAGCTTCATCTCGGCCTCGTTCAGGCGCCCGGCTTTGAGCAGAATGCCGTCCGGAATGCCGATCTTGCCGATGTCGTGCAGCCGCGCGGCCAGATCGATCATGAAGATCGTGTCTTCGTCGCAGCCGTAGTCCTGCGCCAGCAGCGAGGCCAGCCTGCCGACCCGGTACGAGTGCTCGCCGGTCGTATCGTCGCGCAGCTCGGCCGTCACGGCCAGCCGCTCCAGCATCTCGATGCGCGACTTCATCAGCTCCTGGTGCGCGACCTGCTCGACCAGCCGGTCGCGCAGCTTGACCTCGCGCCGGGCCATCAGCACGTCCGGGGACGAGGTCGGCTGCTGCTTGTGTTCCATCTTCTCCAGGTGCAGGCGGTGATGCAGCAGCGCGCTTTCCTGCTGCGCCTCCTTCGTGTGCATCATCAGCTCGCGCAGGTACACCAGCGCCATGTCGGTGCGGCCGGCGAGCTCGTTGGCCTTCACCATCGCGATCAGCGCATCGCGCAACGTGCCCTTGCGCAGCCGGGCGCGCTCCAGCACCTTGGACAGTCGCGACAGGCCCACGTCGACCGTTCCGGCGTGAACTTCGCACAGCCCTTCGGCCATTCCGGACAGCAACTCGGCCCGCTCGAGCCCCGACTCGTGCGCGATCCGCTTGGCGATCTCGCAGCGTTGCTTGGCGGCGTCCGGCGCGTCGACTTCCAGCAGCAGCCGCGTGTAATGCGTTTCGGCGATCACCCGCATCAGGCGTTGTGGCGCATTGCCGGGGTTTTCCTGCAATTCAACTGCGGCCTTGGCCGCGCGCAGGCCGCGGGCGTAATCCTCCAGGTGCAGGCAGGCCAGCGCAATGTTGGCCTGAGCCGATCCGAGCACTGATCGAAACTGGTCGTTGCCTTCGGTGAGCGACACGACGCGTTCCAGGCAGGCGATCGCATCTTCGTACTGGGCCGCGTAGATCAGCGCGCCGCCCAGGTTGTTCCAGACCGCCGCCTCGGCGTTCGGATCGCGCAGTTCGATCGCGATTTCGACCGCCTCGGCGTATGCCTCGATTGCGACAGGTACGTTACCGGTGTCGGCCAACAGCGCACCGCGAACCGATAACGCCCTGCGCAGCAGCGGCCGCGCATCCAGACGGCGGAACAGCTCGACCGCGCGCTCCGAAAGCGCCAGGCCCCTGAGCGCATGGCCGGACACGTACGCGTACTTGGCGATCGACAACAGGCATTCGGCCAGCGCCAGCCCTTCCGCGTCGGCCTTTAACCGGCCAATCAGATCTAGCGCGCGCGCAAACACCTGCGCGGTTTGAGGCGACGGCGTCGACAACTCCGGATCCACCGCGCGGCCAAGCTCGGCCAGGGCGCGCGCGCGATCGTCCGGTGCCGCCGCGGGCGATACGACTATCGCTTCAATTCGATCCAAAAGTTCTAGCATCGGCGGTAGTCCAGTTGTCTGACTTACGCACGCAAGTGCGCGTCCAGCACTCCAGTTGACGCATCCAAGTACGCGTCCA
>VBCK01000270.1 GCA_005882215.1 Betaproteobacteria bacterium | reverse complement strand
CCGCGATCCCCGCGACCGAGCGGTCGTGGGCCACGGCAAGGCTTCCCGGAACCAGCGACCAGGTCTGGCCGGCGTCAGTGGATTTGTACAGGCCAAGGCCCGCTTCGGAATCGCTTGAGCCATTCCCTTCGCCGGTTCCAACATATAAAGTCTGGCCGGACGAATCGGTCGGATCGATCAGCAGCGAGCCAATGGCGGTGGTCGGAATGCCGTTGTTGACGCTTGTCCATGTGGGCGTCGACGCCATGGCATCGGCGGTGACCCAGACCCCGCCGCCGGCCGCGCCGACGAACAGGCGACAGTCGCCCGACACGCATCGATGCGATATCGCGAGCGCCGTGATCCGGCCCGAGGTGATCGCCTGGCGCCCGGAGAACGTCAAAGGTGCGGGTTCGACCGGGGTGAACGGACCCAGCTCGGTCCAGCTCGCCGTATGCTGCGATGGCGCGTTTTGCAGCACGTCGAATGCGGCCGCGGCCCGCCGGTGCTGAGAATAGTGCACGTGGGGCGCCGGGAACGCACGGTTGTCGGGCGATGCGGATACGGGTTGGCAATTACCGAACCGTAGTTGCGCGTTGCTTTTCGATGAACCTTAATAGGGTCGCGGCCGGAACGGCCGCCGAAATGCGACTCTCCGACATGTTCCCCTCCCAACGCTTAGAGCCCGCGCATGTTTGTGCCCACCCGGGCTCTTCCGGTTCAATCGGCGGACTCAACTCGTTGAGAATGGCGGCACTATACGTTGGAGAAAACCCCTCGCCAATGCTTGGCGGTGCCTGTTGTGAGGTCTTGAGACCACCGGCAGCGCTTTGCTGAAGACCGTGCACCCAACGGGGCGAAAGAGACCGCGCCGCATCAGATGTGAACACCAAGTAAGACGGCCCTCTCGGTTTGCTTCCCCATAAGTTACTTGTGGTTGTCGCGCATAACCGGTGGGCGTAGCCTGCCGCGCATCGAGCGCCGAAGCGGTTTCGGCCGAGGAATCGGCACCTTCGATCTGTCGAGGAGAATCTGATGACCACTCAAAAGCACCTTGGAGCTCGGGTCACATCGCGTTTCGGCCTCAGGGGTAGTTTGCGCGGGGCCGCTCTACTTGCCGTCGCGGCGTGCGTGATCGGCGGCGCCGCGACCACTCAATCCGCCAGCGCGCGGGTGATCGCTGACAGCACGCCGGCCACGATCCGACAGGCCAGGGACCTCGGTCCGGTCGACTCCGCGGCGACGATCCGCCTGACGCTCTGGCTCCGTTCCCAGAACGAGAGCAGCACGATGGATCAGCAGGTCCAGCAGATGTACGACAAGAGCTCGCCCAATTTTCATCGCTGGCTCGGCGCCGACGCATTCAAGGCGAATCTGGCACCAACCGCCGCGGATCTGGCGGCCGTGCAGCAGTTCGCATTGAAGAACCACCTGACGATTTCGGCCGTTGGCGAACACAATCTGTACGTGCAGGTGGAGGGCTCGGCGCACGACATCCAGAACGCGTTCCGGGTTCAGCTTCACCACCAACGGCGGCTTGCCAACGGCCACCTACTCGGGCAATCGATACGGCCAGGACATCACCAATTCGGCGCTCGGAACTTTGGCCCCGTGTGGATACCAGCCAAGCGAAGTCCAGACCGCGTATGGATTGAACAGCCTGTACGGTGCCGGGCTGGATGGCGCCGGACAGACGGTCGTGATCGTCGATGCGATCGGCTCGCCGACCATCGCGCAGGACTCCGAGATCTTTTCGCAGGTCTATGGACTGCCTGATCTGACGGCTGCGAACTTTCAGGTGTACTACCCGGGGGGACCGCCGCCGGCGCCCGACACGGGGTGGGCGACGGAGACATCGCTCGATGTCCAGTGGGTCCATTCGGTGGCACCGAACGCGAGGATCGCACTGGTGATCGCACCCACGCCCAACGACACGGACTTGCAGGCAGCGGTCCTGTTCGCGATCCGGCACCATCTCGGCAACGTGATCTCGAACAGCTACGGCGAGGCCGAAGCCGACGTGCCGGCCGGCTTGCAAACGACCTGGAACCGTCTGAACCGCCTGGCCGCTGCCCACGGGATCTCGGTGCACTATTCGTCGGGCGATGGGGGCGACTCCAATCCCAGCGGCTTCACGCCGAATCTCGCCTTGTTCGGCGTCAGTACGCCAGCCGATTCTCCCTGGGCAACGGCCATAGGCGGGACCAGCCTTGCACTGGACGCAAACAACAACATTCTGTTTCAGACCGGCTGGGGCACCAACCTGACCCGGATCGTCAACACGATTGCGCAGGGGAGCACGCCGGTCGTTCCCCCGCTGCAACTGGGCTTCCAGTTCGGCGCGGGCGGCGGTACCAGCGCGGTTTATGCCAAGCCCGGCTACCAGTCCGGGCTGCCCGGAAACGGTCGCCGGGTACCCGACATTGCATTCCTGGCCGATCCGTACACCGGGGCCGAGTTCATCTGCGACGGCAGCAGTTGCGGCGGGCCGGCCGGCCCTCTGGTCGGGGTGGTCGGGGGCACGAGTCTGGCCTGCCCGATGTTCTCGGCATTGTGGGCCATCGCCAATCAGAGCGCCGGCGAGGCGCTGGGCCAGGCCGCGCAGTTGCTATACCAGCTGCCGGGCAGCGCGATCACGGACATCGTTCCTGTCGGGTCCGAGCACAACGTGCGCGGAAGGATCCATACAACTGCGGGGACGACGCGCCTGTCCGCCTCTGATCTGGCTCAGCCGTTGCAGAACACCGAGGATTTCGAGTTCTACAGCGCCCTTTACAACAGCCCGTTTTCGACGCGCTGGTTCGTGCTGACCTTCGGCACCGACACCTCGTTGACCACGTCGGAAGGCTGGGACAACGTCACCGGCCTTGGAACGCCGAACGGGAAGAGCTTCGTGGACGCGGTGACCAGCGCCGCTTCGCACTAGCGCGGAACCGCATGTCGAGCGCCGGTGGGCCGCCTGCGATCAGGGCGCTCACCGGCCGCGAGGCGCCTCACCGCTCGACAAAGAGCGCCCGCGGCAGCCTATATGAACACCAGATAGAACAGCCCGCCCAGCAGGGCCCACTTCAACAGGTAGTACACGGTGCGGCTGCGGGCCTTGAGCTGCTTGGCGCGCAGACGCAACTGGTAGAAGCCGCCGAACAGTCGGTTCAGGGCGCCGATCTTCTCACCTTCGACGTTCTGGGACGCCGAGGCCTTCATCACGTTGCGCGCGAACCATCGATTGATGGCGGTCATCGCGCCGCTCTTCAGCGGGCGCTCGATGTCGCAGAAAAGGATCACGCGCTGCATCTGGGTCGTGTTCTCGGCGTGGTGGATATAGGTTTCGTCGAACATCATCGACTCGCCGTCGCGCCAGAAGTACCGCTCGCCGTCGACCACGATGTAGCACTGGTCGCTGTTGGGCGTGATCAGACCGAGGTGGTACCTCAGCGAGCCGGCATACGGGTCGCGGTGCCGGACCAGGCGAGCCCCGGGCGGCAACGAGGCGAACATGGCGGCCTTCACGTTCGGGATCGCCTTCAGCAGCTCGGTCGTGCGCGGACACATTCGCTGCGCCGACGGCAAGTCGACGGTGTACCACTTCAAATAGAATCGTTTCCAGCCGGTGCGGAAGAACGAGTTGAAGCCCATGTCGGTGTAACCGGCCGCGGCGCGGATGAAGCCCTCGTCGTTCAGGCGCGCGGCCTCGTCGCGGATCTCGCGCCAATGCGTCGTCAGCGGCGCCAGGTCGGGAAATTGCGACGGATCGATGAACGCCGACGTTCTGACCTTCGAAAACGCGTACATCATCGCGTTGTAGGGGGCCAGCAGCACGGTGAAGTCGGTCAGCGCGCGGACCAGGCCGAAACGAACGCGGCCGCGCAGGTGCACGTAAAGCGCCGACAGCAGAAATACCGCCAGAACGACGTGCCGGGGGGCGGGGGTCCAGATGGCCATCGGGCTCGATGTTAGCCGGTTTCCTCGCCGCGACCGGCCTGTGTCGTCGCGTCCCGGGCCTGCGAGCCGCGACCGCGCCGGATCAACAGCGCGACCGCGCCCGCCGCCAGCGCGGTCAGTGCAAACGCGCGCGAGCGCGGCGCGGCGCTTGAACGCAGCCTGGTGGCTGCACCTGCGACCACTTGCCGCACCCAACGTGCGCGGGCGAGCGCGGCGGCCGCTACTGCGAGCCACCTGAGCGCGCGACGGCGGCTGCCGATCACGCCGGCAAGCGAGCCGATCGAATCGGCGGCCCGCCTGAGCGGATCGAGTCGCTGCGAAATGTCGTGCATCGCCAGTGACAGCTCGATCCGATTGGCGGCGGCACGCGCGCGCAAAAGCTCAAGGTGCAGCTTGCGGTCCGCCCGACGCCGGTTCATGGCCTCGGCTCCGGCCCGGCGTCGGCGCCCCGACCGAACAGCGCCTCACGGTCTTTGCTCAGTTCGGCCAGCGTCTGTGCGAGCAGCGGCCGACGGCTGCGAAGCTCCCGGCGCAGCCGGACCAACAGGTAAGCGGTCACGATCGCGTAGGCCAGCGTCAGC
>VBCK01000269.1 GCA_005882215.1 Betaproteobacteria bacterium | reverse complement strand
CCGCGCGCAGGGCGATGATTTGATCTCGGATGCGGCGCGGAGTCACGTCGGCGATATCGAGGCGCAGGCTCGATCCATGCCTGACATCTTCGATAAGCAGGGACGGCAAGGGACTGTCATCGATGGGTTGAAACGCCAGGATGGACACCGGCAGCAAAGTATCGAGCTTGGCAAGCCAGTCTGAAGGGTGTCCGTCGGAAGGTGGTCCAAGCTGCACTATCTGGCCGTCGATAGACGGATAGCGCGCGACCACCTGTTGTAGAGCGTGGGCAGCCCGAAGCGACGAGGCGTCGGTTGATCTCAGGTAGAGCGTGGCGCGCATCTGCATCATCCCAGAGATCTCGGATAGCGGCGTCAGCCGGTCAAGCGGGAAGTCTGCTTTCGATTGCGACTGCATTTCGGTCATTCGCTTGGCCACGTAGCTCGCTGTCAAGACGACTTGACGTTGCTTTTTGAGCCATGCCGCGATGTTGGCGTCGCTCGGATCGAGTAGGGCTCGGACGGCTTCGCGTGGTGGCTTTCCGTACTGCGCAAGGTATTCGTCCACCTGCGCTTCGCTGATAGACCACTCCTTATCGTTGTGGCCCAGGGGCTCGCTGCAGGCTACGACGCCAATTCTCAGCGCCGAACGGCAGCCGGTCGATAGCGCGCCGGGCACAAGAAACTGCTGCGTGGCGTGACCAATCGGCAATACAAACGAAAGGACAGCGGCCAAAATCGCACGCAACATGACTAGTGCTCGGTCCGATCGCGCGCTGCGGCCCCTCGGGAGGGGACGGCGACCGCTAGGTGCACGAGGCTGCCGCGCGAAGACATCAGAGTCGCGAAGTCAGCTCCAATAGCTATCAGCATCCAGCCCGAGACAGGTGAATCGCCCGGTTCGAACCACCCACTCTCACCAGGGGTGGCGCTACCTCCTTTTCCGAGGCGCGCTTGAGGTGGGGTCTGATCGGCCCGAATTTCCAGCAACTCCCAAGGAAACAGTGTTGGACTAAACGTCACCAAATTCGCGTGCAATGAAAGGTCCTGCAGCGAATCGTTGTCTGATGCGGCGGAGTCGTTCTCGATGCGATCCGGAATCGGCGGCCTCGGGCCCACTCTCGCGCCAGCCCGTGCGACCGAGAGCGTGCGCGCGGGCGCCGGTCGGGTCTCAGTTGAAATTGCAGAGTCCTCGCGCGGCTGATTAGCTGGGACTGACAAGGATCGGGCCAGGGCCTGTAGTTCATCGATTGTTTTGGGCATCTGATCCGGATTCGGTGTCGGTGTGGCGCCAACGGACGATCTGCTCGAGAGGCGCTCGTGCCCGGATGCGGCAGATGCTTGGGAATCGACAGGGGCGGACGAGGTCAGCAATCGGGCGGCCTGTTCCGCCGCTTGTTCACGTTCCGAGATCTGAGACTCTGAAGTGGGAGACGGCAGCGTTCGCGTACTCGGTCGCAGCCAAAAGAGCAACGAGACAATCACGACGGCCATGGCTAGAATCGAGATGAGGAGTGCTCTCCGTGCACTTCCGCGAGAGGTACCAGCGCTTGCTTCATGCGTGCCGATACCATACGGCCTATCGCGCGCGAATTGGCACACGGTCTGGAGCATGTTGCCAGTTTGCTTATACAGACGATCGAGTTCCGCTTCGTCGGAAGGATCGGTAGTCGAGATCGCGTAGCGAAGTGGGTCTGGGATCACCAGACCCTTGCCGGATTGAACGCCTTCAATAGACACGAAGAATTCGCTGTAACGACGCTTGACCAGCCGCAAGTCGCGAACCAGATCCAGCTCGCGCTCGTTCAGGCGAACGAAGCGTGCGATCTCGTCCTGACCCGACCGGTCCATCGGCAGTACCACCTTGGTTGCCGTGTTCACGAGGATCACCCGACCGGCCGGCGTGTCGAGATCGCGCGGGTCCTGCACGATTGGCAGCGCGAAGCCCCCTAGGCTGCGGTATGCCTTCAGTGAACGCTCCAGGATCGCTGCCGCGAATGGGTCCTGTACCAGAGCCCAGACCTCGTCCGCGATCAAGCCTTTCGGTACGGCGCGCAAGGTCGGGTCATGCATTACCTGGTCGATCAGGCTGAAGACGCAAAACGACACGGCGGCTGAGCAGGGTTGACGCAAGATGCTGCCTAAGTTGAAAAATACGAAGCGGTCTTCGACTCCGAGGGTGCGTTCTCCGTTGAAAAGGCGTCGGAACGGCCCGCGGCGATAGGGCAGCAGTTGAAACGACAGATCCCGACCTAGCACCCCCGCACGACGCTCGAGTTCCAGGCAGACGTCCTCAAGAATTGTTTCCCGGATCGGGCGATCATGCTCGGCATCCCAGTTGCGGGCGCTGGCTGCGAGTGTCGATTCCTGAAGTGCGATTTCCTGTTCATGCGATAGATGGCGATCGACGTGGCCCTCGGTGATCATCAAACACAAGGCGGCGACCCAGCGCGCCTGGTTCTCCAGCGTCGGTGCACCAAAGAATGGATTCAGTGATTCCGCGCTGTCCAGCGTTAGCTCAATGTAGCGTCCGAGTAGCAATGCAAGTTTGCGGTAATCGGGTTTTATCGAGATCAGGTAAAGGCGAATGTCCGGTAGCCGCCATAGATGGAGCAGATAGTCATGCACAAAGAAACTCTTTCCGGAGCCAGATTGGCCGACCACCAGCGCGTGCGGGTTGCGTTCCGCCTTGGACGGATCGACAAAGAGCGCCTCGCCAACAGGGTTGCTGTACATCACGACTGGCACAGACGCGGAGCCACGCTGGCTGATCGCCGGAGGCATGCCCTTCCAGCAACCACCGGCCGGATGCATGTCCGCAAAATCGCGCGACAGAAACCGGCGGCGACGACGTAACTTGCGTTCGGTCGCTTCGTAAATCACGAACGGCAGGCAGCCGCGCAGGATGAGCGACGATCCGATGTCCTCTTCGAGCGCAGCCTCGATATCCAATTCGCGCAGATGATCGCACACCATGCGCGCCGCATCCTCGGCCTGCTCTGCGGTCGGCTCGATGAGATGCACTTGCAATCGACCTTCGACTAACCTCTCTCCCTCGGAAAACAGCCGGTGTTCGACATCACTCAGTGCCTGCGCTCTGTCCTGCGTTTCAGTTTCGTTAAAGCGATTTGCCGAGCGTGCATTCAGCAGACCTTGTACCTTCAGCTGAATCGTCGAGGATGCGACGGGCAGCACGCAGGCGCTTAAGC
>VBCK01000134.1 GCA_005882215.1 Betaproteobacteria bacterium | reverse complement strand
CGGATCGCCGATCTGCTCCAGGTACTCCAGGTGACCATGCGCATGGCCGGTCTCGCCCTCGGCCGTCGAGCGAAATACCGCGGCCACATCGTTGTACCCCTCGACGTCCGCCTTGGCCGCGAAGTACAGGTAACGCCGGTTCGCCTGCGATTCGCCTGCAAAAGCGTCTTTCAGATTGGTCTCGGTCTTCGACCCCTTCAACTTCGTCATCGAATTCTCCCTTGCGGTCATCGGGCTGCTGCGAGGCGGATCGTTCGCACCGCCCCGCTCGCTGAACGCGCCCGGTCGGCCTGAATCTACGCGCCGCTCACCGATCAATCCAGTAAATTGTTCCAATTATATCGATAGGGAATGTCTATCTAAGGGTCGTCTCAGAAGTCGTCCGCGCCCAGCGCCAGCGCCCCGGCCCCGCCCGACAGCACGGCGGTCGCCAGCGCCGGGGCCTGCGAGAGCACGTGCTCGCAGAAGAATCGGGCGGTGGCGATCTTCGCGCGCAAGAAGGCCACGTCGGGCGCACCGGCGGCGATCGCGCCTTCGGCCGCCAGCGACGAGCGCGCCAGTTGCCAGCCGCCATGCACGGTCCCGGCCAGCCGCAGGTACGGCACAGCGCCCGCGAACGCGGCCCGAATATCCGATCCGACCGTTCGCACCAGGTAATCGACCGCGCGCTCGTACGCCTCGATGCCGGCCTTCAAATGAACATGAATCGCGTCGCTGTCGGCGCCGCCGCGCGCGTTCAGCCGCGCGGCCGTCTCGCGCATCTGGCCGATCATCGAGCGTGCGACCGCGCCCGCATCGCGCGCGGTCTTGCGCGTGAGCAAATCGTTCGCCTGTATCGCGGTGGTGCCCTCGTAGATCGGCAGGATCCGGGCGTCCCGGTAATGCTGCGCCGCGCCGGTCTCCTCGATGTAGCCCATGCCGCCGTGCACCTGGATTCCGAGCGAGGCGACCTCGACGGCCATCTCCGTGCTCCATCCCTTCACGATCGGCACCAGGTATTCGTAAGCCGCCTGCGCCTTGGCGCGGACGCCGGGATCGGGATCAGCATGCGCGAGGTCGCAGTGCGCAGCGGCCACGTACGCGACCGCGCGCGCAGCCTGCGTCTGCGCCCTCATCAGCATCAGCATCCTGCGCACGTCCGGGTGGTCAACGATCGGCACCGGCCCGGCCGAACCCTGAACCGCGCGGCTTTGCATCCGTTCGCGGGCGAATTGCGCGGCCTGCTGGTAGGCCCGCTCGGCCACCGCGACGCCCTGGATTCCCACCTGGAAGCGGGCGGCGTTCATCATGATGAACATGTATTCGAGGCCGCGGTTGGGCTCGCCCACGATCTCGGCCACCGCTCCCTCGCCGACCTGACCGTAGCCCTGGCCATAAATCAGGGCGGCGGTCGGGCTGGCCTTGATCCCCAGCTTGTGCTCGATCGAGGCGCAGTACACGTCGTTGCGCGCGGCGGGGCTGCCGTCGGCTGCGATCACGTATTTGGGCACGATGAACAGCGAGAGTCCCTTGACCCCTTCGGGGGCGTCGGGCCTGCGCGCCAGAACCAGGTGGATGATGTTTTCCGACAGGTCGTGCTCACCGTACGTGATGAAGATCTTCTGTCCGAACACCCGGTAGCTGCCGTCGGCCTGTGGAACGGCCCGGGTGCGCACCTGCGCCAGATCCGATCCGGCCTGCGGCTCGGTCAGGTTCATCGTTCCGGTCCAGCTGCCGTCGATCAGCCGCGAAACGTACAGCAACTGCTGCCGCTCGGATCCGGCCGTCATCAGCGCCTCGATCGTTCCATCAGTGAGCAGCGGGCAAAGCGCGAACGACAGGTTGGCCGACTGCAGCATCTCGTGGCAAGGCGTGGCAACCAGCTTGGGCAGGGCCTGCCCGCCGAAGCGGACCGGGTGGGGCAGCCCCTGCCATCCGCCCTCGACGAAGGATCGAAACGCGGCCCGAAAACCCGGGGGTGTCGTCACCTGGCCGTCGGCCCAGGTCGAAGGCTGCCGATCGCCCGTCGCGTTCAGCGGCGCGATCACTTCGGAGGCGAGCCGCGCGCATTCCTTCAGCACCGCGTCCACCGTATCGTCGGACGCCTCCTCGAAAACCGGCAGCCGCTGCAGTTGCCGCAGGTCGGCCAGTTCCTGCAGCACGAAACGCATCTCGCGCAACGGCGCCACGTAGCTCATCAGCCAAGCTCCTGCAGCAGTTGTGGCAGAGCTTCGAACAGATCCGCCACCAGCCCGTAGTCGGCCAACTGGAAAATCGGCGCCTCCGGGTCCTTGTTGATCGCAACGATCACCTTCGAATCCTTCATTCCGGCCAGATGCTGGATCGCACCCGAGATGCCGATCGCCAGATACAACTGGGGAGCGACGATCTTGCCGGTCTGCCCGACCTGCCAGTCGTTGGGCGCGTAGCCGGCGTCGACCGCAGCACGCGATGCCCCCAGCGCTGCGTTCAGCCGATCCGCGAGCTTTTCGAGCAACCTGAAATTCTCGGCCGAACCCAACCCGCGCCCGCCCGACACGACAACCCTGGCGCCCTGCAGCTCGGGCCGATCGGCCTTGGCGCCTTCAAGCGAGACGAAGCGTGACAGGCCCGGGTCGGGGACGATCGCGACCGTTTCGATCGGTGCGCTGCCTCCTTGGGCTGCAGCAGCATCGAAAGCGGTCGGCCGCACCGTGACGAACTTGATCGGCTCTTCGCACCGAACGGTCGCGATCGCGTTGCCGGCGTAGATCGGCCGCGCGAACGTGTCGGGCGACTCGACCGCGACGATATCGGACACGAGCGCACAGTCGCGTCGCGCGGCCGCTCTGGGCAGCACATCCTTGCCGAAGCTGGTCGCGGCCGCCAGCACATGGCTGTAACCGGATGCCAGCGCGACCACCTGCTCGGACACGCACTCGGCCAGCTCGTCGGCCAGGTGCGGTGCATCGGCCAGCAGCACTTTCGTCAACCCGGCCACCTGCGCCACCTGGCGCGCCACCTCGCCGCAATCGCCGCCGGCGACCAGCACATGAACCTCGCCGGCCATCTTTGCGGCCGCGGCGATGACATTCAGTGTCGAGGGCCGCAGCCGCCGATTGTCGTGTTCCGCCAGCACCAATGCCGCCATCGGCAACCTTTCTGCTTCCGGGTCAGGAAATGACCTTGGCTTCCTCGCGCAACTTGCGCACCAGCGTCGCGACGTCGGGCACTCGGATGCCCGCCTTGCGTTGCGACGGCTCTGCCGTGCGCAGCGTTTTCAAGCGCGGCCGCACGTCGACTCCCAGGTCATTCGGCGTCACCGTCTCCAGAGGTTTCTTCTTTGCCTTCATGATGTTCGGCAGCGTCACGTAGCGCGGCTCGTTCAGTCTCAGATCGGTCGTGACCACGGCCGGAAGCTTGACCGACACGGTCTGCAGGCCCCCGTCCACTTCCCGAGTGACCTGGGCCCAGCCGTCGGCCAGCGCCAGCTTGGACGCGAACGTGGCCTGCCCCAGCCCGGCCAGCGCCGCCAGCATCTGTCCAGTCTGGTTGGAGTCGTCGTCGATGGCCTGCTTGCCGAGGATCACGAGCTGCGGCTTTTCCCGGTCGAAGATCGCCTTCAGGATCTTGGCCACCGCCAGCGGCTGCAATTCCTCGTCGGTCTGGACCAGGATCGCCCGGTCGGCCCCCATCGCCAGGGCCGTGCGCAGCGTCTCCTGGCACTGCGCGACCCCGCAGGACACAGCTATCACCTCAGTGGCCACGCCCGCTTCGCGCAGCCGCACCGCCTCCTCTACGCCGATCTCGTCGAACGGATTCATCGACATCTTCACGTTGGCCGTATCGACGCCGCTGCCGTCGGACTTGACGCGGACCTTCACGTTGAAGTCGACGACGCGCTTGACGGAAACCAGAATCTTCATCTCGGTCCGCTCTGGCGCGGCAATTCCGCGCATGGGTGTCGGGGATTATACGAAGGCGCCACCCTCAAGCCAGATCGCGAATGATCTCGCGCGCCGCGTTGTGCCCGGGCGCCCCGCTGACCCCGCCCCCCGGATGAGCCCCGGACCCGCAGTGATACAGGCCCTCCAGCGGGCCCCGATAGCGCGCATAACCCAACAATGGCCGCAGCGAGAACAACTGGTCCGGCGACAGCTGCCCGTGGAAGATGTCGCCGCCGGTCAGCCCGAATTCGCGCTCCAGATCCAGGGGCGTCCAGGCCCGGTAGCCGAGCAGCGCCCGCCGGAAGTTCGGACAGTACGACTCGACCTGCCCGAATACCGCTTCGACCGCGGCCGGTTTCAGCGCGTCCCAACCGCCCGCAGGATCCGGATCGAAGTGCTGGCAAAAAAGGCTCGCCACGTGCGCGCCGCGCGGAGCCAACGAATCGTCAACCACGCTGGGAATCAACATTTCGATGATCGGCGCGCGCGCGAATCCGCTGTGCTGTGCGTCGCGCCAAGCCCGGTCCATCGCGCGCAGCGATGGCGCGAACAGTATTCCGCTGGCGTGGTGCGGCTGGGCCTGGGTACCCGGCAGGCAGCTGAAGTCCGGCAACTCGGAAAGGGCGACGTTGATCCGCATCGATCCGGAACCGCAGCGGTAGCAGCGGATCGACTGCACGAAATCCGCCGGCAGCGCCTTCAGCGGCAGCAGCTTCAGGTACAGCAGCTTCGGATCGACCCCGGCGGCCACCGCGCGGGCGCGCACCTCGCGCCCGTCCTGCAGCACCGCGCCGTGCACCCGGCCGGCGACGGCAAGGATTTGCTCGACTCCGGCCCCGAGGTCGATCTGCACGCCGCGGGAACGCGCCTCGTCGGCCATCAGCTCCGTGATTCGTCCCATGCCGCCGACCGCGTGCCCCCAGATGCCTGGCTTGCCGTTGACTTCGCCCAGGCCGTGGTGCAGCAGCACGTAGGCCGATCCCGGAGCGTAGGGGCTCGAATAGTTACCGACGATCGAGTCCCACCCCAATGCCGCTTTCAGGCAATCGGCTTCGAACGTCGCGTCCAGCCAGTGACCGGCACTGCGGGTAAACAGCTCGACGCAGTCGCGCTGGACCTCGCGCGGAAGACGCCCGAACGTCCACAGCAGGCGGCCCGATGCGACCAGGTCGCGCCAGCCGCGCACGACCAGCGGCCCACCCAGCTCGGGAGGCGCCCGCAGAACCCAATCCTTCAACTGCCCCGCCACGCGTTCCAAGCGCCGGCAGAACGCGCCGAACCCGTCCGCATCGGCCCGCGAGAACTTGCGGATTTCGGCTTCCGAGGAGGCCGAGGCGCCGCCGAACCTGAGGAAGCGACCATCGTCGGTCGGCAGGAAATTCGAAAACGGTCGCTCAATGATCCTCAGGCCCCTGCGGGCCAGGTTCAGGTCCCGGATCACGGCCGGATTCAGAAGACTGACGGTGTAGCTGGCGCTCGAGTTCCGGAATCCCGGAAAGAACTCCTCGGTCACCGCCGCCCCGCCCACCACGGACCGGCGTTCGAGAACGCGCACCTTGAGCCCCGCGGATGCCAGATAGCAGGCGCAAGTCAGGCCGTTGTGCCCGGCCCCGATCACGATCACGTCCACCGGGTCCATCGATGCCGATCTCAAAAAAACGCTGGATCCTACTACCGAACGTGCAGCCGGCACGACCCCTGTATCGCACTCCGGCCCCTGTGCCGCGCGCCCGGCGCAGCAACGGGGACGGGTGCGCCGCCGGGCTGCCGGATTTGACCAGAAGCGGGTCCGCCGCTCGCGAATCCGGTACATTTGAGCCAATCGGCTTGCGAGTCGCCGGCTTGCCAGGGCCGCCCAAACAGGATTCGTGTGGCTAACGAGGTCCCAACTCCGACCACCCCCGCCGCGGCAAAGCCCCGCGTGCTGGTCGCCGATACCTCCCGCAGCGTGCGCGCCGTTATCGGCAGCCATTTGAGGGACCGGTTCGAGGTGCGCGAGGCCGAGGACGGCGAGGCGGCCTGGCAGGCGGTCCTGCTGGACGGCAACATCCGGGTGCTGCTGACAGAGCTGGGCCTGACCAAGGTCAACGGGCTCGATCTGCTGACGCGGGTGCGCAGCTCGAAGGTCAAGCGCATCCGCGAGCTGCCGGTGGTCGTGATGACTTCCGAGGAGGAAGGGCACGACCGCCAGCGCGCGGCCGGCCTGGGGGTGACCGACTTCGTGACCAAGACGGCGCCGCGCGCGGAGCTGGTGTCGCGGCTGGACGTGCTGTTGAAACTGTCGGCCACGCGCGAGGCTTTGGCCGAAACGCAGGCCTCGCTCGAATCGGCGCTCACGATCGATCCCGACACGGAACTGCTGAACCCGCAGTTCTTCGACAAGCAGGTTGACAAGCTGGTGTCCTACGCGCGGCGCAACCTGTCGGATCTGGCGTTGATCTGCATTCGGGTCGAACTGTCCGTTTCGCAGTCGGATACCTGGGAAGGAGAAATCGAGCAGCGTATCAAGCTGGTCGGTCGCACGCTGGCCGCGTCGATCCGCCTCGAGGACCTGGGGACGCGGTCGGACCGCTTCGAATTTTGCGTCGCAACGCAGACCAACGGCCTGTCCGGCATTCTGAGGTTCGCTGCGCGGCTGCGCAAGGTGCTGGAAAACGTCGAGGCCGCCGGTCCCGGAGTTGAGGTCTGGACCTGCATCGGCGTGGCCACCTTGTCGGAGGAGCTGCGGCGCGGCGCCGAAGAGCTGCGCGCACTGTCCCAGAAGCGCGCGATGCAGGCGCACACGGCCCGCTCGCGCCGGATCATCCTGGGTACCGCGGAAGGCGCTGCGCCGGGCGCGATGGACGGCCGCGGCGAAGACGGTTCGATGGATGTCAACCTGGCGCTCGCACTGATCCGCGCCGGCCGCGGTGGCGAGGTGGTGGCGCACCTGCCTCGCCTGCTCGATCAACTCAATCCGCTGCTGCGCCTGGTGCGCCAGCAACAGGAGCTTCAGGCCGCCAAGAGCGAGGGGGAAGGCCCGGGTGAGAAGCTACCGCGCGTTCCTAGATAGGGCGATCCGCTCGCCCGAGGCGTTCTGGGCGGAAGAAGCAAAACTGATCGAATGGCAACGGCCGTTCTCGCGCGTGCTCGATTATTCGCGCCCGCCGTTCGCGCGCTGGTTCGTCGATGGCACGACCAATCTGTGCCATAACGCGATCGACCGCCACCTGGCCGCTCGCGCCGAGCAGCCGGCCCTGATCTACGTATCCACCGAGATCGACGTCGAACAGACGTTCACGTTTCGGCAACTGCATCAGGAAGTGAATCGGTTCGCGGCCTGCCTGAAGGGGCTGGGCGTCGTTCGCGGCGACCGGGTGCTGATTTACATGCCGATGGTCCCGGAGGCTGTGTTCGCGATGCTGGCCTGCGCCCGTATCGGCGCGATTCACTCGGTCGTATTCGGAGGCTTCGCCTCATTGAGCCTGGCCAGCCGGATCGACGACGCGCAGCCCAAGCTGATCGTGTCGGCTGATGCCGGGTCACGCGCCGGCCGGATCGTGCCGTACAAAGCACTGCTGGATGAAGCGATCGAACGGTCCAAAGCCCCGCCCGGGTCGGTCCTGCTGGTCGACCGGGGCCTGGCGCCGATGCGGCGCCTCGCCGGTCGCGACCACGATTACGCCGAGCTGCGCAGCCGGCACCTGGATGCTGCGGTCCCCTGCGAGTGGCTGGAAGCGAGCGAACCCTCGTACATCCTGTACACCTCGGGTACGACCGGCCAGCCGAAGGGCGTGCAGCGCGACACCGGCGGCCACGCGGTCGCGCTCGCCTCGTCGATGGGAAAGATCTTCTGCTGCAACGCGGGCGAGACCTACTTCGCGACCAGCGACATCGGCTGGGTGGTCGGCCACAGTTACATCGTGTACGGACCGCTGCTGGCCGGCATGGCCACCGTTCTTTACGAAGGCACGCCGGTGCGGCCGGACGGCGCGATTCTGTGGCGGATCGTCGAGAGGCATCGGGTCAGCGTGATGTTCTCGGCGCCCACCGCGATCCGGGTGCTGAAGAAACAGGATCCGGCCCTGCTGAAGCGGCACGATCTGTCCTCGCTGCGGCTGCTGTTCCTCGCGGGGGAACCGCTCGACGAGCCGACCGCGCGCTGGATCTCGGAAGGTCTGGGCAAGCCGGTGGTCGACAACTACTGGCAGACGGAGACTGGCTGGCCGATTCTGGCGATTGCGCGCGGCGTCGAGGCGATACCCGCCAAGTTCGGCAGCCCTGGCCTGCCCTGCTACGGATACTCGGTGAAGCTGTATGACGAGCACACCGGCCAGGAAGTCGGGCCCAATACCAAGGGCGTGCTGGCGATCGAGGGACCGCTGCCGCCGGGATGCATGACCACCGTGTGGGGAGACGACGAGCGCTTCGTGAAGACGTACTGGCACAGCGTGCCGGGCCGCACCGTCTATTCCACCTTCGACTGGGGCATTCGCGACGACGACGGCTACTACTTCATCCTGGGCCGCACCGATGACGTGATCAACGTGGCAGGACACCGGCTCGGCACGCGCGAGATCGAGGAATCGATCTGCTCGCACCCCGGCATTGCCGAGGTTGCCGTGGTCGGGGTCGCCGATCAACTCAAGGGGCAGGTCGCGGTCGCATTCGCGGTCGTGCGGGACGCGCGGGCGGTCGAGTTGCCGCAGCAGCGCAAGAATCTGGAAGCTGAAGTGATGAAGCAGGTCGACTCGCAGCTCGGAGCCGTGGCCCGCCCGGCGCGCGTGCACTTCGTCACTGCGCTGCCCAAGACCCGCTCGGGCAAGTTGTTGCGTCGCTCAGTACAAGCCATCTGCGAGGGCCGTGATCCCGGCGACCTGACGACGATCGAGGATCCGACCGCGCTGGAGCAGATCCGCAGCGCCCTGGTGTCGGCGTAAACCCGTGAAGGAACTGGACCGGATCGACCGCCAGATCCTGGAACTGCTTCAGCGCGACGGTCGGATGACCAACCAGGCCTTGTCCGAGCGCATTGCGCTCAGCCCGCGCGCCTGCCTGGACCGCGTTCGCCGGCTGGAACGCGCCGGCATCATCACCGGCTACATGGCACTGCTCGAACTGCGCAAGATCGGCAACGCGCTGACCGTGTTCGTCGAAGTGTCGCTGCGCGATCAGTCGGCCGCAACCCATTCGCGCTTCGAGGCGCGGATGCGGGCGTGCGACGAGGTGATCGAGTGCTTCCTGGTTTCGGGCCAGTCCGATTACGTGCTGCGGATCGCCTGTGAAAGCCTGGACCATTACCGCGATCTGACCAACGCCTGGACCGACGACGCGACGCTGGGCATCGAGCGGATCTCCTCCAAGCCCGAGCTGCAGACGATAAAGCCGTTTCGAGGCTTTCCGCTGCCCTGACCGTGCCGGTCAGACCGGTCGGCCCGTGGCCTGCCGATTCCGCGGCGCCGGAGGCGCGCCGCTTCCGACTCGGCGTCGACAACCGCGCCGAAGCGCCGCTGCCATGAGCGGCGCTGCCTAAACTGAGCGGGTCGAGTATCCCCCTGTTTCGGAGATCGGAAATGTCACCGCGAAGCGCCGCCGTCGATCGGTCGATCGAGCTTGAATCACGAGTTGCCGCACCGAACTACCTTCCGATCCCGGTGGTGCTGCAAAGCGGGCGCGGAGAATGGCTGTTCGATCTGGACGGTCGCCGCTATCTTGACCTGATGAGCGCCTATTCGGCGGTCAGCCATGGCCATGCGCATCCTCGCCTGGTCAAGGCGCTGACGGATCAGGCCGCGCAGGTCGCGGTGACATCGCGGGCCTATTACAGCGCAACGCTGGGCGCGTTCCTCGAGCATCTGACCGGATTGTGCGACCTCGATCCCGGTCACACCAGGGCGCTGCCGTCCAGCGGTGGAGCCGAGGCGGTCGAGACGGCCATCAAGGCGGTTCGGCGCTGGGGTTATCGGGTGAAGGGAGTCGCGCCGGATGCGGCCGAAATCGCGGTGGCGCGCGGAAACTTCCACGGGCGCTCGACCACGATCGTCGGATTTTCCACCGAAGAGGCTTACCGCGCGGACTTCGGGCCGTTCAGTCCCGGCTTTCGCCATTTCGATTTCGGCGATATCGAATCGCTGAAGGCCGCGATCAACGAGAACACCTGCGCGGTGCTGCTCGAGCCGATCCAGGGCGAAGCCGGCATCGTGGTTCCGCCGGACGGCTTCCTGCGCGAGGTCCGGGCCGTATGCAGCGAGCGGCGCGTGCTGCTGATCCTGGATGAAATCCAGTCGGGGCTCGGAAGAACCGGCCGTTGGTTTGCACATCAGCACGAGGGCATCCGCCCCGATGGCTTGATCCTGGGCAAGGCGCTGGGGGGCGGACTGCTGCCGGTCAGCTGCTTCGTCGCGACGCGCGAAATCATGGACCTGTTCGAGCCAGGCAGCCACGGTTCGACCTTCGGAGGTAACCCGCTGGCCGCGGCCGTCGGGCTGGAGGCGCTGCGGGTGATCGAGGACGAAGGGCTGGTTGCGCGCAGCGCCGCGCTCGGGGCCCATCTGAAGATGCGGCTGGCGGCGATCGCGAGCCCTCTGGTGCGCGAGGTACGAGGCCGCGGACTGTGGGTGGGCGTAGAACTGCACGGCAGCGTGTCGGCCCGCGACGTGGTCGAGCGCCTGGCCGAACGCGGAGTACTGACCAAAGATACGCATGGAACCGTGATCCGCTTTGCGCCGCCACTGACGATTTCGCGCGACGCGCTCGACTGGGGAATCGACGTGTTCGCCGAGACGCTGCGCCAGTTCGAGACGCCGGCCGAACCCGCGCGCGTGCCGCGGCTGGCCACGCACAGCGTCGCAGCGTCCCAGGCACCGACCCGGACCGCCCGCCTGATGATGAGCGCGCCGGATCATTTCGAGGTCAGCTATCGGATCAATCCGTGGATGGACCCGGCCCAATGGCAAAGCTCGGCCGAACGGCTCCGGCGCCAGGCGGACCAGGGCTGGAGAGCGCTGAAGGACGTGTACGAGAGCCTGGGGGGCGAAGTCGAAGTCCAGCAAGCACGGCCCGGGCTACCGGACCTCGTGTTCACCGCCAATTCGGCGCTGGTGTTGGATCGGACTGCGCTGTTGGCCCGCTTCCGCCATTCCGAACGGAAAATGGAGCAGGATCACAACCGCGCGTTCTTCGAGTCGCTTCAATCACGGGGGTGGATCGACTCGATCGTCGAAACCCCTGAGGACCTGTACTTCGAAGGCGCCGGCGACGCCATCTGGGATGCGACCCGCAATCTGGTCTGGACCGGCTGGGGCCAGCGGTCGAGCCGCCCGATGGCGGGCGTGATCGCCCGGATGTTCTCGGTTCCGACGGTCCCGCTCGAGCTGGTCGATCCGCGCTTCTATCACCTGGACACCTGCCTTTGCGTGCTGTCGGGCGGCGAAATCCTGTACTACCCGGCTGCGTTCTCGGCCCAGTCGGTCGAGACGATCCGGGATCTGGTCGGCAAAGACATGCTGATCGAAGCGAGTGCCGCCGACGCCGAGCACCTGGCCGTGAATTCGGTGTGCCTGGGCGAGCACCTGATCGCGTGCCATGCGAGCGATGCGCTGCGCGAGGTGTTGACCGGGCGCGGATACGAGCTGCATGTCGTCCCGCTGGGCTCGTTCAACCGCTCGGGCGGTTCGGCCTATTGCCTGACCCTGCGGCTCGATCTGTCGAGCCGTTCGGAGGCGGGCGATCCCAGGCCGGCGACGCGCCGGGGCCGGCCCCGGTTGCTGCGGGCCGCGTAACTCACCAGGCCGCCACCCTCACCCCGGCCCCTCTCCCACCTGCGGTGGGAGAGGGGAGATCAGGTGGGCCAGTTGGGCGCGCGTTTTTGGATGAACGCGTCGACCCCCTCCTGTGCAACGTCGTCGATCATGTTGCACGCCATCGTCTGCCCGGCGAGCTGGTAGGCGGCGTCGATTCCCATCTCGAGCTGCCGATAGAAGAGTTGCTTGCCCATGCGGACCGCCAGGGCCGGCTTGGCGATGATCCTGGCCGCCAATTGCGCGATCGCCTCGTCCAGATCGGACTGCGCCACCACCTGGTTCACCAGTCCGCGCGCAAGCGCCGTCCGAGCGTCGATGAACTCGCCGGTGACCAGCATCTCGAACGCCGGCTTGCGGCCAACATTTCGGGACAGCGCAACCGCCGGCGACGAGCAGAACAGGCCTGTGTTGATTCCGGAAACGGCGAACTGCGCCTGCTCGGCCGCCACCGCCAGATCGCACATCGCGACCAGCTGGCAGCCGGCGGCCGTCGCGATACCGTGCACCCGCGCAATGACCGGCTGCGGCAGGGTCTGGATGCGCCGCATCATCCGCGCGCAGTCCGCGAACAGCCGCTGGTAGTAATCCAGCTGCGGATTGGCCCGCATCTGCTTCAAGTCGTGGCCCGCGCAAAAGGCCCTGCCTGCGCCCGCGATCACGACCACGCGGGACAAGGTGTCGGCCTCGATCCGGTCGAGCGCAGCCTGCAGCGCCGCAAGCATCTGCTCCGACAGCGCATTGAATTGCTGCGGGCGATTCAGCGTCAGGTGCACGACACCGCCGGCGGCGCGGGTCAGCAGCACCGGTTCCGCGGTCGACGCCGATTCAGGCGCATTCATGCTCACAACCTCCTCTTCGAAAACCGATATCTCTTGCCGAAGACGTCGGCCTCACGACCGAAAAGCAGGAGGATCGGCTTCGAGAGGGGTCTGCGACCCCCCTCGAGCACCCCCGCGGCCTTAACAAGCGTCGCTTTTGCCTGCACTTCCCGTTCACGGTCCTTCAGAGCCGCGCCAGCACCCGCAGGTGGGCGACCACGCTGCGCGCCAGGGCGCTCAGGTTGTAGCCGCCTTCGAGGGAACTGACCAGCCGACCGCCGCAGTGCCTGGCGGCAAGCTCCAACAGCCGCGCCGTCATGTAAGCATAGTCGGCCTCGACCAGGCTCATCTGACCGAGGTCGTCCTCGCGATGCGCGTCGAATCCGGCCGACACCAGAATCATCTGAGGCTCGAACTGCTCGAGCCGGGGCATCCAGATCTCTTCGACAACCGCCCGCACTTTTTCGCCATTCGTTCCGGCCGGCAGCGGTACATTCACCATGTTTTTCGCGGGATTTTCCGTACCGCTATACGGATAGAACGGATGCTGGAAAAAACTGGCCATCAGTACCCGTTCGTCGCCCGCGAATATCTCCTCGGTTCCGTTTCCGTGGTGAACATCGAAGTCGACGATCGCAACCCGTTCCAGACCGTGGACCTCCAACGCATGCAGTGCGCCGATCGCGACGTTGTTCAACAGGCAAAAGCCCATCGCGGTCCCCGGCCGGGCGTGATGCCCGGGAGGTCGCACTGCGCAGAAGGCGTTGGCAAGCGCACCCCCGATCACCCGATCGGTTGCCTCCACCACCGCCCCGGCCGCGTGCAGCGCGGCCTTCCAGCTCGACGGGTTCATCGAAGTGTCCGGGTCCAGCGGAAAATAGCCGCGCTCCGGCACCCGGTTTCGCAGGTGATCCACGTATTCCGGGTCGTGAGCCCGCACAATGGCGCTGAGCGAAGCCTGTGGGGCATCGATCTGCTCCAGGAAAGGCGCCAGCCCGGAGGCGATCAGCTGATCCTGGATGGCGGACAGGCGAGCGGGACATTCCGGGTGCCAGTTGCCCATCTCATGGGCCTTGCATAAGGGATGGGTCAAGAACCCGGTCGGCACCTTCTGTCTCCCTATTTAAATTATGTATCGATTATCAGCGCAGGCAGCCCATGTTCGGGTTGGCACAGTTGACGAACGCCGGCGTTTGTCGAACGCTGAACCACATCCCGGAGCACCCATGTTAGAGAAAATTCGTGATTGCGCCAGCCGGATCGCGTCAATCATCGTCGGCAAGGATCTGCAGATCCGCCAGAGCCTGACCTGCCTTCTGGCCGGCGGCCATCTGCTGATCGAAGACGCTCCCGGCGTCGGCAAGACGACGCTGGCGCACGCGATCTCGATGTCGCTGGGCTTGCCGTTCCGCCGGATTCAGTTCACCAGCGACCTGCTGCCATCGGATGTGATCGGCGTGTCCGTGTACGACCGCAACAGCGGTCAGTTCGTCTTTCATCCGGGACCGGTATTCTCGGAGGTGCTGCTGGCCGACGAGATCAATCGGGCCAGCCCGAAGACGCAGAGCGCCTTGCTCGAGGCGATGGAAGAAAGCCAGGTATCGGTCGACGGGCTGGCGCGTCCGCTGCCGCAGCCGTTCTTCGTGATCGCAACGCAAAATCCGTTCCATCAGGTCGGCACCTTTCCCCTGCCCGAGTCCCAGCTGGATCGCTTCCTGATGTGCATCTCGCTCGGGTATCCGGATCGGGCCGCCGAGCGCCAGCTGCTGGCCGGCCAATCGCGACGCGATATGCTGAAGTCGGTGCAGGCGGTCGCTCGCAGCACCGATCTGCTCATGGCCCAGCAGGAGGTGAAGAAGGTGTTCTGTTCGGAGGCGCTGCTCGACTACGTGCAGGCGCTGCTGGCACACACGCGCAACTCGAGCAAATTTTCCGAGGGACTCAGTCCTCGGGCCGGACTCGCGCTGCTGTCGGCCGCGCGCGCCTGGGCCTGGCTGGACGCTCGCAGCCACGTGATCCCGGAGGACATACAGAATGTCCTTCCATCGGTGGCGAGTCACCGGCTGCGAGCCGCCGTCCGCGACGGAACCAAGGCCCTGCACGGTCGCGATCTTGCGACGCAGCTGCTCGAGCTGGTCGCGGTGCCGTAAGGCGGAGCGCAACGGATGAGCGCGCTGCCACAATCGCGCCGACTCGCGGACTGGATCGAGAGGTACCGCGGCGTCGAGACCGGCGATGTGCTGCTGGACCGCCATCGGATCTACATCCTTCCAACCCGCACCGGCGTGACGTTCTGGCTGGTCGTGTGCGTGCTGCTGATCGGATCGATCAACTTCGCGCTCCAACTCGGCTACCTGCTGACGTTCACCATCGTCAGCATGGCACTGGTCAGCATGTACCACACGCACCGCAACCTGTCCGGACTGACGATTCGCGGCCAGCGGGCGGACCCGGTGCACGCCGGCGACATGGCGTCGTTCGAGCTGACGATCGACAATCCGTTTCCGACCGAGCGGTATGCCCTGAACTTCAGCTTCATGCTGCCAGCGCGGCGCTGGCGCGTACCGGACAAGCAGCCTGAGGAGCCAATGCCGGGCACATGGGTCGACGTGCCGGCCGGCAGCGTCCGCCGGGTCGGCGTCGGTTTGCCAACGCGTCGGCGCGGCCGGCGCGACTGCCCGCGGATCCGATTGTCGACCCGCTTTCCGTTCGGGTTGTGGGAGGCCTGGTCGTACCTGCGTCCCGGCTTGTCGACCGTCGTGTATCCGTCGCCGGAGATCGATGCACCGCCGCTGCCGTCCGCTGCGATCGGCAACGGCGAATCGAGCGGGGTCGTCGCCGGCGGCGACGAGTTCTCCGGCGTGCGCCCCTATCAGCCCGGCGACCCGCAGAAGATGATCGCCTGGCGCCTGGCCGCACGCAGCGACGAGCTGTCGGTCAAGTTCTTCGAGTCGGCCGGCGCCGGCGAGGTGCTGCTCGAATTCGATTCGCTGCCGCAGGTCCTGACGGTCGAGCAGCGCATCTCGCGCCTGGCTGGCTGGGTCCTGATGGCAGAGGCCGCGGGTCTGTCCTTTGCACTGAAGCTGCCAGGAGCCGAGATCGGCATGGGACACGGCCACCAGCATTGCGAGCGCTGCCTGGAAGCGCTCGCCTTATTCGAGACCTGAGCGAGCCCTGACGCGATGACGGCGATCCCTTCTTCCGTGTCGCGGCCGGATCTGCGCTGGTCTGCCAGAATCCGGCGCCGCCTCGAATGGTGGCTGCAACCCCAGGTCTCGAGCGGCGCTCGCGACCGCCGCGACGTGGCGATCCTGCTGGTTGCGGTGCTGATCGCGGTGGCCCCTCATTTCCTGCATCTTCCCTGGTGGTCGACCGCTTTGACCTGCCTGCTGTGGTTCTGGCGCGCCTGGCTCACGATCGCGCGACAGCCTCCCCCCGGGCGCATCGCGATGGTTCCGTTGCTGGTGACTGCCACGGTGCTGGTGTGGCTTCAGCACGGCTCGATCATCGGCCACGAGGCCGGGGTCAACCTGCTGGTGCTGCTGATCGCGCTGAAGCTGCTCGAGCTGCGCACGCGGCGCGACCTGAACCTGGTCGTGTTCCTGACGTTTTTCGTGCAAATCACCCTGTTCCTGTACCAGCAGGATCTGCTGGTGGCGCTGCTGTCCGTCTGCACGACGCTGCTGCTGTTCTTCATCCTGTTGAGCATCAATCTGGCGGAAACCGACTTGACCGCCGCGCACAAGGCCAGCCTCGTTCTGCGCATTTTTGCGAAGGCGGTGCCGCTGACCGTCACGCTGTTCCTGCTGTTTCCACGACTGCAGGTGCCGCTGTTCGCATTTGCGGGCGCCGAGCTGGGCTCGTCCACCGGCCTGTCCGAATCGATGTCGCCCGGTTCGATCAACCGGCTGGTCGAGTCGGACGCGGTGGCGTTGCGCGCACAGTTCGACGGCTCCATCCCCGCTCCGGACCAGCTGTACTGGAGGGGACCGGTGTTCGGACGTTTCGACGGACGGACCTGGTCAGGTCACAGCCATCGGGCCCTGTCTCGGATCGATCCGGTTCTGGTCCGGGTCGATCCAAAGAGTGCGATCGAGTACACGGTGACGATGGAGGCGACCCGCAGAAACTGGATCATTGCGCTGGAGTTGCCGCTGGTGATCGAAAGCGCCGATTTCCAGTACGTTCTGTCCGATGACCTTCAGCCGCTGGCCGGCGCCAGCCTCAGGGACCGGGTCCAATACCGGGTCAGGAGCTACTCCTCGTTCGTGGTCGGCCCGCTCGAGGCCGATGCGGATTTGTCGCAGTGGCTGCAGCTGCCCCCCGGTTACAACCCCAGAGCGCTTCAGTTCGCCGCGGATCTGCGAAATCAGATCGTCGATCCGTCGGACCGCAATCCGCACGCGCGCGACCCGGCGCTGATCAACGCCGTGTTGAATCACTTCCGACGCGGAGGCTATCACTACACGCTGCAGCCGCCGGTGCTCGGACGTGACTCGATCGACGAGTTCCTGTTCGAGACGCGCCTCGGGTTTTGCGAGCACTACGCGTCCGCCTTCGTCGTGCTGATGAGGGCGGTAGGGATCCCGGCCCGCGTCGTGACCGGCTATCAGGGAGGCGAGGTCAATCCGGTCGACGGCTACCTGACCGTGCGCCAATCCGATGCCCACGCCTGGGCCGAAGTGTGGCTGCCCGGGCGCGGGTGGAAGCGCGTCGACCCAACGGGCGTGGTCTCGCCGGTGCGGATCGAACAGGGCGCGGCCGAGCTCGCCAGCCAGTACGGCCTTTCGCACTTCGGCCGCCCCGGCACCCTGCTGGGGTGGATCGGAACCTGGAGAATGAACTGGGAGGCGATCGAGAACGTTTGGAATCAGGCGGTGCTGAACTACTCGGCCGACCGGCAGCGGTCGCTGATCTCGCAGCTGGGGGTGGCGCCCTCGTGGCGCAACCTGTCGATCGCGTTCGCGCTGACGGTCACGCTGGTGCTGACCGCGCTGGCCGTTCTGTCGTTGAGGCATCGCGAGGTGCGCGACCCGCTCGCCGAGCTGGTCGCTCAGCTTCGAGCCAGGCTGGCGCTGGCCGGGCTCAAATCGCCACCGAACGAAGGCCTGACCGACTTGAAGAGTCGGCTCACAGCCCGGCTGGGGCCGCCGCAGGCCGAAGAGGGGGCTGCACTGGTGCAGGCGCTGGAGGACGCGCGTTACCAGCGCACCGGTGCCGCCCTGAGGCCGGCCGAGCTGCGCCAGCTCCGCGCCCGTGTCAGGCGCTTTCGGCCCCTGCTGAACGGGCGCCGGGGCTGACTATTCCGCGTCCGGTTGGGCCGACGGCTGCGCCTTGGCGAACGCGTCCAGCTGCATGCAGCGATCGGCTATCTCATTCAAGGTGGGCGCCTTCGCGAGATCGCAACCGAAACGCCTCGCGTTGAAGATCTGCGGCACGATCGCCAGGTCGGCGATCGTCACCTGATCGCCGAAGGTATAGCGACCGCTGCGTCCGCCCGACATGACCACCCGGTCGAGCTGACCGAGGCCCAGTTCGACCCAGTGCCGGTACCAGAAGTCCTTCTTTTCATCGGACACCCCCACCTCGCGCACCAGGTAGCGCAGCACGCGCAGGTTGTTAAGAGGATGTATGTCGCAGGCGATCGACAGCGCGACCGCCCGCACGTACGCGCGGGACAGCGGATCGGCCGGCAGCAGCGGCGGCTCCGGATATCGCTCGTCCAGGTATTCGATGATCGCCAGCGACTGCGTCAGCACCTGGCCGCCGTCCTCGAGCGCCGGGATCAGCGACAGGGGGTTGGTCCGCGTATACGCCTCGCCGAACTGCTCGCCGCCGCCTTTGAGCAGGTGCACCGGGACGACCTCGTACGGCACGCCTTTCAGGTTCAGGGCGATCCGCACGCGGAACGCGGCCGAGGAACGGAAATAGCTGTACAGCTTCATCGTTTATCCACCACCTGTGCCTGGATCGCGCCGATGCCGTCGATCCCGGCTTCGATCCGGTCGCCCGGCACCAACGGCCCGACGCCAGCCGGCGTCCCCGTGAAAATCAGGTCGCCGGGCGCGAGCTCGAAGAATCCGGACAGCTGCGAAACAGTCTCCTCGACGCCCCAGATCATCTGCGAGACGGTCCCATCCTGCCGGCGCCGCCCGTTGACATCCAGCCAGATGCGCTGCGTGCCCAGTTCCCCGACTTTGATTGACGGACGCATCGCGCCGATCGGCGCCGACCGGTCGAAAGCCTTGCCGACCTCCCAGGGGCGTCCGAGGCGCTTCGCCTCGGCCTGCAGATCGCGCCGCGTCAGATCGATGCCGACCGCATAGCCCCAAATCATCCGCGCGGCCTGCTCGGCCGTCACCCGGTATCCGGGCGCGCCGATCGCAACAACCAGTTCGACCTCGTGCTGCAAGTCCGCGGTTCGGTCCGGGTAAGGGATTGCGATCGGGCCGGCGCTGGCACAGAGCACCGCGTCGGCCGGCTTGCAGAAAAAAAACGGCGCCTCGCGCCCGCTCGCGCCCATCTCCCGCGCATGCTCCTCGTAGTTGCGACCGACGCAGTAGATGCGGCGCACCGGAAATACGTCCGTGCTGTCCGCGATCGGAACGAAGGGCTGGGGCGGAGCGGGAAAATGGAAGTTCATGACGTCAACCACCTCGTGGCACAACTGGCCGACAGTTTATCTTGCAACCCTAACCCCCCTCTCCAGCTGCGCGGGAGAGGGGACGGGGGTGAGGGAAGAATTCGCGTAAAGTTCCGCCATGGGCAATCAGCCACCGGTGCGAGCGTACGAGCGTGCTCCGCCCGCGGAGCAGCGTTCGGTGATGCCGATCGCCGTGGCGCCGCGCCCGCTGCAGCCGTCGTTGTCGTGCGTGATACCGGCCCACAACGAGGCTGGCAATCTGCCGACGCTGCTGGAAATGCTCACCGCGCAGCTTCACAAGATGTCCTCGAGCTGGGAGATCGTCATCGTCGACGACGGCAGCCGCGACGAGACCGTGATGGCGCTGGCGCCGTGGCTGACCCGACCCGGTGTCGTGTGTCTGCAGCTTTCCCGCAATTTCGGCAAGGAAGCCGCACTGGGCGCCGGCCTGGATCATGCGCGAGGCGACGTTGTCTTCACGCTCGATGCCGACCTGCAGCACCCGGTCGAGCTGCTGCCCGAAATGCTCAAGGTCTGGCGGGAAGGCGCCGACATGGTGTACGCGGTGCGCCGCGACCGCCGAGGCGAGTCTGCGTTCAAACGGATCGGCACCCGGATGTTCTATGCGTTGATGAAGTTCGGCTCATCGATCGAGATCCCGCCCAACGCGGGCGACTTTCGGCTGCTCGACCGCTGCGTGGTCGAGGCGCTGTGCAGCCTGCCCGAACGCACCCGGTTCATGAAAGGTCTGTATGCCTGGGTCGGGTTCCATTCGCGCTCGATCGACTTCGATCCGCCCGCTCGCGCCCGGGGCAGCAGCGGATTCGGGCTCAGAGCGCTGCTGTCGCTGGCCGCGTCGGGCATTACGGCGTTCTCGAACTTGCCCCTGCGCATCGGCAGCGCGCTGGGCGGGGCGCTGGCGCTGGTCGCCATCGGATACGGCATCTGGGTCGTGATCCAGCATTTCACGCAGGGGCACGATGTGCCGGGCTGGGCCACCATCGTGGCCGGACTGATGTTCTTCAGCGGCATTCAACTGCTGACGATCGGAATCCTGGGCGAATATCTTGGACGGGTCTACGACGAGGTCAAGCGGCGACCTCGTTATCTGGTCGCGCGCCGCCTCGGACACAGCCCTTTCGATCCTCCGGCGCCGCCCCGATGAGCCGGGAGGCCGCCGCGCTTCGACCTGCTCGCCGCTGGGTCGTATGCGCCGACGACTTCGCGCTGGACCGCGGCGCGATCGAGGCAACGCTCGCATTGATCAACCTTGGGCGGGTCACTGCGACCAGCGCGCTGGTGGATTCGCCGAACTGGAAGGCGGCGGCGTCCGAGCTGAAGGCGGTTTCGGATCGCGCCGACGTCGGGCTGCACTTGAACCTGACCGAGGTGCTGCAGGCCGGATCCTCGACCTGGCGATTGCCGTCGCTGCTGGTCCAGTCGATGCTTCGGCTGCTGCCGCGCTGGCGAGTGCGCAATCTGGTCGAGCGGCAGCTCGACGCTTTCACCGACGCCTTCGGCCGCCTGCCGGATTTCGTCGATGGCCATCACCACGTGCACCAGTTGCCCGTCGTGCGCGACGTACTGATCGAGTCGGTGCTGGCACGCGAGCCCAAGTCGCTGCCGTGGCTCAGAATCTGTCTGCCGCCGGAAAACGACGAGGATTACAAGGCCCGCGGCATCGGAATGCTCGGCGCTTCATCGTTGCTCGAGCTGGCGCACCAGGCGGGTTTCCCGACCAGTCGCTGTCTGGTGGGGGTTTACCGCTTCAATCTGCGACGCGACGCGTATCTGGCCAGGGTCCGAAAGTGGCTCGAGGCGGGCTCCGAAGGCGCCGTATTCATGTGCCACCCGTCGACCAAGGCATCGGCGAAAGACCCGATCGGCGCGGCCCGCCGGATGGAGCTCGGGGTGCTGGCCGGTGAGGCCTATGCGAATGCGCTGACCGGTGCCGGGGTGACGGCGGTTCGCGGCACGGCCGTCTTCAAGGGCCGCCCCGCCTGAGCGGGGCTCGGAGGCCCGCCCCGCCCGAGCGGGGCTCGGAGGCCCGCCCCGCCTGAGCGCGGCTCGGATCGGTTCGCCCGGCCGCTCTACGAGGCCGCCTCGGGCGATTGTTGGGATCTGCGGACCAATTCGTCAAGCGGAGTCTGCAGCCATGCGCCTCGCAGGCCCGGCAGCAGCCAGTCCTCCAAACCGAGTCCCGAGCGGCGTGGCATCAGCGAGTTGCCGGGGTCGACACCGAGCCGATGAAACAGGCCGGCCAGTCCGGTCAGGGCGGGATCGCAGGTCAGGATCCAGCGGCCCGAGCGGCTCGACTGCGACGAAACGAGCTGGCGCACGTAGCCAAGGCGTTCCATCTCGGCCAGCAACTCGCCGACCTCCTCCTCGGGGCTGCGGATCCGCATCGCCAGTTCGAGTATCGAGAGCTCGCCGACCGGCGATCCGATGCGCGCTTCCAGCAGCAGCTTGACCAGCCCCACCGCGGTCACAAAGCGATTGCCGGCCCGCGTTTCGTCGGCAAAGCGCGTGGTGCGTAGCCCCGATATGGTTGCGGCGATCGCCGCACCGAACAGAACGGTGAACCAGGAAAAGTAGATCCACAGCAGGAACACCGGCGCCACCGCAAACGCGCCATACACCGTCAAAACGCTGCCATGCGATATATAAGAGGCGAAACCGCGGCTCAACGCCTCGGCCAGAGCGCCTGCCACCAGTCCACCGGTCAGTGCGTCTCGCCAATCCACCCGGCGGTTGGGAACGATCATGTACAAGAGCGTGAACCCGATGCAAGCGAACAGGATCCGCGCGGCCGAGAGCGCCGACCGCGTGAGCGGCGGCAGCTGGTGCACCAGGCCCAGCGACGTCGACGCGACCATCGAGGTCAGCGTCAGGCTGCCAGCGATCAACACCGGCCCGGCCGTGATCAGGGCCCAGTAGACCAGAACGCGCTGCACCAGCGACCTGCGGGTGCGAACCAGCCAGATGTCGTTCAGCGCATGGTCGACCGTCATCACCATCGTCAGCGCCGTCACCGTAAAGAGCGCGAATCCGGCGGCGCCGACCCGGGTGGCCTTGGCCGCAAAGTCATTCAGGTAGCGCAGGATCGTGCTGCCGAACGGATCGGGCAGCAGCCCTCGCAGCAGGTACTGTTCGAGCGACTCGCGCAGGTCCCCGAACTGCGGAAACGCGGTGAACAGCGCCAGCGCGACCGCCAGCAAAGGAACCAAAGCCAGCACCGTGGAGAAGGTCAGGCTTCCCGCAACCTGCGTCAACCGTGCCTGGTTCGCGCGCCGCGATGCGAACGACAGCACCTCGCGGGCACGATCGACCCGGGGGCGAAGAACTCGCACCCAGGGTGCCAGCCAGGCAGCCCAGCGCGCACTCGAATCGTCCGGAGCCTGTCGGAACGTCATGTTCTTGTCCCTGATTGAGGGCGGGCGCTCAATATAATCTGCCGCACTGGACCTTATCGTGTCTTCCCTGATCGCACAGTTGTCCGAGGCGGTCGGCCCACGCAACGTGCTGACCGTTGCGGCCGACGTGGCTCCCTTTTGTACGGATTGGCGCAAGCGGTTCACGGGGCGCGCCGATGCGGTCGTGTTCCCGGCGACGACGCGCGAAGCCGCAGCCGTCGTGCTGGCCTGTACGCGCCACGCCGCGGCCATCGTCACGCAGGGAGGCAATACCGGTCTGTCCGGGGGGGCCACGCCGGCGCCGGACGGCCACTCGGTCGTGTTGAACACGCGGCGGATGAACCGGATTCGCGACATTGATCCCGACAACGACACGATCACGGTCGAGGCCGGCTGCACGCTGCAGGCGGTCCGAGACGCGGCGCAGCACGCCGGCCGGCTCTTTCCGCTGAGTCTCGCGGCGCAGGGCAGTTGCACGATCGGGGGCAACCTGGCGACCAACGCCGGCGGCACGCAGGTGCTGCGGTACGGCAACACGCGCGATCTCGCGCTGGGGTTGGAGGTCGTGCTGCCCAGCGGGGACGTGTGGGACGGGCTGCGGGCGCTGCGCAAAGACAACTCGGGATACGACGTCAAGCAGGTCTTCATCGGGTCCGAGGGCACGCTCGGGGTCATCACCGCCGCCACGCTGAAGCTGTTTGCACTGCCGCGATCGCGCTTGACAGCGCTGGCGGGCCTGGAGTCGGTCGAGGCGGCGATCGAGTTGCTGAAAAGGATGCGCTCGGCCGCCGGCCCGACCCTGACCGCGTTCGAGCTGATGTCGCGCGATAGCCTGAACCCGGTGGCGCCGATGCTGGGCCTGAAGCAGTTTCCGTTCGAGCCCTTGACACCCTGGACCGTGCTGCTGGAGATCTCCGATCACGAAGACGAGTCGCACGCACGCTCGCTGCTCGAGGCTGGACTCGATCCGGCCTCCGGAGCGCCGGTGATCGACGCGGTGTTGAGCCGCTCGCTGGCGGAGTCCGAGCGGCTGTGGCGCCTGCGCGAGGCGATTCCGGAATCGCAGGCGCAATCGGGCGGAAACGTCAAGCACGACATATCGCTACCGCTTTCTCGTGTCAGCGACTTCGTACAGGAAACCGGGGAGCGTCTGGCGCGCGAATTCGACTGGGCGCATCCGGTCGTTTTTGGACATCTGGGCGACGGCAACCTGCATTACAACGTCGGTTGCCGCGCCGGCGTCTCACCGCAGGTCGCGTTCGAACACGAGCAGGCCCTTAACGAAATCGTGTATGAAGCGGTATACGAGTGCGGCGGCTCAATCAGCGCCGAGCACGGGCTCGGGCAGCTTAAGCGCGGTGCAGCACGCCGCTACAAGTCCGCCGTGGAACTGGCGCTGATGCACGCGATCAAGTCCGCGCTCGACCCGGACGGACGGATGAACCCGGGCAAACTGCTTTGAGTCCCAACCCAACCCGACTACACTCGGTTGTCTGCTTGACGTGAGCGACGCGATGCGAGTCTGGCCAGTCATTCTGATTCTGGGAGCCGGTGTCGGGACCCTGTGCCACGCAGCTCCCATCAACCGCTGCGAATTCTCCGACGGACGCGTCATCTATTCGGATGAACCGTGCCCGTCCGGCGCACAGCGAACCCGGACGGTCGACGAGAAGCCGCCGGTCGAGGTGATCAAGGCGCCGGTCAAAGAGCGCGCCCAGAACGCGCAAAGCTCGGGCACCGTGCGGCGCAGCGGGCAGGCCGACGGCAGCGCCGGAGCGCGCGACCCGGAGGCCGACTCGGAGCTGCGCAAGCTCAAAGTGGCCGAGTGCGACGACCTGGTACGCCGGGTCGAATACGCGCAGCACGATCTGAACGCCGCCGCCGAAAGCGAGCGCGCGTCGGCCGAGCTTTCACTCAGAAGGCTGCAGGCTGAACATGAAAACAAGTGCGCGGCGCGTCGCTAGCGCAGGCCGCAGCCCGTAACGAGTCCCGTCCGTACTGCTGCAGGAACGCCGGATCCGACAGCAGACGTCGCCACGCGCGCGCGCCGCGCTGGCCATGCAGTAGGCCCAGCATCGGGCGGACCACGCTGCGAACCGCCACACCGCTCGCGGCAGCACCGTCGAGATACTCGCTCATCGTCGCCACCACGTCGGCAACGTCGCCCGGTGCGCCTTCGGACCCGAACAGCGCGCGCTCCAGTTCGACCAGCAGCCAGGGCGATTGATATGCGGCCCGACCCAGCATCACACCGTCGGCCTGCTGCAACTCGCGCAGCACCGGGCCGGCTGCATTCATCCCCCCGTTCAGCACGAACGTGCAGTCCGGAAAATCGCCCTTCAGCCGGCGGACGGTTTCATACCGCAGCGGCGGGACTTCCCGATTTTCCTTCGGGCTCAGTCCGGACAGCCAGGCGCTGCGGGCATGAACGATGAAGGTCGAGCAGCCGGCCGCGCGCACGGCTCCGACGAAGTCGCGCACGAATGCGTAATCGTCGCGCCGGTCGATGCCGATCCGATGCTTGACGGTCACATCGATCGACACCGCGTCACGCATCGCCTTGACGCAGTCGGCCACCGTTGCCGGCTCGGCCATCAGGCAGGCTCCGAAAGCGCCCTGCTGGACGCGCTCTGACGGGCAGCCGCAATTCAGATTGATCTCGCTGTAGCCCCAGCGCTCCCCCAAGCGCGCGCAGTGCGCGAGCTCGGCCGGCTCCGAGCCGCCGAGCTGAAGTGCGACCGGGTTCTCGGAACGGTCAAAGTCCAGGTGCCGGCCCGCATCGCCATGAATCAACGCGCCGGTGGCGACCATCTCCGTGTAGAGCCGCGCATGACGGCTCAGCACCCGGTGAAAGTAGCGGCAGTGCCGATCGGTCCAGTCCATCATCGGGGCGACACACAAGCGCCAGGGTGACGAAGCGAACGACGCGTCGTTCCCCGCCTTCCAGGCTTGATCAATCAATGCCGACATGCCGGCAGTTTATCGCGCCAAGTGGAGGGTCCAAGTGGTGGGTGTGATTAGAATCCGGCATGTTCGATTTTCATCTTTTTGCGCTGTTCATGGTGGGCGCGCTGGCGCTTAACCTGACGCCCGGCCCCGACATGACCTTCGTGCTGGCGCAAGCCACCCATCGCGGCACCCGAGCGGGCCTCGCTGCTGCGCTCGGCATCGGCGCGGGCACGATCGTCCATATGACCCTCGCGGCGTTCGGGCTGGCGGCGCTGTTCGCGGCATGGCCACTCGCCTTCGACGTCGTGCGCTATATGGGTGCGGCGTATCTGGTCTGGATCGCGATCGGGATGCTGCGCCGCCCGCCGCACCTGAACGCGTCGATCGAGACGCAAAGCGTGCGCACCGCATTCCGCCAGGGCATGTTGACCAACGTGCTCAATCCCAAGGTTGCGATCTTCTTCATCGCCTTCCTGCCACAATTCGTGGTCCAGGGAGCGGGTCCCGCCTGGCTGCAGATTCTGCTGCTCGGCGTCGCGTTTGACATTTCCGGTACGCTGGTCAATTGCGCGGTCGCGCTGGGCGGCGGAAAACTGGCAGGCCGTCTGCGCGTCAATCCGTCGATCGGGAAAGTACTGGGCTGGATCTGCGCCAGCGTCATGCTGGGTCTGGCGTTGCGTTTGGCCTGGCTGGAGCGGCGTTAGGCCCATGAGGTCTGCAGCAGTCAGACGGTCGAGCACGAGCGCACGCGCCAACGGGTGCACGGTCGCCGCGCTGGTGCTCGCCGCCGCCGGGACGGCAGCGGCGAGCACGCACGACGAGGAAACGGCGCCTGCCCAGCAGTTCGGTCACGTCCACTTCGTGACGTCGTGTTCGCCGCAAGCCCAGGCCGAGTTCGACCGGGCGGTGGCGATGCTGCATTCGTTCCACTATCCGGAGACGGTCAAAGCGTTCAGTGCCATCCCGCAGACCGATCCATCCTGCGCGATCGCCTACTGGGGCATCGCGATCAGCCAGCGGCCCAACCCGCTGGCCGGCCCGTTCGACACCGCCGCCCTCAAAAACGGACTCGAAGCCATCGAGAAGGGGCAGGCGATCGGCGCAAAAGCGACGCGCGAACGCGACTGGCTGGCCGCGGCCAGGGAATTCTTCAAGGACTACGAGTCCGTCGCGCAGGAGGTCCGCACGTCCAATTACGCTCGCGCGATGCGTGCACTGGCCGCCAAGTATCCGGAAGACGACGAGGCCAAGATCTTCTACGCCCTGGCCCTGAACGAGGCCTGGGACCATCATGACAAAACGTACGCGATGCTGATCGAAGCCGACGAGATCCTGGAGCCGCTTGCACGGAAGTATCCGGACCATCCGGGGATCGCGCATTACATCATCCACTCGATGGACGTCGCACCGCTTGCGCAGCGAGGGCTCGCCGCCGCGCAGGCCTACGACAAGATCGCGCCGTCCTCGCCGCACGCGCTGCACATGCCTTCCCACATCTACTCGATGCTCGGGCTGTGGGACCGGTCGATTGCCTCGAACCTGCGCTCGGTCGCGGCCATGCGGCAACGCGCTGTCGATCAGCATCTCGAAGGGGTGTATCCGGGTGAGTGGCACGCGGACGATTTCATGCAGTACGCCTACCTGCAGCTGGGCCAGGATCGCAAGGCAAAGGCTTTGATGGACGAGGTGGGCAGCGTCACCAAGCTCTTGTCTTCCCCTCGGATGGGGGCGGATATGGCGCGCGCCGCGGTGCCTGCGCGCTATTGCCTGGAACGCCAGGACTGGATGGCAGCAGCGGAGCTGCCGCCGAAGGGACTGAAGTTTCCTCAGGCCGAGGCCATCACCTATTTCGCGCGCGCGATCGGCTCTGCCAGGGCCGGCCGTTTGGACCGGTCACAGGACGACATCGGCAAGCTCAAGGAGCTGCGCGATGCCCTGGCAAAGGACGGCCAGCCCTACTGGGCCGAGCAGCTCGACATCCAGGTGCTCGCCGCGCAAGCGTGGGCGGCCCATGGACGCGGAGAAAGGGCCGAGGCGCTTAAACAGATACGCGCGGCGGCCGATCTGGAGGATCGCAGCGAGAAGCAGGTCACGATGGAAAACCGGCTGTATCCGATGCGTGAGCTGCTGGGCGACATGCTGCGCGAAAACGGGCAGGGCGAGCTCGCGCTGCGCGAGTACGAGGCGTCCAACAAGGCCACCCCACGCCGGCTTCGCGGCCTGTACGGCGCCGCCAAGGCCGCGCAGATGTCCGCTCAGGCCGACAAGGCGGCCTCGTACTTTCGGGACCTGGCGCAGCTCACCGCCCACGCCGATACCGATCGGCCGGAATTGACAGAGGCCCGACAATTTCTTGCGCGCCGGTAGGCGGGCGCGAACCCGGCCTAGTTGGGCTTCACGCTCGGGTGCGGCTTTCCGCGAATGTTGTCGAAGGTCTGCTCGATCAGTTGCTGGGCCCCTCCGCCCATGGCGTACAAAGCCGTCATGAATTGAACCGTCCGCGCGGCCGGTCCATCGAATGTCCATTCGCAGTCATCGAACAGGCACCCGTTGAGGACGACTGAAGAGGCTCCGCAATAGACGATCTTGCATTTCTCGAAACGGCAATTCACATATTCATGGCCGTCGATGACGATCCAGGAACCGGAAAAGGTCTGATTGCTGAACTTGTCCATGAGCGCCTGCCGGCTCACACCTGACGGGTGCGCCAGCCTTGATGGTAGGTCTCACGCGCTTCGCGCGCGTAGGGAACCGGCGCTACCTTCACCCGCACAGCGACGGGCCGGTGACGTTCGACGGTGGTCTTGCGGGTGCCGCCGCCTTCCTCGCCCCAGACGAGTGTCAGTGTGTCGCCGATGTGGACGTCCGGGTCCACGATTCCCAGCGAGAGGCCCGCACGCTCGTTGTAGCTGTAGCCGCCGAACATCGAGAAGCCGACCGTCCTGCCGTCCTTCGTCACCTTGTCGTACGAGGAAGAGGCGTAGTTCGCGATCGGCAGGTCGAAGAACTTGCAGGGCTCGGCGCCCGGCACCAACAGGGAAGCCAGGATGCCGGCAAGGTCCTGGCCGTTCCACTCGAAGGTCACCTTCCTGCGATGTGGCCCCTCGGACTTCTTCTGGAGCGCCTCGCGGCCGATGAAGTCGTGGTCGAACTTCACGAAGGGGCCGTACCCCAGCTCGTACGGCGTCACATAGTAGTCTTCGATGCTGTCCGAAACGAAGCTGCCGCCGATCGAACCCGTGCCCTCGTAACCGTTCGCCGGCAGCCACTCGCGGTATTTCTTCATCTTCTCGCCGGTGTATACGGCCGGAAGCGGCGACGGAATCCAGCCCGACTCGAGGGTATTGCTCGCATACGCGCGCGAGCCGACCTGGACGAGGTCGAATTCCCGGCCGGCCTCGAGAACGGCGTCGCGGATCTGGTCGCCCTCGGCGTACGGACCCCACATCTCCAGGCCTGGCGCGCCGGCCATACCGTGTCGGAGCGCGCGCACCTTGCGGCCCGCGATGTTGATCACGCCGATGTGGAAGAACTCGATCTCCGGGAGCGGGCCGCCGTTGATCTTCTCCAGGATCGCGGCGGCGTTCGGCCCCTGGATCTGGAATCGGTAGTGGCGCCGGATCACGGCCTTGCCGCGCGGGTGCGAGGGCGAGCGGTCGTCGCGGATGTAGTCGACTTTGAAGCCTCCTGTCTCGACCTGGAACTGGATCCAGTTCACGGACGGCGTGCGGCCGACGAACAGCAGCTCGCCCTTGTCCAGGTGGAACACGATCCCGTCGCCGATCACGCAGCCATCGTGACTGCAGGGCACCATCTGCTTGGCCCTGTTCGGCGTGAAGTTGGCGAAGCTGTTGATCGTGCAATACGACATCAGCTTGAGCGCATCGGGCCCCTTGACGGTGATCTCCGCCATGTGGTGCGACTGGTCGAACAGCACGGCCGTCTTGTGCCATGCGCTCTGCTCGTCGCGCCAATTGCTGAACTCGCTGGGCACGACCGGGTAGACGTAGGCTCCAATGCGCGAGTTGCGCAACAGCCTGACCGGGTTGCCGGCCGACTGAAGCAGCTCCTCCAGACTGCGCTGACTCATGGTTCGCGGGCCTCCTGGTGTGGGCAATGGCGGCCGAGCAATCGGTCCAGCGCGATCAGCCGCCGGGCCGGCTGCCGGCAGTTTATTCGCCGTGCAAGCCTGGCGTCCCACGACGCGAACCGGGACAAATTCTCACAGGAATGTTAGAGAAAAAGGGCGAACCGCTCCCTGCTCTGGGAAGCGCGGTGGCGAGCTTCGAATCGATTAAGCGACCTGCCGCTGCGCGCGCTTGCGCTCGTGCTCCTTCCGGTAGCGCTTGCGCAACCGGATGCTGGTCGGGGTCACTTCGACCAGCTCGTCGTCGGCGATGAACTCGACCGCCAGCTCCAGGCTCAGCCGGATGGGCGGCGTCAGGTCGATGTGCTCGTCTTTGCCGGCCGCCCGTACGTTGGTGAGCTTCTTCTCCCGGCTCGGGTTCACGACCAGGTCGTTGTCGCGCGAGTGGATGCCGATGATCATGCCCTCGTACAGCGGATCGCCCGGCGACACGAACATCCTGCCGCGCTCCTGCAGCTTCCACAGCGCGTACGCCACCGCCGTCCCGTCCTCCTGGGACACCAGCACGCCGTTGCGGCGCTCGGCCAGCTCGCCCGGCTGGGCCGGCGCGTAGTCGTCGAAGATGTGGCTCATCAGGCCGGTGCCGCGCGTCATCGTCATGAACTCGCCCTGGAACCCGATCAGCGCCCGCGCCGCGACCCGATACTCGAGGCGGACCCGCCCGCGGCCGTCGGGATGGAACTCGATCAGGTTGGCGCGCCGGCGTCCCATCTCCTCCATCACCGCCCCCTGGTTCGTTTCCTCCACGTCCAGGCTCAGCAGCTCGAACGGTTCACAGCGAACCCCGTCCACATCCCGATAGACGACCCGCGGGCGAGAGACGGCCAGCTCGTAGCCCTCGCGGCGCATGTTCTCGATCAGGATCGTCAGGTGCAGCTCGCCGCGCCCGGCCACCTCGAACACGGTCTCGTCCTCGGTCTCGCGCATCCGCATCGCAACGTTCGATTTCAGTTCCCGCTGCAGCCGCTCGCGCAATTGGCGGCTGGTCACGAAGCGCCCTTCCCGGCCGGCCAGCGGGCTGGTGTTCACGCAAAAATTCATCAGCAGCGTCGGCTCGTCGATCCGCAGCATCGGCAGCGCTTCGGGCGCTTCGGGCGGGCAGATCGTGGTGCCGATGTTCAGCTCTTCGAACCCGTTCACCAGCACGATGTCGCCCGCGATCGCCTCGTCGACCGGCAGCCGCTCCAGACCCTTGAACTTGAGCACCTGGTTGACGCGGCCACGCACCGGTACGCCGGCCGGGCCGTCCATCGCAATCACGTCCTGCCCCGCGCGGATGCGGCCGCGGCGCACGCGGCCGATGCCGATCTTGCCGACGTAGCTTGAGAAATCGAGCGAGCAGATCTGCAGCTGCAGCGTGCCGTCGGGGTCCTCGTCGCGCACCGGGACATGGCGCAGGATCGCCTCGAATAGCGGCCGCATCGAGCCGCCCTCCTTCGCGCCTGTCGGCGCTACGGAGGGCAGCTCCTCGAGGCGGTCGGCCGCGTAGCCGTTCAGGGCCGAGGCGTACACGACCGGGAAGTCCAGCTGATCTTCGCTGGCGCCGAGCTTGTCGAACAGATCGAAGGTCGCATTCACGACGAAATCCGGGCGCGCACCGGGCCGGTCGATCTTGTTGACCACGACGATCGGCTTCAGGCCGAGCGCGAGCGCCTTGCGCGTGACGAACCGGGTCTGCGGCATCGGCCCCTCGACCGCGTCGACCAGCAGCAGCACACCGTCGACCATCGACAGCACGCGCTCGACCTCGCCGCCGAAGTCGGCGTGGCCCGGCGTATCGACGATGTTGATGTGGGTTCCTTCGTACTGGACGGCGCAGTTCTTCGCCAGGATCGTTATGCCGCGCTCGCGTTCCAGCTCGTTGCTGTCCATCACTCGATCGGCCACGGTCTGGTTTTCCCGGAACGTGCCCGACTGCGCCAACAGTTTGTCCACCAGCGTGGTCTTGCCGTGATCGACGTGCGCGATGATCGCGATGTTGCGCAGGGCCCTGCTCATTGCTTCGACTCCAGCACCCGCACCTGACTCAACAGGCGGCGGGCAATCAACTTGCCGTGGTCCACCGTGGCCACACCGAGCAGGCGCCCCTGCGGACCGTACACGCGCGCGCGTTGCGCAGGGCTGGCCTCACACGCGATCTGTCTGCCCTGTCCCAGCTGCTCGCACGCTTGCGGGTCCAGGTCAACCCGCGGCAAGGTCTGCAGCAGCGCATCGACCGGCAGCAGCCGTTCACGCCGCAGTTCGACCGACAACTGCTCGAATTCGTCCAGGCCGATTGCATCGCGGACCTCGAACGGCCCGACCCGCGTTCGCCGCAGGGCACCGAGGTACGCCCCGCAGCCCAGCGCGGCACCGATGTCCTCGGCCAGCGTGCGCACATAAAGGCCCTTGCCGCACTCGACTCCGATCGTCGGCTCACGCGGGTCCCAGGCGATCGTCCACAGGCGATCGACCCTCACGGATCGCGCGCTGCGCTCGACTTCGATGCCCTGCCGGGCCAGCCGGTACAGAGGCTGGCCGCCGCGCTTGAGCGCCGAATGCATGGGCGGCACCTGCTCGAGGCTTCCAGCGAAGCGGGACAGAACCGACGCGAAGGCCGCCTGCGTCACCGCAACCGGTCCACGGTCGGTGAGCTCGCCCTCGGCGTCCCCGGTGGTCGTGGTCGCTCCCAGCACGAGCCGCGCCTCGTAGCACTTGTCGGCGTCCAGAAGGTCCGCCGAGAACTTGGTCGCCTCCCCGAACGTCAGCGCCAGCAGCCCGCTCGCCAGCGGATCGAGCGTGCCGGTGTGGCCGGCCTTGCGCGCATTGAGCAGTCTGCGGGTTCGCTGCAGCGCGGCGTTGGAGCTCGCACCGACCGGCTTGTCCAGCAGCAGCACCCCGTCAACGGCCTCGAACCGCGCGTTTCGCATCCGGGCCGCCGGGTTCAGCCGGATCCGCGCCGGCCGACGGCCTCGTCGATCAGGCGGTCGATCTCGAAGCCGCGCTCGACCGAGGGGTCTTGAACGAAGTGAAGGCGCGGCACCGTGTGCGTACTGAGCCGCTTGAACAGCAGATGGTGCAAGTGTCCGGCGGCGGCGTTCAAACCCTCCGCCGCCTCGACCGCCGGCGATCCGATCACCGTGAAATAGACTTTCGCGTGCGCATAGTCGGGCGAGACCTCCACGCCGCTGATCGTCACCAGTCCGACGCGCGGATCGCGGATCTCGCGCACGATCAGGTCGGCCAGATCGCGCTGGATCTGGTCAGCGATGCGCTGGGTTCGATTCGAAGTCTTCATAGGCCGGACAACGGCCCGCCAGTACGCCCCGATGGATTAGAGCGAGCGGGCAACCTCCTGCACCTCGAAGATCTCGAGTTGATCGCCTTCCTTCAGGTCGTCGTAGCCCTTCAAGGACAGCCCGCACTCGAACCCGGCCTTGACCTCGCGGGCATCGTCCTTGAAGCGCTTCAACGACTCGAGCTCCCCGGTCCAGATCACCACGTTGTCGCGCAGCAGCCGCACGCGCGACGTGCGGCGCACCAGCCCGTCCAGCACCATGCAACCGGCCACCGTGCCGACCTTCGAGATCCTGAATACCTGGCGCACCTCGACCAGCCCCAGCACCTGTTCGCGCTGCTCCGGAGTCAGCATCCCGGAAAGAGCCGCCTTCACGTCGTCGACCGCGTCGTAAATGATGTTGTAGTAGCGGATGTCGATGCCGTTGGCCTCGGCCAGCTTGCGTGCCGCCTGTTCGGCCCGCACGTTGAAGCCGACGATCACGGCGCTGGACGCGAGCGCCAGGTTCACGTCGCTTTCGGTGATGCCGCCGACCTGGGCGTGCACGATGTTCACCTTGACTTCGTCCGTGGACAGCTTCGTCAGCGCATGGGCCAGCGCCTCCTGGGAGCCCTGCACGTCGGCCTTGATGATCAGCGCCAGCGTCTTGGCGCCTTCCCGCGTCATGTCGTCGAAAATGTTCTCCAGCTTCGCGGCCTGCTGCTTCGCGAGCTTGGTATCGCGGAACTTGCCCTGCCGGAACAGGGCAATCTCGCGCGCCTTGCGCTCGTCGCCCAGCACGATCAGCTCGTCGCCGGCGCCCGGAACATCCGACAGACCCTGGATCTCGACCGGGATCGACGGACCCGCGCTCTGGATCGCCTTGCCGGCCTCGTCCAGCATCGCGCGCACGCGTCCGAAGCTGCTGCCGGCCAGCACGACGTCGCCCCGCTTCAAGGTTCCCGCCTGCACCAGCACGGTGGCGACCGGGCCGCGGCCCTTGTCGAGCTGCGACTCGATGATCAGGCCCTTGGCCGGGCCGTCGTGCACGGCCTTCAGCTCGAGCACTTCGGCCTGCAGCAGCACGTTCTCCAGCAGCTCGTCGATGCCCTGCCCGGTCTTGGCCGAGACCGGAACGAATGGCGAATCGCCGCCGTATTCCTCGGGGACGACTTCCTGCGCCACCAGCTCCTGCTTGACCCGCTCCGGATTGGCTTCCGGCTTGTCGATCTTGTTCAGCGCGACCACGATCGGAACCTTGGCGGCCCTCGCGTGGTGGATCGCTTCGATCGTCTGAGGCATCACGCCGTCGTCGGCCGCCACCACCAGGATCACCAGGTCGGTCGCGCGCGCGCCGCGCGCGCGCATCGCGGTGAACGCCTCGTGGCCGGGCGTGTCCAGGAACGTGATCACGCCTCGCGGCGTCTCGACGTGATAGGCCCCAATGTGCTGCGTGATGCCGCCCGCCTCGCCGGCCGCCACTTTGGCGCGCCGGATATAGTCCAGCAGGGAGGTCTTGCCGTGATCGACGTGACCCATCACGGTCACTACCGGTGGGCGTGCCGTCGGCTCCCCGTTGGACGTGATCGCAAGACTCGGCTCGAGCAGGAACGCTTCCGGATCGTCCAGCTTGGCCGCGAAGGCCTTGTGACCCATCTCCTCGGCCACGATGATCGCGGTCTCCTGATCCAGGACCTGGTTGATCGTCACCATCTGGCCCAGCTTCATCAGGACCTTGATCACCTCGGAGGCCTTGACCGACATCTTGTGCGCCAGATCGGCGACCGTGATCGTCTCCGGCACCGACACTTCGCGCACCACGCTCTCGGCCGGGGCCGCCATCGCCGATTTTTCCCGTTCATCGGTGCGCCGATGGCCCTTGGGTCCGCGCCAGGCGGCGGTACCGGCGCCGGCGTCCCCGCGCGTCTTGATGGTGCGCCGCTTGGCCGCGTCCTCGGACCAGCTGGAAGCCAGCTTGACCGACTTGACTTCCTTGGCGCCGGCCTTCTTGTCGTCCTTTTTCTCCTCGACCGGTTTCGCTTCCGGCTTGATGGCCGGCCGGTGCAGCGTGCCCTCCGGCGCCGGCGCTTTCAGCACTTTCTTGGTGGGCGTAGCCATCATCGACTTGATGGCCGCCACCTCGTCCTCGACCACCTTGCGTGCGCGTTCGTGCGCCTGGCTGGCAAGCTGCTGCTGGGCCGCTGCAGCTTCGGCCGTGCGGCGCGTGGAATCCTGCTCGGTCTGCACGCGCTGCTGGTCGGCGCGCGCAACCTCCTCGTCCGTGCGCGATTTTTCGCTCGCTTCGCGCCGGCGCCGCTCGGCCTCCTCGAGTTCGCGCTGCGCGCGCTCGGCCCGCTCGCGCGCCTCGGAGACCTGGCGTGCCACCAGCTCGGCCTGATGCCGCTCCTCCTGCTCCCGCCGCGCCAGCTCCTCGCTGTCGATCACAGGGGCGGCCGGTACCGCTTCGACCTCGGACTCGACGTCGCGCTTGACGAACACGCGCTTCTTGCGCACTTCGACCTGGATCGTGCGCGCCTTTCCGGTCGAGTCGGCCTGCTTGATGGCCGACGTCTGCCGTCGCGTCAGCGTGATCTTGCGCTTCTCGATCTCCAGGCCCCCGTGCGCCTTGCGAAGCGCTTCGAGCAGCCGCGCCTTGTCGTCCTCGCTGAGCGAGTCCGTCTCGGCACGCTTTTCGACGCCCGCCGCCCGCAACTGCTCCAGCAGCACCTGCGGCGCCAGTTTCAGCTCCGTTGCAAATTGCGCGACCAGATTTTCCTCGCGCGCGATCGCCTCGGTCAGCAGCGCATTGCGCGCGCGCGTGCGCAGCTCCTCGACCGTTTCCTGATCGAACGCCTCGATCTCGAGCAGCTCGGCCACCGGCACGTAGGCGATCTCCTCCAGGCTGGAGAAACCCTCGCCGATCAGGATGTTGGCCATCTCCTCGTCGACATCCAGCCGCTTCATGAACATGGCCCGGATCCCGGTCTGTTCGCTTTCCTGCTTCTGGGTCGACTCATCGGCGGTCATGATGTTGATCTGCCAGCCGGTCAGCTCCGACGCCAGCCTGACGTTCTGACCGCTGCGCCCGATCGCGATCGCCAGATTGTCCTCGTCGACCACCACGTCCATTGCATGCTTGTCTTCGTCGACCAGGATCGACGACACATTGGCCGGCGCCAGTGCGCCGATCACGAACTGGGCCGGGTCGTCCGACCACAGAACGATGTCGACGCGCTCGCCCGCCAGCTCGTTGGTGACCGCCTGCACGCGCGAACCGCGCATTCCGACGCATGTTCCGATAGGGTCGATCCGTCGGTCATTCGTCCACACGGCGATCTTGGCGCGAACCCCCGGGTCACGCGCGGCGGACTTGATCTGAAGCAGCCCCTGCTCGATCTCCGGAACCTCCAGCTCGAACAGCTTCATCAGGAACTCGGGCGAGGTGCGCGACAGGATGATCTGCGGGCCACGCAGCTGGCGGTCGACCTTGGCCACCAGCGCGCGTACCCGGTCGCCGACCCGCAAGTTCTCCTTCGGAATCATTTCAGAACGCGGCAGGCGCGCCTCGACCTTGCCGATCTCGATGATCGCATCACCTTTGTCCATCCGCTTTACGGTCCCGTTAACGATCGCGTCGTTGCGGGCCAGAAACTCGCTGAGCAACTGCTCGCGCTCGGCGTCGCGGATCTTCTGCAGGATCACCTGCTTGGTGTCCTGCGCGAAGCGGCGCCCCAGATCCTGCCGGGGCAGCTGTTCCTCGATGAACTCCTCGAGCTCGATGTCGGGGATCTGATCGCGCGCGTCCGACAGGATGATCTGGTGCCCCGGCTCCTGAAGCCCCGCCTCGTCCGGCACCACCAGCCAGCGCCGGTACGCGTCGTACTCGCCGGTCTCGCGGTCCACCGACACCCTCACGTCGACGTCCTCTTCGGCGAACAAACGCTTGGTAGCCGACGCGAGCGCCGATTCCAGCGCACCGAACACCGTTTCCTTCGGAACGTTCTTCTCGCGTGCCAGCGCATCCACCAGCAGCAGGATTTCTCTGCTCATCCCCGTCTTTCCTCGCTTCCCGCTTTCTCGTATCCACTGGGCGCCCGCCCTGCACCCCTGCCTGCGCCCCTGAAATCGAACTGGGGTACCAGGTGGGCTTTTTCAATAGCGGCCAGCGGCAGTTCGAGCGTTCCTTGCGGCTCGGATTCAACCCCCGACTTGCGGCCACGCCGCGGGCCGACTCGCGCGCCCGCATTGGCTGCCACCTCCAGCCGCACCCGCTCGGCGCCGGCCTGGCCATCGAGGCCCAGCAGCCTGCCCTGAAAGCGGCGACGCCCCTGCAGTGGCTCTTTCAGCTGCAGCTGGATCGGCGAACCGGCGAAGCGCACGAAGTCCCGCGGCCCCGTCAACGGCCGGTCCAGTCCCGGCGAGCACACCTCGAGCCGTTCGTAATCGATCTGCTCGACCGCCATCAGATGCGTCAACTGGCGGCTGATCCGCTCGCAATCATCCAGCCCGATCCCCCGCGTCGACGACGTCGTGTCGACCGTGACCCGCAGCAGCCCGTGCGCCGCGCGCTGCACGTCGACCAGCTCGTAGCCAAGGCCACGAACGGTCGGTTCGATCAGCTCGCGCACGGCACTTGCGACAACCGCGCCACTTCGCATCCGTTATGCATCCCCGTAAAAAAAAATGGGCCCGCTCGCCCATTTTTTCTGTTCCTAACAGGCTGGGGCCGCGTATCCGGAACGCAGAACCCTCCCCGGATCCTTCTACCGAAACGCAGCCGCCACTGAACCGCTTGGCCGGATCTGCAGCGTCCGCTCGCCCGCGTGAACGGCCAAACGTCGATCCAGCCCACCCAGCCTCAGCCGGGCGCGCCATTTCAGGCAACAGATGATTATATAACTGCCCGCGGAAAACTGCCCCGCGGCGTTCACCTGACCCGGTCTAACCGAATCCCCGCCCGGACTTGGGCCGCCGGAAGCGGTTCTGCAAGCCCGGATTGGCCCGCGGGCTGTGTGGGTGCGTTCCGTTGGCGATATAGCTGACCGTGCTCGTCATAGGATCGGGCTGGCGCGCCCCGCCCGCGGGCCTGCCACCGGGCGGTTTCCCGCGGCGAGCCCCATCGGGTCGCCGCGGACCTGCGCCCGCGGGCCGGCCGCGCGCGGCCTCCGACCCAATCCCCAGATCGTGCAGCCACGCCTCGACCCAACCCGGCGCCAGTTCCATGAAGCGGCCGCGTGCGAGCGACCGCGGAAGGGCGATCGAGCCGAAGCGAATCCGTATCAGCCGGCTCACCTGCAGTCCGATCGCGTCGAACATGCGCCGGACCTCGCGATTGCGACCCTCTTTGATCACGGCCCGGTACCAGTGGTTCATGCCCTGGCCACCGGCGTCCTCAAGGCGGGTAAAGCGTGCCGGCCCGTCGTCCAGCTCGACCGCCTCGAGCAGGCGCTGACGCTGCTCGTCGGTGAGCTGCCCGGCCACGCGCACCGCGTATTCGCGCTCGACTTCGAAGCGCGGATGCGACAGACGGTTGGCCAGGTCACCGGATGTGGTCACCACCAGCAGACCTTCGGTATTCAGATCCAGGCGACCCACCGAAATCCAACGCCCGCCTGCAACCTTAGGGAAGCGCTCGAATACGGACGGCCTGGCTTGAGGGTCGTCCTGCGAGACGATCTCCCCACTCGGCTTGTGATAAATCAGTACCCGGGGCGGCTTGCCAGGGCCAGACTGGCGGCGCTGCAAGGGCCTGCCATTGATCCGGACCTGGTCGGTCGGCAGTACCCGCTGCCCGACGTGCGCGGGCTGGCCGTTCACCGACACCCGCCCGGCCACGATCAGCTCCTCCATTTCCCGACGCGAGCCGACTCCGGCGTCGGCCAACACTTTGTGGAGCTTGTCGGACTGCGCGTTCAAGGCCGACTGCGCGGCGCGTCGTCCTCGCTCGAGCAGCTCGCGCGGCAGCGGCTGCTCCGGCATCGCCGCCACGCTCAGATTCTCGCCATCGGCCAAGGGCAATGCGGATTCTGGCTCGCGCGTCTCGGCCGCTGCCGGCTCACGGGGGGGCCGCTCGCCACGCCCGCGGCGGCGCCGTCCGAGCGGACCGCGCAGCCGGCGTTCTCCGTCACCACCGCCGGGAAGAGGCCCGGAACGGCCCGGTTCATCAGCGTCAGCGTCCTGGTCGGCGGCCGCAGGCGGCGCGCCCGGCTGCGGCTGGGACGCGGAAGCTGTGCCCGTCGGGGACTCAGCCTGATCAGGTGCCTGCGGCGCAGGCTCGGCTGATGCCTCGGGTGAGGCCCCGGCGTCCTGCGGCGATTCGGTCGATGCAACCTCGATTGCCAACGGTTGACTCATGATACGGGCGACATCCATGAGGAAGAGGATTCAATAGGCTTCGCCGCCGGCGCCACAGCGCCCGCATCGGCCCCAGGAATCAGCGCAGCGTGTGTCATCGGCAACTCCAGCTCCAGTGGCAGTGGTGCCGCATTGCCATTCGCGAGCGGCGGCAGCTCCTGCAGCGACCGCAATCCCAGGTCGTCCAGGAAGGTGCGCGTGGTCGCCAGCAGTGCCGGCCGCCCGGGCACCTCGCGATGGCCCACGGTTTCGATCCAGCCACGCTCCTCGAGCGTCCTGATGACCTGGGTCGAGACGGTCACGCCCCGGATTTCCTCGATGTCGCCCCGCGTTACCGGCTGCCGGTACGCGATGATCGCCAGGGTCTCGAGCACCGCTCGCGAATAGCGCACCGGTTTGTCCGGATTCAGCCGTTCCAGGTAGGTGCGCATCGCCGGCGTGCTCTGAAAACGCCAGCCCGAAGCCAGGCAGACCAGTTCAACTCCTCGACCTTCCCAGTTGCGGCTCAACTCGTCCAGCAGCGCCTGCAGCACTCCTCTGTCGAATTCCCCGCCGAACAGCTTGTCCATGTCGGCCAGTGACAGCGGTTGCTGTGCTGTCAGAAGCGCTGCCTCCAGGACGATCCTCGCCTCGTGCGCGTTCATCTTCTCAGCTCAACTCGGTCGGGCCGGCCGTTGCGCCCGGATCGCGTTTGCGATGCAGATTCGCCGAATCAAATCCCGGATCCGGTGATCAATGCCACCCGCCGCGCGGGGGCGATCATTGGCTGGTTGCCCGCGCCGGGCCGAGACGTACGATCAGAAAACGGGACGATCCGGAAGCATCCGGGAGTCCGCGCGCTTCACCCCAATATCGGCGCGCTCCGTAAATGGCTGCATCAGCAGCTCAGCAGTGGCTTCCGCCTGAGAAAGCAGTGTATCACGCGACCTTGCGCGCACAAGCCACCGAAATGGGTGCCGCAGAACAACCGGCGCGATGCAAACAGCCATGGGCCGGATGGACTTGCGCCTCTGCCCGGCACTGTATATATTTACAGTATCTCGCGCTCCCTCAGCCAATGTAGGTAACTCAGTATTTTTTGAAACGGCAACAGGCAACCGTCCATGAGCACCGACACCACACTGGCCCTGACCACCCGTCAAAACGAAATCCTCGAGTTCATCCGCCATGCGCTGAGCACCCGCGGAGTGCCTCCGACCCGGGAAGAGATTGCGCGCGCCTTCGGTTTCCGATCGCTGAACGCCTCCGAACAGCATTTGCAGGCGCTGCAGAGAAAAGGGCTGATCGAGCTGCTGGCGGGCACTTCGCGCGGCATCCGCCTCAAGGGTGGCACGCAGGATTCGATCGGGGCGGCGGCTCGGGAATTCGGCCTACCCCTGATTGGCAAGGTGGCAGCCGGCAGCCCGATCCTGGCGCAGGAAAACGTGCTCAAGCACCCGGTCGTCGACGCGGCCCTGTTCAAGCCGCGCGCCGACTACCTGCTCGAAGTGCGCGGCATGAGCATGCGCGACGCCGGCATCCTGGACGGCGATTGGCTGGCGGTGCATCGGCAGGAGCAGGCATTGAACGGGCAGATCGTCGTCGCCCGACTGGGCGACGAGGTCACCGTCAAGCGCTTCCGGCTCAAGGGCTCGCGGGCCGAGCTGATCGCCGAGAACCCCGACTACGCACCGATCCTCGTGGATTTGAAGCGCGAAGCGCTTGCGATCGAAGGGCTGGCGGTCGGCGTGATCCGCCCGTCACTGTAGACATCCGATCCGCCGCTCGATCGAATGCGGGCCGCGACCCATCCGATCCCGTTGCTGCGCGCGGCCGACCCGGCCGCCGTGTCGGGCGTCTGGCACGCCGATGATCCGGCACTCGCGGCCACGGCCGCCGAATGTGCGCCCACCGGCTTCGAGATCCTGGATGCCGAGCTGCCCGGCGGCGGCTGGCCGCAGGGTCAACTGATCGAGCTGCTGCACGACGATCCCGGCATCGGTGAGTTGAGCCTGCTCGCTCCCGCGCTGGCAGCGCAGACCCGCGCCGGCCGCGCCTGTGTCTGGATCCTGCCGTGCGAATACGGGTCGTGTGAACGCGGACTACAGGCAGACGACCTGCTGCAGCAGGCCTTGCCCTATCCGCCGGCGTTGACCGAGGCAGGCATCGATCCGTCCTGCAGCATCTTCGTCAGGCCGGCTGTTGCGCGTGAAGCCTGGTGGGCGGTCGAGCAGTCCCTGCGTGCTGCACACCTGGGTGCCCTGATCGGCTGGCTGCCGACCTCCAGCGCCCCTGCCGACTTCCGCGCGCTGCGCCGCTTGCACCTGCTGGCCCAGCGGCATCGTGCACTGGTGTTCGTGATACGCCCGTCGCGCTGCACCGACGCGCCCTCGCCGGCCGCGCTGCGCCTGCAGCTGACCTGCGACCGCGGGCCGCAGTCCCAGAAACTGGCCGTCAAAATCCTGAAGCGGCGCGGCCGGCCCCTGATTGAACCGGTCGCCCTGCAGGTGCACTCGGGGTCATGGGATCGGAACGCGGCTTCGCTTGCCGCACCCACTTCCTCAGCGGTAAAACCGTGGCAGCTTGCGGCTGCCCTGGCAGGCGCTGGAGCAGGCTGTTGAAAGAGCTATTCGGCGTATGGCTCTGTGGCTTGCTGTGTGCCTGCCCGCGCTGCCGCTGCAGCTGGCCGCGCGAGCGATCCGGTGCGCCGGGCCGCTGGCCATCACCGAAGGGCCGCGCGAGCGACCGTTGATCGCGTTTTGCAACGACCCGGCCCGCGCCGCCGGGATCGCGCCGGCGATGAAGCTCGCCGCCGCCCAGGCACTTGCTCGCACGCTGGCGGTCGTGCCGCGCACTCCCGATCATGAACGCGACGCACTGCATGAGCTGGCCTGCTGGGCTTACCAGTTCAGTGCCCAGGTGACGATCCGCCCGCCTACGCTGCTGCGCAGCTACGGCGGGCAAGCCAGCCCGTCCAGCAGCGGCCTGGTGCTGGAAACCGGCGGCAGCGAGCGCCTGTTCGGAGGCCGTTCCGAACTGCACCGGCGCATTCGGCGCGGGCTCGGAAGCCTCGGATACCGCGCCGCGTTCGGCTACGCCGCGACCCCGGGCGCTGCCTGGCTGATCGGCACCGCGCGCGCAAGCGGCCTGCCCGCGCGCGATGCACAGGCCGGCGGGCAACTGCAGTCCGCCCTGGCGCCCTTGCCGCTGACGATGCTCGAATGGGACGTGGATACGACCCGGACGCTGCACGCGCTCGGACTGAATACGATCGGACAGGTGCTCGGTCTGCCGCGCGATGCATTCGCGCGGCGCTTCGGCGCGCACCGACTCGATCAGCTGGATCGTGCGCTGGGTCTGCAGCCTGATCCTCAGCCGGCGTTTTCGCCTCCGGCGCGATTCGCCGCCCGCATCGAATTGCCGGCCGACGTGACGCAATCCGCGCAACTGATGTTTCCCGCGCACCGGCTGCTGCGTTCGCTCGAAGGTTTTCTGCGCGGCCATGATGCGGGCGCAGCCGAGCTGATTTTCACCGCGCACCATAACCCGCGTGGCGTACGAACGATCACCGCGACACGGATCGCGCTGGCACTGGCCGCCCCGGAGCGCGATGCCGGGCGGCTGGCGAAGCTGCTGGCCGAGCGGCTGACGCGGGTCAGCCTGCCCGAGCCTGCCGTCGAGCTGTCGCTCACGGTGGAGCGCCTGGCGCCGTTTCAGGCATTGAACGCCAGCTTGCTGCCACCGTCGCAGGACAGCGTTCGCGACGGGCTGGACTGGCTGCAACTGGCCGAAACCCTGCACGCGCGGCTCGGCTCCGAGCGCGTATTCCAGTTGCAGGCAGTCGACGACCACCGGCCCGAGCATGCGATCCGGATCGCGCCGCTTGCCGCCGAGCGCAGCGGCCCGCGCGCCCCGATCCGGCTGGCACCTGCGCTGCAGCGCCCGCTGCTGATCCTGGCCGCTCCGCAGCCGCTGGCGCAGCAGCACGAGCTTCCAGATTACAGAGGCGAGCTGGCACTGATTGCCGGGCCGGAGCGGATCGAAGTCGGCTGGTGGGATTTCGGCGACCCGCACCGCCCGACGGTGCATCGCGACTATTTCGTGGCCCGCAACCAGCGCGGGCAGACGCTGTGGATATACCGCGAGTTGAAGCAGCCGCGCGGGTGGTTTCTGCACGGATTTTTCTGCTGATACACCTTCGGTGCGGGATACGGAAAGGTGTTCGGCGCAGTCATGATTTACTCGCCCAAGAAGGTGGCTCCCTGACCCAGGAACGCAAACCATGACCCGACCCGACTGCATCAAGCATTGGAAGGAAATCCAGGAGCCCGACAACGGAACCTATCCCGGCAGCCAGGAGCTGCTGTCGATCGGCTCGCCGTTCGGGCGCCATTTCGGCTTCGCCCGTCTCGGCATCCACCATGAACTGCTGCCGCCGGGCCGGCGCACCTCGTGGCCTCATTGCGAGGAAAGCGAGGACGAATTCATCTACGTGATCGAAGGCACACCCGATGTCTGGCTGGACGGCGATCTGGTCCGTCTGGCCCCGGGCGACGGCGTCGGCTTTGCAGCCGGCACCGGCCTGTCGCACACCTTCATCAACAACACGGACTCGGACGTGCGGCTGCTGGTGGTCGGCGACCGCAAGCGCGAGGACAACCGGATCCACTATCCGGTGCATCCGGCGCGCAATGCACAGATCGGCGCGCGCCACTGGAACGATCTGCCGGCGCGGCCGATGGGGCCGCACGACGGGCTGCCGGACCGTCTGCGCAAGGCCGGCGGGCCGTTCTAGCTCGCCTGCTGCATGTTGAAGCGCTTGATGCCGGCGCTTCCCTTATGCCGCGGTCCGCGGGAAATCAAGGAATCCACGGGGGCGGTGATAGGCGCTTGCATTCAGCTGACGGTTCGATTAGCGTCGAACCATGAAAGACGGCCCCAACATCGCCCGAATCGCCTCGCTGCTCGGCGACGCCGCAAGGGCGGACGCCCTCACCGCGCTGATGACCGACAGGGCACTCACGGCCACCGAACTGGCGGCGATCGGCGGCGTCACAAAGCAAACCATGAGCGCCCACTTGTCGAAGATGCTCGACGCCGGCCTCGTGGCAGTGGATCAACAAGGCCGGCATCGATACTATCGGCTTGCCGACGAAGATGTGGCGGGTCTGCTCGAATCCCTCATGGGGGTGGCGTTTCGTACCGGCGCGGTCCGCCTCGTGTCAAGCCCGCGGGAACCGGCCCTACGAAAGGCCCGAATCTGCTACGACCATCTCGCCGGTGAGCTCGCCGTGTCGGCTTACGAGGCGCTCTTGCGTCATCGAGTGCTGGCGATGTCCCCCGAAGGCCTGCGACTTACGCAACGCGGTGTCGAGTGGTTTGAGCGCGTGGGCATCGATACGCACGCCGCGGCTCGGCAACGCCGCACGTTTTGCCGACCTTGCATGGATTGGAGCGAGCGCAGACACCATCTGGCGGGATCGCTCGGCGCAGCCCTTTTGTCCCGCTTCTGCGACCTGGGCTGGGTCGCGCGCGAGAAGAACTCGCGCGTCATTCGGTTCTCGCCGAAAGGCGATCGTGAGTTCCGGAGCCTATTCAGCACAAGCAGCACTGGCCACACCAAGAGCTCGCGAATGTCCAAGCAAGCTGCGGCTCGAAGCTAGCAACGTCGCTCCGCGCGAGCGACCGGCCGGCCATTAGAGCGTCATGCGTCGGAAGGCATGCTCGACGCCGCACCTTCTGCCGTCGGCGAAACGGACCCAGCCCGTCCCGTCCCGCTTCAGGTCGAGCACGGCCGGCTCCGTGATCGCGCGGCTGATGCACCCGAGCGTCTTCAGGTACATGTCGCTATCGGTGACCCGATACCAGTTGTTGGCCTGATCCCGCGTCAGCAGCACGCTGTACTCGCTCCATTCCACTTCGACGGGCACCAGAAAATCCCTGACCGTGCAGCGGGCCGCTGAATCGTTGAATGTCAACCGGCGCGCGCCGTCCTCCTTCTGAACATTTACGACGCCCTTGGCGGGAGCATCGTCACAGCCATCGGTGCGTATGTAGACGCTCTGACCGGCGATCCGGTACAGGTTGAACCCGGCCTTCTCGACGCTCCACTGATCCGCACGGGCCGGCGCCAGCGTGGCCAACAAGCCCACGACGGCCGTCAGGCGAAGCGCGGCGTGAACTGCCGACCGCATCGGCTCAGCGGCACTTTCCGACCGCCGCCGCGTGCAGCAGGAACGGCAGCCTGAGCAGGCCTTGCACGGCGGGGAAAGCGTTCGGGTCAAGGCAGTCGGGCGCGGCCGCGCTCGATACGGATTGGCGAAAGCTCTCCCACGAGTCGGACTCGGCCCCTGACGGCCGTTCGCCCGTGACCTCGACCGCGTTCAACCCGGCCTGCGTCTGCATCTGTCGCAGTCTGCGCGTATCCAGTTTCTGCTTCGTGGCCGCACGGGGGTCGGCCGGCGCTGTGGAAGCCGTTTCGGGCTGAGCCGACGCGCATTGCACCAGCACCACGGACGCGCATTCGTCCTGCAGGGGTTCGGCTGCGGCAGGCTCTTCGCGCTCAGGCTGCTGGCATTCGGACCGACCCGAGGCAAGCAGCATGGCGGCGACGATCATCAATTGGCCCAGGGTCCTGGGAAAAACGTCGGCCTTCATAAGTTAGGTAGAAAAAATAACGCAGGACCCTCCCCCCGGTCCCTCTTCCAAGAGGAGAGGGGAGGCCACGAGGACCCCTCACCTCCGACCTCAGCGTACCGCGTTCCGTCCGGTCGGGTTGCCCGGATACTGTATATTTATTCAGTACTCTCTGAGCCCGGCCCTGGCCACGATGCAGCCGTCCTACGCCGAACTGCATTGCATTTCCAACTTCAGCTTCCTGCGCGGCGCCTCGCATCCGGAAGAGCTGGTCGAACGCGCGCTTGCGCTCGGTTACACCGGACTGGCGATCACCGACGAGTGCTCCTTCGCCGGAGCGGTGCGCGCGCACCTGGCGCTGCGCGAAGCACGCTGCGAACTGGCCGCGGCGAGCGAATTCCGCCTGATCCACGGCACCGAGATCCGGATGGCCGACGGCCCGCACCTGGTGCTGCTGGCGCAGACGCGCACCGGGTACGGCAATCTGTCGGAGCTGATCACGCGGGCGCGACGCGCTGCGCCCAAGGGCGAATATCGGCTTACAGCGGCCGATCTGGCCGCGCAGGCCCATCTGCTGGTGGATACGCTGGCGCTGCTGGTGCCCGAGCAGGCGCCGCACGGGCAGCGGCAATCCGAAACCGCCCTCTCGAAAATCGAGCGGGATGCGCGGTGGTTGCAACAACTGCTGCCCGGGCGCAACTGGATCGCCTGCGAGCTGATCCGCGGCCCGGACGATGCGGCCTGGCTGACCACATTGCAGCAAGCCGGGCTACGCGCCGGGGTACCGCTGGTTGCGGCCGGCGCCGCGCACATGCATGTGCGCCGCCGCAAGAAACTGCAGGATGCGCTGACAGCGGTGCGGCTGCGCACGCCGCTCGCGCAGTGCGGCCGCAAGCTGGCACCGAACGCCGAACAGTACCTGCGCCCGCTGTACCGGCTCGGCCGCATCTATCCGGCCGAGCTGCTGGCGCAGACGCTGGCGATCGCCGAGCGCTGCAGTTTCTCGCTCGACGAGTTGCGATACGAGTATCCGGACGAGATTGTTCCGGACGGCCAGACCCCCGCCTCTTTCCTGCGCAGCGCGACCTGGCAGGGCGCGGCCGTGCGCTACCCGCAGGGCGTGCCGGAGAAAGTGCGCGCGCTGATCGAACACGAGCTGGCGCTGATCGGCGAGCTGCATTACGAGCCCTACTTCCTGACCGTGTACGACGTCGTGCGCTTCGCGCGCGAGCGGCGCATCCTGTGCCAGGGCCGCGGCTCGGCGGCCAATTCAGCGGTGTGCTACTGCCTGGGCATCACCGAAGTCGACCCGGACCGGATCAGCGTGTTATTTGAACGCTTTGTCAGCAGCGAGCGCAACGAGCCGCCGGACATCGACGTCGATTTCGAACATCAGCGGCGCGAAGAGGTGATGCAGTATGTCTACGCGAAATACGGCCGGCACCGCGCGGCGCTGACTGCCGCGCTGCACACCTATCGGCCACGCGGCGCCCTGCGCGACCTGGGCAAGGCGCTGGGCCTTTCGCTCGACCAGGTCGACCGGCTGGCCAAGAGCATGTCGTGGTGGGACGGCAGCCGGATCCGCCCGGAGTTGCTCGCGCAGGCCGGCTTCGACGCGGACAACCCGGTGATTGCGCAGGTCGTCGAGCTCGCTCATCAGCTGATCGGATTTCCGCGCCATCTGTCGCAACACAGCGGCGGCTTCGTGATCGCGCGCGATGCGCTCTCGCGGCTGGTTCCGATCGAAAACGCCGCGATGGCCGACCGCACCGTGATCCAGTGGGACAAGGACGACCTGGATGCGCTGGGGCTGCTGAAGATCGACGTGCTGGCGCTCGGCATGCTCAGCTGCATACGGCGGGCCCTGGACCACCTGAACGCCTTCAGGGGGTCAAGCCTGCGGCTGCAGGACATTCCGGCCGAGGATCCGGCCGTCTACCGGATGCTGGGCCGCGGCGATTCACTGGGGGTGTTCCAGGTCGAGTCGCGCGCGCAGATGAACATGCTGCCGCGGCTGCGCCCGGAGTGCTTCTACGACCTGGTGATCGAGACCGCGATCGTGCGGCCGGGCCCGATCCAGGGTGGCATGGTGCACCCGTATCTGCGGCGGCGCCAGGGCGTGGAGCCGGTCACCTATCCGTCCGAAGCGGTCCGATCCGTGCTCGAGCGCACGCTGGGCGTTTCGATCTTCCAGGAGCAGGTGATGCAGCTGGCGGTGGTTGCGGCCGGCTTCACGCCGGGCGAAGCCGACCGGCTGCGGCGTGCGATGGCAGCCTGGAAACGCAAGGGCGGGCTGGGACCGTTCCGCGACCGGCTGATCGCCGGCATGCTCGCGCGCGGCTACGGCAGCGAGTACGCCGAACAGATCTTCCGGCAGATCCAGGGCTTCGGCGAGTACGGTTTCCCGGAAAGCCACGCGGCCAGCTTCGCGCTGCTGGTGTACGACTCGTCATGGCTCAAATGCCACGAGCCGGCCGCGTTCTGCGCGGCCCTGCTCGATTCGCAGCCGCTCGGCTTTTACGCGCCGGCGCAGATCGTGCGCGATGCGATGAACCACGGCGTGACGGTGCGGCCGGTGTGCGTAATGACAAGTGACTGGACCTGCACGCTGGAGCCGTGCTCGCAGGCTGAAACCCTCACCCCCGGCCCTGCGGGACAGCCGGCCGTGCGGCTCGGGCTGATGCAGGTGAGCGGCCTTGCCGAGGCGGCCGGCCAGCGGATCGTCGAGGCAAGGCGATGCGCGCCCTTTTCCGACGTGCACGACCTGGCGCACCGGGCGCAGCTCGACCGCGGCGACATGGCGCGCCTGGCCGCGGCCGATGCGCTGTCCGCGCTCACCGGGCACCGGCGCCGCGCGCTGTGGGGCGTGCTGGGACTGGACAGCGGCGCCGCGCGCCGGGCACCGCTGACGAGCGGGCTGCCGGTCACGGAGCGCCAGGTCGAATTGCTGCCCCCGACCGAAGGTCAGGACATCGTCGCCGACTACGACGCAACCGGCCTGACCTTGCGCCGCCACCCGCTGGCGCCACTGCGCGAGCGGCTCGACCGGATGCAGCTGTGGACCGCCCGGCGCATCGCTGACGCACGCCACCAGCAAAGGGTGCGAGCCACCGGCATCGTCACCTGCCGCCAGCGGCCAGGCACCGCCAGCGGCGTCACCTTCGTGACGCTGGAAGACGAAACGGGGTGGATCAACGTGGTGGTGTGGCGCGCCACGGCCGAGCGGTTCCGCCGCGAGCTGCTGGCCTCGACGCTGCTGACCGTCTACGGCCATGTCGAGCGCGTCGATGCGCCCGACTGCGCGGTGATCCACCTGATCGCGGATCGCCTGGTCGACCACTCCGCGCTGCTGGGCGGGCTGGTGGTCGACAGCCACGACTTCCGGTGAGATGGGGGCAATCGCGCGCCCGGATGGCCCCGCCGCCGATAGGCCAGCTGGCCCTAGTAGTCGTACGTCAGTGACAGCCAGGTCTTCGTGACGTCGTAGAAGTCGGCCGCCGGATCGCCCGCGCGAAAGCGCGCGTGCTGCAGCTTCAGCGTCAGGCTGCTCGTCACGGCATAGGTAACGCGCAGGTCGCGCTCGTTGCCGTAATCGAGGCCCCCGAAGGTGGCGCCGAAGCGATGGGCCTCGGCCACCAGCGTAAACCGCCCCGGCTGCGCGCGTACCGACAGCCAGGTGTCGCGCAGGCCGGTCTGCGGCGTGCTGGTGAATTGCAGCGCCCAACCGTTGAAGGCGTAGCTGTCCTCGAACGGCGTCTGGAACGCGTACTGTCCTGCGTTGCTGGCCTTGACCTCGCGATCGATGCGAACCCCGAGCCCGGCCAAGCGAGGCAGCACGGCCCCGCCGCCCAGCCGCCAGTAGTTGGCCTCGATCAGCGGATCGCCCCCCGCGTAATGCCGCTGGTGCGCGGCCTCGGCCGTATACAGCGCGGCGAACCCGCGGCCGATCGGCACCGCGCCCTCGGCGCGCAACCCGAATACCTGGTGCGAGTTGTCGGCCAGGTCCGTGTCCGAGCCAGTCTGCGGCTGGTTCAGGCCGAACCCGTACGCCGCGATCGACTGATCCTGCGCCGGGCTGTACGCGACCCGTAGCAGCCATATCCGGGTCCGGGTCTGCGTTGCAAACACGGTGCGGATCCGGTTCAGCAGGGCGGCATACACCTCCATATCGGGCAGACTGTTGTTCACCAGGGTCAGGCCGTTGAACAGCATCGGCGTCTGCCGGAAATCGACGTCGCTGAAAAAGCGCTCGTTATCGAGCCGGATCGGCTGCTTGCCCAACCGCACGCGCGTGTCGGGCAAACCGACGTATTCGAAGTACGCCCGGTTGGTGTCGGTTTCGCGCGGATCCGGCAACAGCGGATACGACAAGTCGACGTAATACTGCGACGAGGCGACGCTGATGTGGTGCGCATCGACGACGTCGGTGTGGATGCCTTCCACCACCGCCCGAAAATCCTCGAATGTCGCGGTCTGCCAGCCGGCGATCGAGCGGATCGTCCATGCGTGGCCGCGCTCGTTCAGTCCGGCGTCCCAGATGTCCGCGTAGCGCGGGCGCAACTCGAGTACCAGGCGTCCCGCGGTGATCGCATCGGCCAGCGAATCGGCCTGCACCTGCTGTGCCGCGACGTCCGCCCCGAGCAGCACGGAGGCGGCCAGGACGATCGAGCCGAGCAGCCGCCACGACAGTCCGGGCGAGAGCGCCCGCAGTGAGCAAAGTGCGGCCATTGGAACGGTCAGTTTCCTCGATTACCGCATTTCAAACTCGATAACGTTCGCGTGGTGCCCCGAAATGCGTCCGGTCAACCCGGCATTCCGTCCCCGTGCGACTCGCCGTGCCCCTGCATCAATTCCTCTCGCGTTTGGTGTTCGCGCTGGCGGCCTCGGGCTTGGCGTGGCCGGGTTTCGCCGCGTCAACGCTGAACGCCGAGGTCGTCGGGCCCGCGGGGGAAGCGATCGAGGACGCCGCCGTGTTTTTGGTCCCCGTCAGCGCGCCGAAGCCGGCGCGCCACGCGCCGCTATCGGCCGCGGTCGCACAGCACGATCGTGAATTCGTTCCGTACCTGACCGTGGTGCAGACCGGCGCCGCGGTCAGCTTTCCGAACCAGGACCCGATCCGGCATCACGTCTACTCGTTTTCCAAGCCGAAGAAGTTCGAGATCAAGCTGTACGCCGGCGACGCCCCCGATCCGATCATCTTCGACACGCCGGGCGTCGTGACGATGGGATGCAACGTGCACGACTGGATGCTGGGGTACGTGCTCGTCGTCGATACGGCCTCGTTTGGCAAGACCGGCGCCGACGGTCGGGTCCAGATCAGCGCAGTCGAGGACGGCGAGTACGAAAGCCACATCTGGCATCCGCGCCAGCGCCACGAGGTTGCGCCGCAGCACGTGAGCGTCAACCGCGCCATGCGCGAGCCGCTGCGCTTCGTGATCGAGGTGGCGCCGCGCAAACCCCATTACAAGCCACCGCTCGACCCGCTTCACTACTCGAAATGAAGAGCCTGCGCCTGAATGGAATCGCGGGGCGGATGATCCTGTTCTTCGTCTCGTTGCTGGTGCTGGTCCAGCTGGCGGTATTCGTCACGATCGACCTGCGCGCCGACCAGATTGCGCAGACCACGGTTGATCATCAGCTCGAGCTGGGCGAGCGCGTGTTCGAACGGCTGTGGAGGCAGAACAACACCCAGCTCGAGCAGCAAGCCAGCGTGCTGGCGGCGGACTTCGGGCTGCGCGAGGCGCTCGCGAGCAACGACCGCGGCACGATCCTGTCGGTGCTGGCCAATCATGCGACGCGCGTCGGCGCGGCGGCGATGATCGTGGTGTCACTGGACGGCCGCGTGCTGGTGGACTCGCTGCATCCGACGCGCGGACCTCAGAGCTTCGAGTTCTCCAGTCTGCTCGCCCGCGCGCAGGACAGCGGCCACGCGGCGGCCACCGTCGCCATCGATGGTCCGCTGTACCAGCTTGTCATGGTCCCGGTGCTCGCCCCGGAGCCGATCGCGTATGTCGCGATCGGATTCCGCGTCGATGACGCCTCCGCCAGGGAGTTCGGCGATCTGACGGGGCTGGAGGTGTCCTTTGTCAGCTCGGCAGCCAAACGTGGGCGCGCGGTCGCGGCGTCGACGCTCACGCCCGAGGCCCGCTCCGAGCTGGCGCTGATCGCGCCTGCCGGCGCGTCGGCGTGGGCGCACCAGGCCGTGACGCTGGCCCACCGTCAGCTAGCAACCCGCGTGCGGTCGCTGCAGCCCGCGGGAAGCGGAACGATCGATGTGGTCCTGCAGAAGTCCCTGGACGAAGCGGTCGAACCTTTCCGGCAACTGCGTGCAAGCTTCGGGCTGCTGGCACTTTTCTGCGTGGCTGCGACGATCGTCGGATCCGTCCTGATCGCCCGAAACATCACTCGCCCGATCCGGTCGCTGGCCCAGGCCGCCCTGCGAATCCAGGCCGGCGACTACGCATCCGCCGTTCCGGTACCGAACCAGGGAGAAATCGGCGCATTCGCCACCACCTTCAATCACATGCAGGACGCGATCGCCTCGCGTGAGGGCGAGATCCGCAGACTGGCGTATCGCGATCCGCTGACCGACCTGCCGAATCGGCCCCTGTTCCTGGAACAGCTGGACCGTACGATCGACGACTGCGGAAAGGCCGGCCAGGTGTTCAGCGTGCTGCTGATGGACCTGGACCGCTTCCGCTTCGTCAACGACACTCTGGGTCACCATGCCGGCGACCGCGTGATCATCGAAGTAGCGTCCCGGCTGCGAGCGGCGCTCAGCGAGCACGACGTGCTGGCGCGCCTGGGAGGCGACGAGTTCGCGGTCCTGCTGTCACCCCAACAGCGGCTCGAGGCGCCGACGGTGGCCGGGCAGCTGCTGCAGTGCCTGCAGGCCCCGGTGGTCGTCGACGGACAGGGTCTGGACGTCGGAGTCAGTATCGGCATTGCTCATTTTCCAAGGCACGGGACCGACGCCATGACGCTGCTGCGCCGCGCAGACGTCGCCATGTACGTGGCCAAGCGCGAGCATCGGGGCCTCGAGGAGTACGACCACCGGATCGACCGCCATCGACAGCACCACCTGTCCCTGCTCGGCGAATTGCGCCAGGCGATCGACGGCAACGAGCTCAGGCTGCACTTCCAGCCCAAGATCGATCTGCGCACGGGTGAGTTCCGCGGAGCCGAGGCGCTGGTGCGCTGGGTCCACCCGGTGCGGGGTTCGGTTCCCCCGTCGGAATTCATACCGTTTGCCGAGCAGACCGGGTTCATCCGGCACGTGACACGCTGGGTGATCGACGCGGCGCTGGCGCAGATCCAGGCCTGGCAAGCGATGGCCGTCGAAGTCCCGGTGGCGATCAACGTATCGGCGCGGGATCTGTCCGGGCTCGAGTTGCCCAATCTGCTGGTCGAGGCGATGCAGCGCTATCGGGTCGCGCCGCGCCTGATCAGCATCGAAATCACCGAGAGCGCACTGATGGAGGACCCGCAGCATGCCGCGCGGATCCTGGCGCGCGTGCGCGACCTGGGGGTCGGAATAGCGATCGACGACTATGGAACCGGTTACTCGGCGCTGTCCTACCTGGCGCAACTGTCGGTCGACAGCTTGAAGATCGACCGTTCGCTGATCAACAATCTTCGCGAGGGGTCGAAGAACGCGGCCATCGTTCGATCCACGGTCGCGCTGGGCCAGAACCTCGGACTGACCGTTGTCGCGGAGGGCGTCGAAACCCCGGATCAGATCGAACTGCTGCGTCAGTTCGGGTGCCACCAGGCACAAGGATTCGGGCTGGCCAAGCCGATGCCGGCCGAACAGGCGATAGGGTGGATCATCGCCCAGGAGCTGGCGCAGGACTCACTTGAGTCCACCAGCACGGGGCGTGAGAGCACGACCGACCGGCCGCCAAGCCCTGCACGGAGGGCGCGAAGAATGCTGCGGCTCGCGCCTCCTGCCTGACAGAATACCGCTCTACCGCGCAAGCGCCGTCTTCGTCGCTCGCCATTACTGATGGCTCGGTGCCTTGCGTGCCCGTTCAGACTCCGGACCCCTGGCTCTGGGCGGTGCGCTCCTCTTGCAGCGTCTTAGCCAGCAATTTGGTCAGAGCGTAAACCGCGCCGATGTGCGGCGTCGGCGTGCGCGTCAGGTGTCCGAGCTCCACCACCGAGCCAACCAGCGCATCGACCTCGGGGTCACGTCCGGCCTCGACATCCTGCAGCATCGACGTCTTGTGCTTGCCTACTTTTTCGGCACCGGCAATGCGCTTTTCCAGCGGCACGCGGAACGTGATGCCCAGCTT
>VBCK01000206.1 GCA_005882215.1 Betaproteobacteria bacterium | reverse complement strand
GCCGCCAGCCGGATATTTCATAGCCGGAATGGCTTTGCGCGCTTTCTACCGGTCTATGAGAATGCCGCTATTGACACTCGCTATTCCTGTGTGCCGCTGTCATGGTACGAGAAGCCTTCCACGCTGTCCGAGCGCAACGCGCTTTACCTCAAGCACGCCTTAGACCTGCTGGAGAAAGCGGCCCGTGGGGCACTCAAGCGCGCGCACCGAACCTGTGACGATATCGACGGGATTGTCGTTGTATCCAGCTCAGGCATTGCCACCCCGTCGCTCGACGCGCTCCTCATGGAGCGGCTTAAGCTCAAGCGCAACATAGAGCGCCTGCCGGTGTTCGGCCTCGGCTGCGCTGGCGGAGTCATCGGCCTTGCGCGCACGGCACAGCTTGCGCAGGGAGCGACGCAGAAATGCTATTTATACCTGGTGGTCGAATTATGCGGGCTTAATTTCCTTTATTCCGATCGCTCCAAGAGCAACATCATCGCAACCGCCCTGTTTGCGGATGGCGCCGCCGCCGCGGTCGTAAGTTGCAAAGGCAGCGGTCCGGAAATCTCCGCATGGAGCGAGCACACATGGGCTAATTCGCTTCAAGTCATGGGATGGGATGTGGTAGATGATGGCTTGAAGGCCGTATTCTCGCAGGATATCCCTTCCATCGTGCGCAATGACATGGGGGCGATAACGCGAAACTTCCTCGCAACGTATGGCATAGGCACTGCCGACATTAGCGGATTTCTGTGCCATCCAGGGGGGGCGAAAGTGCTCGATGCTATCGAGGACGCGCTGGGGCTTGCACGGGGAAGCCTCGCTCATTCGCGCGATGTTCTGCGCCGCTACGGCAATATGTCCGCCGCTACCGTAATGTTCGTGATGGAGGAGGCGCGGAAGGATCCACAGCGTGGGCGCTACCTCGTGACTGCGTTTGGCCCTGGATTCACCGCAGCCTTCTTATTGCTGAGCGTGCAATGAAAACGCTTCACATCATTGTTGGCCTCGTGGCCCTGCAGCGCCTCGCCGAGCTGCTATGGAGCAATCACAATATCCGGTCGTTAAAGGCGAAGGGAGCGATAGAGGCGGGTACTGGGCATTACCCTTTATTCTTCCTCGTGCATGGCAGCTGGTTGCTGGCTATCCTCCTACTCACGCCCGCATCGGCGCCTGTGGAACCGTGGGCGCTGCTGCTGTACTGCGTCCTGCAAGTTGGCCGCGTCTGGGTGCTGATAAGTTTGGGCGGGTACTGGACGACGCGGGTCATCACTCTGCCGAGGCAACCGCTCATCCGCCAGGGGCCCTACCGGTTCCTGCGACATCCCAACTATCTAATCGTCGCTTGCGAAATTGCACTGCTGCCGATCGCGTTCCATGACGTCGGGATTGCCGTCACCTGGTCTCTTGCCAATGGCGTGCTCCTGATGTGGCGCATACATGTGGAGGACGCCGCACTCAGCGCAAGATATGAAAGTGCAAACGAAGTTCCATCACAACGGATCGAAAGGCGGCGATGTCCCGGAAATTGTTGAACTGAACCTTCGGTCGCATCGACGTCGTGTCAAGCAGCACGCCGCCGCCGTGTACCGGCTACGGATGCTGACCGACCGGCCGCAACCCTGACTGGCTGCTTCGATCTCCGCCCGAGCAACGGCTGCGGCCGCAGCCACGCAAAGTTCGACTCGACTGCGACCTGTATCGCCCGCATTCGCTCGGACAAAACGGTGAGGCCGCGGATCAGCGCGGAAACGCAAACCTCGTACAGAGACAGCGACATGGAATGGAGTCTCCTTTCCTATTCGTGAATGTGTGATGCGACCAACCGCCGCGTGGACGTCATCGAGGAAGGCCTGGACTTCGCAATTCGGGTCAGGCTCCCGCCGCTGGAGGACACCGACCTCGCGGTCCGGCAGCTGGGGTTGTCCACCCTCGTTCTGGTTGCCAGCCCGGATCTGGTGGAGCGGCACGCAGCTCCTACGTCGATAGAATCCCTGAGAGACTGGCCGACCCTCTGCATAGCCAACAACAGCGAGCGGTATATCTGGAACCCGGTCGACACCAGCGGGCAAGTCGTGTCGTTGGCGCATCACAACCTCGATTAGCGACAGACGACCTCGCCAGCCTGCGGATTGCAGCGATGCGGGGCGTTGGCGTGGCAATGTTACCCAGGGAGTTGGTGGACGCCGATTTACAGTCTGGTCGGCTGCGGCGCCTGTTGCCGGACCTTGCGTCAAGGCCGGGGCTCGTGCATGCGATCTTCCCCACGCGACGAGGTATGGTGCCGGCCGTGCGTCACCTGCTCGATGCGCTCGTTGCGGGATACGAAAATCTGAACCGAAAGGGGTAGATCTTCAATATTGGCTAACGCGTCCATCCCGCGCGGACCCACTGGCCGGTCAGTGCGAACACCGCATTGGCGATGGCGGGCAGAGCCGAACGCAGCCCTTCGTCGCGGTCCCAACTCCGAGCAATCAAGCTGGGTGCAGCAGCGGAATCAGGTGCCGGCCGTTGCGGCGGTAATGTTCGAAATCAGCGTCCAGCGTAAACAAACGGCAGTCCGGCAGGCGCTCCGTAAGACGCACCAGGCAGGCGTCTGCCAGGGACATGGGCGTGTCCGCATACCGTTGCATCAAGGACTCTATGGCGGATGCGTCGTCCACGAGGTCTAATCCGATCTCCAGGTTTCGTTGGGCGACCTTGCGTACCAGGTCGACAGGCCTGCCGCTGGCGCGTTGGATCAGGCAACAAGCTTCGGTAAGGACGGGCTCGCAAGTAACCAGCGGGGGATTCAGGGCCGCCATCTGATCGACGACCCACCGATGCCATCGATCACGACGATTGAAATATGCGACCAATGGCCCGGTGTCGACGATGATGCGCGTCACTCACCGAACCCTGAAAGGTGCTTCGGATTGGTCGACAGATCCTTGGGTCCTTCGATGACGCCACAAACGTCCGCGAATGCGTCGTGGCAGCTCGTGCCACTTTCGCCGGCGCTGACCCTTTGAAGGGCCTCGCGCACTACATCGGATTGAGGCCGGCCGAGCTTTCGTGAGTAGCGCGAAAGCCAGGCAGCAAGGGCTTCGGGAAGTTTTACGGTGATCGTCTTCATTCAGATATGGTATTACGCTTCTGCTGTCTCAGCAATACCGACCACCGCCGAAGAGGCAAGGATCGTCGCACTCGTGAAGAAAGCGGTGAGCTGACACTTGCGTCGCCACTGGACGGCGCCCTGTGCAGGCTCGTCTGTTGGACAAGGCGTTCCTGCCTCCGTCACGTGCTCCGGCAACCACGCGTAGGCGAACCCTGCGCGAACGGGAATGGCATCGGGTCCATTCACGTACCTGCACTGGTAGCTACGTCCTGCGCGTCAGTGCCGGCGCTCCAGTGGAAAACTTGTCGACACGGGGAAGAACGGGCGGAACGGGAATTGCTGCGTCGCATTTCGCCAGCACGCGAGCCACTTGACGGAAGAGTGCCTCTCCGCCAGAAGAATTTCAAAATCAATTAGTTAGATCCGACTCCGTTGCAATCTCTGCGACGACGAACGAGCTCGAGTTCGATAGGTTCGCATTTTCGAACTCGACGCCGCAAGACACTCGTGCTCACGCGGCGGCCTGCAGTGTGAAGTCAACGCGGATTGCATCAAAGGGAAACACGAATCCCTCCTCGCTCCGGTCAACGACACCCGCGGCCAGCAATGCGTGCACGTCGGTGTGCACGCCCTTTACGTCTCTGCCTACCCGGCGCGCGATCTCGCGCAGCGCGAGAGGCCCCGCGCCGCACATGGAGCGCAGGATCTCGAGGCGATTGGGCGCTAGCACGCGCCACAGCAGTTCAGGGGAGGCGAAGTCAATGCGCGCACCCTTGTGAGCATTTCCTTTCATCGCGTCGGCCAAGCGCGCCTTCGCACCCACCAACGACTGCACTCCGATGGTCACGGTTTTCATTTGCGCGCCTCCCAAAGTGTATCCACGTCCTTCCAGACTTCCAGACTTTCATCTGCACGAACGAACGCTCATCGAGCGCAAAGTGATCGCCGAGCAGAAGCTCCGCGTCCATGTTGTAAAGCATGACAACGGCACGCCTTGTTGTCAAGCATTACAACAGGTGCCGCTATTAGGCCGGCCAGTCGGGCAGGCGCGAAAAGGCAGGGTGCGTACCTATTCAGCTATCGTGTTGGGCGGAGTGTGGATCCGACTTTCAGTCATTCGCCAGCGAAGCTCGAGGGCTGTCCCTGGAGATGCCGCAGCGAGTGGTGGGTCGGAGTCCCAAGCAGACGCCACACGACGCGTTGATGGAACTTAGCCATCCGCCCCGCCCAACACCTGCCTGTTTGATTGCGACCGCGCCCGCCGACCTGCACTTCATCCGCGCTTGCGCGGTTTCGCTCTAGCCTGCTTTAGCAGACCGGATGCATTGGCGGGATCGCGCAGCCAAAGGCAAAGCGCAACCGCGGTGTCTTCGTCCATGGCGTCAACAATCGCACGCTGGCGTGTGGGATTGTCTCGCTGTTCGATGACCTGCTGTGCGGCCGCTTTGACGGCGTCGGGGTCGACCTTCAACTCGTCCAGGCGCTTGACCTGCGCGGTGGCGAACGTCCAGTGCCCAAAAAGTCCGATCAGCTCCGAATCGACACTTGCGCTCATGGTTCGCAATTTACCCGAATCGGCGCCCAAACTCGCACGGGGACAGAGTCGCAGGCCGAACCCGAGCCTTGCGGTCAAGCGTTAGCGGAGCCTCGTCCTCGGTCAGCAGCGCGGCCGACTTTGCCGAGAATGCCAAATCCAGCAGTTTATGGTCCTGCGGATCGCGACAGCGCAAGGCCCCTTGCGATCAGCGGACAACTATGGGCTTTCTACAACCTACGCCTGCGACGACGTAGAGGTGCGAACAAACCCATGGAACGAATGGCATCGGGTCCATTCACGTACCTGCACTGGTGGGTACGTCTTGCGCGTCCGTGCCGGCGCTCCAGTGGGAACTTGTGACAGGGGGAAGAACGGGCGGAACGGTAATTGCTGCGCCGCATTCCGCCAGCACTGTCCGTCTCCGCCAACGTCCGCGTCCGTAGGACGCGCTACCTAGGGTGCCCTCCGAAGCGCGAAGGAGGGCTGTATCAACCCGGACGGTTTTCTCCCGGTCCCTATGAGCCTCCGGCACCTAGCAGGCCGGAAGATTCGCATCCCGTACGCCATCCGAGCGTCTACCTTACGGGAGTGCATTACGTCTATCTGCTGGTAAGAGCGCACAGCAGGAGCCGGCGCTACATCGGCGTCACAACAGATCTGAAACGGCGCCTAACCGAGCCCAATTCCGGCAAGTCACTGCATAGGGCGCAGTTCAAACCGTGGCGCCTCGTCACCTTTGTCGCCTTCTCCGACGAACAAAAGGCCGCCGAATTCGGGTGCTATATGAAATCCGGCTACGGCCGCGCCTTCGCGGATCGACGGCTGTGGTACCGCTTTCCCAGGTCCGGGCAACCGCCGTGAGAATGGTCTGAGAACGCGGCGAAGAGGGGTCCCGCGTCACGTTGGGCCGCTACACGCGGTCGTCCGGCACGCCCAGAGCGCGCAGCACGGCGGTCCCGAACGCGCCCAGGCGCAGCGGATCGACGCGCTCGATCACCGCGCGGCCGGATCGGCGCTACGGCTCACGCAACAAATTGGCTCTGCGAGGCCGGCGTGCGGGTGTCCATATTGCGGCCGCGGTTCATGTGGTCGTCTATCTCGGCGGCGCAGCCGAGCATGCGTGGATACAGGAACACCGTGAATGCCGCCAACTCCAGCGCCGAGGACGGATACGTTCCCTCGCAGTACGGCCGCCACAGCATCTTCAGCAGCAGCGCCGCGATCACCGCGTCGATGTTGACGCAGTAGACGTTGCGCGAGACGCCGACGTCGAAGAGCGTTTGCACCAGCACGCGGTAGAAGTCGTGGAACAAGTTGTACTCGCCACGCCGTTCGAACAGGTCGCGGATGAAGACCTCGCGCGGGTCGTAATTGACCGGCTTATCTTTGAACACCGGATGATTCACGCCCGGAATCTTCTGGATGTCGAGGCTGCCGACAGACTTCTTGTCGGCTTTGTAGCGCGCATAGCTGTCGACGTACTTTTTGGCGAGCTGCTTCAGGTCGATGCCCTGATCGGGGCTTCCCGCATCCGCCAGCCCGGACTCCCTGAACAGTTCGATCAGGAAGGAGATACCCTCGAAGCCGTTGCCGCCGTGGGTGTAGCCGGTGTGGGACAAGAAGCCGATCAGGCACTTGTTGAGCTGTACGCGTTCCGGATCCTCCGGGCCGTCCGCCGAGACCGCACCCTTGGCTCCCTGGGCGGAGATCGTGCCCGGACCGTTGGACAGCAGCAAGCCGACCAGAACCTGGAAGGTGAACAGGTCAGCCGGTTTCGGTTGCAGGCCGAGCAGCGCGACAAAGGCCACTTCACCGAGGGTGCGGCGCTCGAGGATATCGGACATGTCCATCCCGCAGAAGCGATCCGGCGTGTGCTGTTGCGCCGGCGCCGAAGCACCGATCAGAGCGCCAAAGAGGCGGATCCACCAGGGCAGGCTTTCGGCCGTCAGGCGCGAGATGCGTCGGCGCATCAGAGGACTCCACGCTAGCGTCGCTGCGATCGCCGCCAGCACGGCGTCCGCAGTCGGGTGTCCTGGAAGGCCGCGCAGGATGCGCACGAAGACCGACTTGGCGCCGCGCGCCTCCAGGCCAGCGAGCATCGCCTGCGCGAGCGGATCGGCGGCCTTGCCGGTCAGCAGGGCCACATCGATTTTCAACTGCGAGGTGTCGAGCCCCTCGTCCTGAGCGTCGCGCAGGCCGGCGTCGGCAAACTGGTCGATCAGCATGCGCATCGCCCGGCGCGACGCCTCCTGGGTGCGCGGCCCGAACGTTGTGGCGGCCGCCGCCAGCACGGCGTTGGGTGCATTGCCGGCGTCGCGCGCGGCCTGTGCGGCGGCCAGCGCCGGGTGACCGTTCAGGTTCAGGCCCGCCCCGATCGCGACGTTGATCAGTCGGCAGCCGTTCTCTGTTCCCGGCTCGTGCAGCAGCGCCAGCAGCACGTTGGCTTCGAACGGATGCTGGGCCGCTTCGAGCATCGAGACGCCGTACAGCCTGCTGATCTGTGTCCCGGGGTCCATCTGCGACGCTCCCGAGGCATCCTTCATCGGCTGGCGTGGCGCGACTGCGCCGATCTGCCGGTTCAGCGCCGCGATCTGCTCGTCATAGGGCGCTGCGGCGACGACCACCGGAAGGTCCAGTTCGGGTGGAAGAGCGATCCCCTGGTTTTCGCCGAACCACGCTTTCAACGCAAGATTTCCCTCGGGCTCGAAATCGGGACGGGCGGCGTTCTCGCGCATCACCGCGCTCAGCGCCGCCGGAATGTGCGCGATGTTCGTAACGACCGCACCCTTGGCCGACACCGCCGGATGCTCGGGCGTGAACACACCATCGACGCCGAACTTCTCGACGAACCAGCGCTCCTTGGCCACGGCATCGTCGGCTCCGCCCGACATCGCGCCGGCATGACCGACCGCCCGCGTGAGGCGTGACTTCCAGCGCCCGACGACGCAGGCGACGACCGGCTTCGTGAACTCGGCGTCCAGCTCGTAGTAGCCGCCCGGTTCGACGTACAGGACGGCGGCCTTGCTGCGCGCATCGTTGGCCAGCGCGAAGGCGAATTCCGGAGCGGCGAAGTGGATGTATACGTCCTTTCCGCTCGAGATCAGCGTCGTCGTTCCCCAGCCCGCCATGCGCAGGTAGGTCGCGATCGTCGACGTGAAGTTGCCCGAATTGGAGAAGATCGCGATCGAGCCGCGCCGCAGGGCCTCCTCGGGATGATCGCCGCCGAGCGCGCCGCCGATCCGCACGCGGTTCCACGCGTCGGCAACACCCAGGCTGTTGGCGCCGAAGACGTCGATGCCGTTCTGCTGGCCCATTGCGCGGATCTCGCGCGAATCGTGAACCGAGAGTTTCTCGGTCACGATGAAGATCTTGCGCAGGTCCTCGTTTACGCGGATCAGCTCCGCCACGCCATCACGCGCCGCCGACGGCGGCAGGTAGACCACGCCGCAGTTGAAGCGGTGGCCGTCGTTCAGCCCCTCCAGCACGTTGTTGTAGACCGGCACCGGGCCAAGCGGCGTCTCGAGCGCCTGGCCGCGCCGTCCGGGAGAGGTCCCGAACACGACGTTGCCGCCCGAGTACGCATGGCCGACCGGCGTCACGTCGCGCGATTCGCCCCCCAGTATGTTGAGCACGCAAACCCGGTCTTCGCGCGTTGCGACCTGGGCTAGCGAACCGATGCCGACGTAGTACTTGAAATCCCCAACGCCCCGTTTGTACATCCCGCTCTCCTTGGCACCTGGTCGGTAGTTCAGCTTGCGCGCCCGCCCGCGATGCCAAGCCGGGCCGCGATCTGCACCCGACCGCCGGATTTCATCCAGGCGTCGGCGCCCCGCGCGTAGGCGACGACCTCGCTGATATCGGAATCGAAGCCGAAGATCCGGTACGGCAGGCCGAGCGCATCCATCGTGTCGCGCATCGCGCCCATGCCGCGCACCAGGTTCGGGCCGCCGCGCCCGATGACGACGTAGAGCGGCGTCGGTCCGCTGCGGCTGAACTGCTCGCGCAGCGCGTCGGCCATCGCGCGGAACGTCTCGAAGATATCGGTGTTGTTCGATTTGCCGCCGATGATGAACAGGACGTTGGCCTGCTTCAGCCAGTGCTTGAAGCAGATGCGCGCGACCTCTTTCATCTTCGCGTAGGGCGGGTTGCCGCCGAAGTCGGACGAAATGATCGCGTCGTCGCCGAGCATCTCGGTCACCAGCGAGTTGGCCCCTCCGCCGAAGGTCGGTGCCAGGATCGTGCCGCCCCGATTGATCACGAACACATCGCTCTGACCCTGGTAGGTGCGCAGCTGGTTGATTTCCTGCTCGAAGTCGGAGTAGTCGTCCGCGAACAGGTGACCGGGCAGGCTCAGGCGCTGCCAGCGCGGATCGTCGCGGTCGAAGCCGCACTTGAAATCGCAGGCGACCGGAACCATCCGGCCTTTGTCGTCCTCGCTCATCCGGATTGGATTGAGCTCCAGCGTTGTCATTCCGAAGTCGTGATACAGCTCCCACAGCTTGGGCAGGTGTTGGACCAGCGGCGAGATGATCTGCTTGGGCGCTCCCAGCGCCGACAGCGCATTGGCGACGACGAAAGCCTTTAGTCCGGTCAGCGGATCGAATGGCACGGTGGCGACCTGGCTCCTGTCGAGCTCCTCGATGTCGACGCCCCCATGATGCGTGAGCGTCATCGTCGGGGCGCGGAACCGCGTCGAGTCGGTGATCGAAAAATAAACCTCGTGCTCGGCTGGTACTCCAGCCTCGAAGGTGACGCCATTGGCCTTGGCGACGGTGTTGCCGACCCGGTGCTCGACGAAGAACAGGCGCTCCTTCTCTTTGAGCGCGGTTCTGAGGTCCGTCGCACGGCCGACCAGGCCCGCCTTGCCTTTCTTGCCGACGCCGCCCTTGAAGACCGGCTTGATGAAGACCATGCCGGCGCGCTCGATCAGAGCGCGAATCTCCTCTTCGCTCGCACCGGGATCGAGGACCTCGGTGGTCGGATACCCGACGAAACGCAGCATCCGGGCTCCGTACAGCATGCCGGTGACTTGCATCTGATGCCTCCCTCCATCGCGCATCGACAGGATGCGGCAGCGCAGCTTTCCGGCAGCTTTCAGCGGGTGTCGCTTTTTCGCGCCAACCGGCGCAGCACTGAAAGCGAACCGAAAGACTTCGCCGCCTAAGCTGCGCGGCCAGCGATCGGCACGGACCCAGCTTGCAAAGCGGGCCGGCTGCGCTAGCTGGCCGGGCTATGGCACCGCATCCGGTTCCAGGCTCGGGATGCCAATCGAAGTCATGGAGGAGAGACAGTGAAACGCACTGAACGCGCTCGTTCCAAACCGCCGACCGTGGCGGCCTCCCAGGACCCGCTGCTGTACGACCAGAACGGGAACTACATCGGGGTTTTGAAGAACCCGGTCATGCTCTACAGCGACACCAAGACCAGGATGACACTGTACGGCATCATCGAGGCGACGATCAGCCACGTCGATCACCAGAACAGCGCAACCGGCGGCACTTCCACCGAGACCGGATTCCAGGTCGCCTGGTTCAGCGGCAACCGCCTCGGTTTCGATGTCGACCACGCGCTCGACTTTGGCGATGAGATCGGCTTGCCAAACCTGAAGGTGATGAGCAAGCTGGAAACGGAGTACGAGCTGCCCACGGGCGGTTCGGACACCAACGGCGTCCTGTTCAACCGCGACGCCTGGCTGGGTTTCTACAGCCAGGATCTGGGCAAGCTGACGTTCGGCCGGCAGAACACCTTGACGCGCGATTTCACGCAGAACTGGGGCGACCCGTACGGCACGTCCGAAGTTACGTTGCGCGAGGGCGGCTACAGCAACGTGAACAACTTCAAGCAGCTGATCTTCTATTCGGCCGCTGCCACCGGCACGCGCGTCAACAGCGGCATCGAATGGAAGAAAAAGTGGGGCGACCACTGGCTCACGGGCCTGGGCTGGGCGTTCGGCTCGCAGGGCAACGGCGGCAGTGCCGACCCCGGCGCCGGCGGCACCGTGCCGGGCAATTTCCGCCAGGGCACGAACCAGGCCGCCTCGGTCGCGTACAACGGCCTGCAGGTCGGGCCGGGCAAGTTCAACCTCAACGCCAACTACGACCAGGACAGCCGCGGGCCGGCCGCTGGGCCTGACCTGAAACACCGCTCGGAACTCTTCGGTGGCAACTACGTAGTAGGCCCCTATCGCATCAACGCGGGCTGGATCCATTACACGGCCGAACAGGGCCCCAACAACAGCCTGGGCACGCGGACCGACCGCTCCTGGACCATGTCGGGCAGCGCACGCGTCGCAAAGACCGTCTTCTCGCTCGGCTACCAGCGGATGGGAGGAGAAAACGCCGGGCACAACGGCGCCGGCGTCGTTCTCAATCCGATGTTCGGCAACACTGCGGCCGCGACAGGAACCTATGCGAGTGGCTCCAAATCGACCGTGTACGGGGCGGTCATGTACCAGGCGGACCGAGCGCTCGATCTGTACTTCGCCTTTGACCGGATGAACGTCAACGGTGGCTGGATCGTCGGCGATGCACAGGGTAACGGCACGCTGATCGGCGCCGGCCGACCCAACCAGGACCAACTGGAACTGGCGGTGGGAGCGCGGTTGAAGTTCTGACGTCGCCTCGCGCGACGGCGCCCGCGGGCGGCGCCGTCGCCGGGGCCGTCGGCGCGGCCCTTGCGCACGCGGTAGCATTGTCTCGCGCGCGTCGGTGCCGGCCGGCGCCATTGCGTTGCGCCCGCCACGAGTTTGGCATGCGGATTCTGCTGGTCGAAGACAATTTGCAACTCGCCGAATGGCTGGGCCGTACGCTGCGTCAGCGGCGCTACACGGTCGACTGCGTGTACGACGGTGAGGGTGCCGATGCCCTGCTGATGACGCAGCCGTACGACGCGGTGATCCTCGATCTGTCGCTGCCGCGGCTGGGCGGTCGCGACGTGTTGCACCGCCTGCGGGAGCGCCACAACGGGGTGCCGGTGCTGATCCTGACCGCCACCGCGACGCTGGAGAGCCGGGTGGGCGCCCTCAACTCGGGCGCCGACGACTACCTGATCAAGCCGTTCGAGATCGACGAACTGGAGGCGCGCGTGCGCGCGATGCTGCGCCGGGTCAGCCAGCACAAGGACCCGGTACTGCACTGCGGCGACCTGAGCTACGACAGCAATTCGCGCGCCTTTTCCGTACGCGGCTGGCCGCTGTCGCTGACCCCGCGCGAACACGCGGTACTGGAAGTGCTGATGACGCGCTGCGGCAAGACGGTCGGCAAGCAGGCGCTCGCCGACAGCATCAGCTCGGTCAACAACGACATCGCTCCTCAGGCGATCGAGGTCTACATTCACCGCCTGCGCAAGAAGCTCGATCCGAGCGATGCCGCGATCATCAACCTGCGAGGACTGGGCTATCTGCTGAAGCGGCGCGATGAGGGATAAAAGCCTGCGCGCCCAGCTGTTGCGCTGGGTGCTGGTTCCGCTTCTGGTGCTGGCCATTCTGGACACCGGACCGGCCTACTTCAGCGCCAGAGGCACCGCCACCGAGGAGCAGGATCGCATGCTGCTCGGCTCCGCGCGAGTGATCGCCGAGCGTCTGTACGAGCAGGAAGGCCAAGCGTTCCTCGATTTTCCACCGGCGGCGTTCGAACTGCTGCGCACCGAAGCGCGCGACCTCGTCTATTACGAGGTCGTAACGTCCCGCGGGGTAGTCTTGGGGGGCCACTCGGACCTGCCGCGGCCGCCGCACGCGCTCGCGCCCGAGCAGTCGATCGCATTCGACGCCACGTATGTCGGCGAGCCGGTGCGCGTGGTGGCGTTCTCGCAACCTCAGCTCGAAACACCGGGGAACGCCTCGGTACTGGTCGAGGTGGCGCAGACGCTGCATTCGCAGAGAGCGCTGACCTTGCATCTGTGGGCGCAAAGCATCTCGTATCAGTGGCTGATGATCGCGCTGGGCGGTGCGATGATCTCGATCGGAGTGCGGCGCGAAGTGCGGCCGCTGAAACGGCTCGGCGAACGGCTGCGTCAGCGCCCGGTCGCCGCGCTCGAGCCGCTCGGCGCGGAGGATGTGGAGGATGTGCCGGCCGAGCTGCAGCCGGTGATCCAATCGCTGAACGACTATGTGCGCAGGCTGCACGACCTTCTGGCGGCGCAGGGCCGGTTCATCGCCAACGCTTCGCACCAGCTGCGCACACCAATGACGGTGCTCAGCACGCAACTCGACTACGCGCTGCACGGCGCCGATGCGAGGGGCCGCGTCGAGGCGCTGCAGGCGATGCGGGCGACGCTGCAGCACGGCATACGCGTCGTCTCACAGATGCTGAGCTTTTCGCGGGCCGAGGCGCACGTGGACCCTCCCGCGCAGAGCGGAGCTGCCGATCTGACCGACGTAGCGCGGCAGGTGGTGGAGGAGGCAGTAGTGGCCGCGCTGAAGCGCAACGTCGACCTCGGCTGCGAACTCGACGGGCCGGCGCTCGTGTCAGGGTCGCCACAGTTGTTGCATGAGTTGGTCGCTAACCTGGTCGACAACGCGCTGCGGTACGGGCGCGAAGGCGGCGTGGTCACCGTTGCCGTGCGCAGCAACGACGACCGCGTACGGCTGTCGGTCGAAGACGATGGTCCCGGCATCTGCGCCGAGCAGCGTGAGCTCGTCTTCGAGCGCTTCTATCGTCTGCCCGGCGAGATCGGCGAAGGCAGCGGGCTGGGGCTTTCGATCGTGCGCGAAATCGCGCTCGCGAGCGAAGCGACGGTCGCCCTTGCCGACGCGCCGTCCGGGCAGGGTCTCCTGGTCAGTGTCGACTTCCCCGCTGCCCGGGCGGTGGCCGTGCAGGCGCAACCGGCCGCTCCGCTTCAGTAGCCTGTCTCGGCGAACTGCGGCGGACGCCACTTCAGCAGCACGTTCTCGAGGCCCTCGATCAGGTATTCGGCGCCCAGCGCGACCAGCGCCAGGATGATCATCGATGCGAACACGCCGGCCGCGTTGAAGGCACCTTGCGCGGTGGCGATCAGCAGCCCGATGCCCTGCTTGGCACCGAGGAACTCGCCCACCACCGCGCCCACCAGCGCGAAGCCGAAGCTGACGTGCAGGCTGGCCAGGATCCAGCTCATGGCCGACGGCAGCACGACCGTGAAGGTCACCTGGCGGCGCGATGCACCCAGGATGTGCGCGTTGGCGATCAGGTTGCGATCGGCCTCGCGCACGCCCTGGAAGGCATTGCCGAACACGACGAAGAACACCATCACTACCGCCAGCGCCACCTTGGACGCCATGCCGAGGCCGAGGGCGATGATGAACACCGATCCGAGCACGACCCGCGGGATCGAATTGGCTACCTTGATGTAGATGCTGAACACGTCGGCGAGCAGCTTGTTGCGACCCAGCGCAATCCCCGCGATGACTCCGGCCACCGCGCCGATCACAAAGCCAAGCAGCGTCTCCTCCATCGTGACCAGGATCTGCTTCCACAACGATCCCTGCGAGGTTCCCTCGGTCGCCCAAACCCACATCTGGTCGACGATCTGCGAAGGCATCGAGAAGAAGAACGGGTCGATCCATCCCGCCCTCGCGGCCAGTTCCCACGCTCCGAGCGTTACCACCAGGATCCCGATCCGCAGCGTGTAGACGAGCACCTTGCGGCGTGCGAGCGCCTTGTGCACGCGCTGCTGCTCCTGCGCCAGATCGGTGCCGGCGGTCGCGACAATCTCGGCCGTGCTCATGCGTCTCCTCCTCTTCTCATGCGTTCTCCGTTGTCCTTTTCAACCCTCAGATCCGCACCTCGCTTCGCAGGTCGTCCCAGATGCGGTGCGACAGCTCGACGAAGCGCGGCAGGTAACGCGCGTCCGCGACCTTGCGCGGCCGCGGCAAGTCGATTTCGTACACGGCTTTGACGGTAGCGGGCCCCGCCGTCAGCACGATGACCCGGTCGGCCAGCGCGATGGCCTCATCGATGTCGTGTGTCACGAAAACGACGCACCCTCCGTGGGACCCCCACAGCGTGAGCAGCTCGTCCTGCATCACCGCGCGCGTCTGAACGTCCAGCGCCGAGAACGGCTCATCCATCAGCAGCAGCTGCGGCTCGTTGATGAAGGTCTGCGCCAGCGCCACCCGCTTGCGCATGCCGCCCGACAACTGATGCGGATAGTGATGCTCGAAACCGGCCAGGCCCACCCGCCGGACCCAGTCCATTGCGCGGGCGTGCGCCTTCTTCCGCTCCTCGCCGCGGTAGATCGGGCCGGCGGTGACGTTGTCCAGCACATTGCGCCACGGAAAGACGGCATCGGTCTGGAATACGAAGCCGATGCGAGGATCGATGCCCTCGACCGGCCGGCCCCACACCCGCACCGTGCCGCTGCTGGGTCGGCCGAGCCCGGTGATCAGCCCGAGCGTGGTCGACTTGCCGCAGCCCGTGGGCCCGACGATCGCGCAGAACTCTCCCTGGCGCACCGTGAGGTTGAAGTCACGCAGCGCCGGTACGACCTTGCCCTGCGGACTGACGAAACGCCGGCTGACGCCCTGAATTTCGATCGCAGGGACGCCCGCCGGAGGCCGCTGAGTTGCAGATTCCAGGGCCATCTGCGGCCTCCTGTGCGTTCAGCGGGCGGCCGACACGAACTCGGTCGTGTAGGTCTTGGACAGGTCGATTTTCTTGCCCATGACCGCACGGTCGAACGACGACAGCACCTTCAGCACGGTCTCCGGTCCGTTGGCCGGCATCACGCCGTCGGCAGTGAACTGCGATTTGCCCGCCGCCAGCGCGCTCACATAGAGCGCCTGGTCCTTGCCCAGGTAGTCGGGCGGCATCTTGGCCGCGATCTCCTCGGCGCTGTGCGAGGCCATGAACTTCAGCGTTTTGACGAAGGCGTTGGCCAGCTTCTGCACCTCGGCATGGTGAGCGTCGACCCAGGCTTTCTCCATGTAAAGGGAAGCTGCCGGGTATGGCCCCCCGAGCGCAGCAGCGGTCGAGGCGGGCGTGCGCAGATCGATCAGCACCTTGGCCTCGCCCGTCTTCAGCAGTTGCGAAATCGTCGGCTCGGTGGTCATGCCAGCATCGATCTTGCCCTGCTGGATCGCCGCGATGAAGGTGTTGCCGGCCCCGACCGCCAGCACCGAAATGTCGCCCGGCTTCAGGCCCGCCGCTGTCGCCATGTATTGGGTGAGGAAGTTGGTGGACGACCCCAGCCCCGTCACGCCCAGGGTATGCCCTTTGAAGTCGGCCGGCGACTTGATCACGTCCGCCATCTTGGTCGCCACCAATTCCACCTCGCCTGGCGCCTGGCTGAACTGCACCACCGACTCGACCAGCTTGCCCTTGGCCTGCAGATCGATCGTATGGTCGTAGAACCCGACAACCCCCTGCACGGCCCCGGCGACCAATTCATTTTCGGCGTCGACGCCCGCAGGCTGGCTCAGCAACTCCACGTCCAGGCCCTGCTCCTTGAAAAAGCCGAGCTGCTCGGTCAGTTTGGCCGGCAGGTAGATCTGCTTTTCAATGCCTCCCACCATCAAAGCGATCTTGTCGCCGGCAACCGCCGGTCCCGCAGCCCCCAGCGCGCAAATCAGCGCGACGAACGCCGCACGCGCCCCTTGATTCTTCATCAGGTATCTCCTTGGTCAGACTTTGTCGTGATCGCCGCTCGCGCCCCGCGGACGCCAGCATACGGAGGCATGTTATCCAGCCAAGACTTTCGGTTCGCTTTCACCGGGGAGGCCGGCCGAAAGTCGATTTCTTGACGCGAAATGCGCATCGCGCTAGTTTCGCTCGGCCGCGAACAGAATGGTAGAGAGGGGGATGATGAACCAGGCAGCAGTGTGGGCGCGGGCGGCGGCGATACTGACCGCGGCAGTCTTGGCTTGCCCGCTCGCGCACGCGGGCAAGACGCTCGACGACATCAAGGCGCGTGGACAGGTCAGCTGCGGCGTCAATACCGGATTGCCGGGTTTCTCGGCAGCCGACAGCCAGGGCAACTGGAGCGGCATCGACGTCGACGTTTGCCGCGCGGTAGCTGCCGCAGTGCTCGGCGACGGCAACAAGGTCAAGTGGGTTCCGGTCAACGCGCAGCAGCGCCTGACCGCGCTGCAATCGGGCGAGATCGATATCCTGTCGCGCAACACGACCTGGACGCTGACGCGGGATGCCTCGCTGGGTTTGAGCTTCACGGGCGTCACGTATTACGACGGCCAGGGCTTCATGGTGCCGAGGAAGAGCCGGATCAGCAGCGCCAAGCAGCTCAGGGGGTTGCAGGTGTGCGTTCTGGCGGGCACGACGACCGAGAGGAATCTGACCGACTATTCGCGCGCGAACAAGTTGAACGCCAAGCCGATCGTGTTCGAGAAGCTCGAGGCGACGCAGGCGGCGTATTTCTCGGGTCGCTGCCAGGCCTACACGGCGGACGCCTCGGCGCTCGCGGCGGCCCGCGACAAGGAGGCGAAGAATCCCGACGAGCACGTGATCCTGCCGGAGCTCATCTCGAAAGAGCCTTTGGGCCCGGCGGTGCGGCGCGGCGACGACGAGTGGTTCGCGATCGTCAAATGGGTGCTGTTCGGCCTGATCGAGGCCGAGGAATACGGCATCACGCAGGCCAACCTCGATCAGATGAAGTCGAGCGACAACCCGGCTGTTCAGCGGATCCTGGGCGTGTCCGACGACACCGGCAAGCTGCTGGGGCTTGACCGGGAGTGGCTGGTGCGCGCGATCCGGACGGTCGGCAACTATGGCGAGATGTTCGACCGCAACGTGGGCGCGAAGTCGACCTTGAAGATTCCGCGCGGCCTGAACGCGTTGTGGAACAAGGGCGGGATACAGTACGCTCCACCGATCCGCTAATCGCTGCGTTTTGAGCGGATGAACGCCCCGGCGCAACGCCGCTGGACCTGGCGCAGTGGGGCGCTGCGTGCGGTGGCTTACCAGGCCCTGGCGCTTGTGTTGATCGGCGCGTGCGCGTGGTTCCTCGCGCACAACACGCTCGCGAACCTTCGCGCGCACGGCATTCGGAGCGGTTTCGACTTCCTGTTGGGTCCGGCCGGGTTCGACATCGGCGAGTCGCCGATTCCGTATGAGCCGAGCGATCCTTACTGGAAGGCGATCGGCGTCGGCCTGCTGAACACCCTGCGGGTTGCCGTGATCGGCATCGTCGCCACGACGATCCTGGGCACGCTGGTCGGCATTGGGCGCTTTTCGCGCAACGCGCCGCTGCGCGCGCTGTGCTACGCGTATGTGGAACTCTTCCGCAACGTGCCGGTGCTGCTGCAGCTGATCATGTGGTACATCCTGCTCACCGAGGTGCTGCCGCCGATCAGCGAGGCGATCCAGCTCGCGCCCGGCGTCTATCTGAGCAAGAGCGGCATGTCGTTTCCATGGCCGGTGTGGGCGCACGGCCATGCGACGGCCGCGTCCGGAGCGCTGGCAGGCTTGATTGCGGCATGGGGGTATCGGTGGCGCGCCCGCGCCCGCTTCGACCGCACCGGCCAGCCGAGCCCGGTCGTGCTGCCCGGGGTTGCGTTGGTCGTCGCCGGCGCGCTCGCCGGCTGGGTGGCAGGCGGCGCTCCGGCGGCGTTCGACGTGCCGGTCAAGGGCGAGGCGACGATCGAGGGCGGCGCGGCATTGACGCCCGAATTCCTGTCGCTGCTGATCGGCCTGGTGATCTATACGGGCACGTTTGTCGCCGAAGTGGTGCGCGCGGGCATCCAGGCGGTGCCGCAAGGGCAGGTCGAGGCGGCCGCGGCGCTGGGGTTGTCGCGCTGGCAGCAGATGCGCCTGATCGTGCTGCCGCAGGCGCTGCGCGTCATCATCCCGCCACTGACCAACCAGTACCTGAATCTGACCAAGAACTCTTCACTCGCGGTGGCGATCGGCTACGCGGACGTCGTGTCGATTACCAACACCACGCTCAATCAGACCGGCCGGGCGGTCGAGTGCATCGTGGTGATCATGGTCGTCTACCTTAGCCTGTCGCTGATGACGTCGGCGCTGATGGGCTGGTACAACCGGCGCGCCGCGATCCGGGAGCGTTGAAGGGTGGCTGCCGTGTTCGAGCCGGTCGCCGCGCGCCCCGCCCCGTCGCGCGCGAGGGGCCTGGTGCCCTGGGTCCGCGCCAACCTCCTCGGCAGCTGGCCCAGCATCGTTGCGACGCTTGCGCTGATGGGGCTGCTCGCCTGGTGGCTGACGGAGTTGCTCGACTGGGCGGTGCTGCGCGCCGTCACCGCGCCCAGCCTCGATGCCTGCCAGGCGGCGCGCGGCAGCGGCGCCTGCTGGGGTGCGGTGGTCGAAAAATGGCGGCTGACGATCTTCGGCCGCTATCCCTTCGGCCAGCACTGGCGGCCGTTCACGGCCACCGTCGCGCTGCTCGCGCTGCTGGTCGCAAGCTGCGTACGCCCGCTCTGGAGCCGCTGGCTCGCGCTGTCGTGGCCGGTCGTGCTCGCCGCGTGCTTTGCGCTGATGGCTGGCGGCGTGGCCGGCCTGGAGCGCGTGCCCACCGACCGCTGGGGCGGCCTGCCGCTGACGATCATGCTGTCGACGTTGTCGATCGTGCTCGCGTTTCCGCTTGCCGTGCTGGTCGCGCTGGGCCGGCGCAGCGCGTTGCCGGCGATCCGCGCCGTGTGCGCGCTGTACGTCGAGCTGGTGCGTGGCGTGCCGCTGGTATCCATTTTGTTCATGGCAAGCTTCATGTTTCCGCTGCTGATGCCGCCCGGTGTGTCGATCGACGTGCTTCTGCGGGTGCTGGCCGGAATCACGCTGTTCGCGGCCGCTTATCTGGCCGAAGTCGTGCGCGGGGGGCTGCAGGCGATTCCGCGCGGGCAGACCGAGGCAGCGGCCTCGCTCGGCCTCGGTTACTGGCAGACGCAGCGCAAGATCGTGCTGCCACAGGCGCTGTCGCTGGTCGTTCCCGGCATCATGAACAGCTTCATTTCGACCTTCAAGGACACTTCGCTCGTGACGATCGTTTCGCTGTACGAGCTCACCGGCTCCGTGGGCCTTGCCTTCGATTCGGACGCCGATTGGCGGCCGTACAAGATCGAGGCGTACCTGTTCATCGCCGCCATCTACTTCGCCTTCTGCTTTTCGATGTCGCGCTACAGCCTGAGCATCGAGCGGCACCTGAACCTCAGCCGCAAACGCTGAGGGTCGCCGCGCCGCCGACGCCGATCCGGGAACCCGATGAGCGATCCGATCGTAAGCTTCGAGAAGGTCAACAAGTGGTACGGCAACAATTTCCACGCGCTGCGCGACATCGATCTGCAGGTCGGACGCGGCGAGCGCATCGTCATTTGCGGGCCGTCGGGCTCGGGCAAGTCGACGCTGATTCGCTGCATCAATCGCCTCGAGGAACACCAGCAGGGCCGCCTGATCGTCGACGGCAGCGAGTTGTCCGATGACGCGCAGGCGATCGAGCGCGTGCGGCGCGAAGTCGGGATGGTGTTCCAGCAATTCAACCTGTTTCCGCATTTGACGGTACTCGAGAACCTGACGCTGGCGCCTCGGTGGGTGGCCCGAATGCCTAGGGACCAGGCGGAGGAGCGCGCGATGAGTCAGTTGCGGCGGGTATGCATCGCCGAGCAGGCGCACAAGTACCCGATGCAGCTGTCGGGCGGGCAACAGCAGCGGGTGGCGATCGCGCGTGCGCTGTGCCTGACACCCAAGATCTTGCTATTCGACGAGCCGACCTCGGCGCTCGATCCGGAGATGATCAAAGAGGTGCTCGACGTGATGATCGAGCTGGCTGGTGAGGGCATCACGATGCTGTGCGTCACCCACGAGATGGGGTTCGCGAAAGCGGTCGCCGACCGCGTGATCTTCATGGATCAGGGGCAGATCCTGGAGGCGGCCACGCCGCAGGAGTTCTTCAACCAGCCGAAGGGTGAGCGCACGAGGGATTTCCTGTCGAAGATCCTCGGGCATTGAGTTCCGCTTTCGACCCCTATGCACAGGTCGCAACTATGCCCAGCCGCGAGTTCGACAGCGGCACCGGCCTCGACCATGGAGCGTGAGGTCGTCGAGTACGACCGGGTCCGGGAGCGGACCGGACCCGGTCGCTTCAACGGAGTTCATCAGCCGCCGGCATAGAGCGGATCCGGACTTACGATGACGCGAACGTTGTGACTCGGAAAGTCCACGGGCGCCACTTTGCTCAAGTCGACGCTCGTGCCCTCGGGTATTACGTCGAACCGTCAAGCGAAGGACCCCTCGGGAGCATTGCCGCTCTCAGCGACGAAGCGGACCGTTTCGCCATAAGCGACGTTGACCTTGTGCGAGTTGGGTCCGACATAGACCGT
>VBCK01000289.1 GCA_005882215.1 Betaproteobacteria bacterium | reverse complement strand
ACGACGCTCATCTACGCGAAGCTGGACAGCCGCAGCCTCACCGAAGTGGCGCTGCCGTGGCCGGGGAGCACGTCATGAGCACGCCGCGCTTCACCACGCTCGTCGAGCGCTATCTCGTCGAGCGGCGCCGCCTGGGCTTCCAACTAAGCGGCGCGGCGTATTGGCTGCGCAGCTTCGCACGCCACGTACAAGCAGCCGGCCACCGAGGACCCCTGACGGTGGAGATCATGGCTGAGTGGGCAAGGTGGACGGCGTCAAGCAGCATGGCCGGTAAAACGACATTCATCTTGGCCGGTTGGACGGGGATGAATGTCGTTGGTTAGTGGGTCATGGATGCGGCTCCTGGGGATGATTGTCGCTGGATGATTGTCGTCGGCGGTTCGCCTTGTCGTTGTCGCGCTGGATCTTTTGCTGCCGAGCAGCCTGTTTACCTCGATAGCTTTCGACCTTGTGCAGCTCGAAGATGGTCGAGTGATGGACCAGGCGGTCGATGGTGGCCACGGTCATGCCGGGATCGGGGAACACGCTGTCCCAGGCCGAGAACGGCTGGTTGGCCGTGATGAGGATGCTGCGTCGCTCGTAGCGCTCGGCGATGAGCTCGAACAGGACGCTGGTCTCGGCCTGATCTTTGCGAACGTATGAGATGTCGTCAAGGATGAGCAGGTCGTAGCGGTCGAGCTTGGTCAGCGCCTGGGGCAGTTGCAGACTCTGGCGCGCGGCCTGCAGTCGCTGCACCAACTCGCTTGTCCGGGTGTACAGGACCCGGTAGCCGGCCTCGATCAACGCATGTCCGATTCCGCAACCGACGTGGGTCTTGCCGACACCGGGTGGCCCGAAGATCAGGATCGAGGCTCCCTTTTCCAGCCAGGAGTCGCCGCTGGCCAGGGCCATGACGTGGGCCTTGGATAGCATCGGAACCTCGACGAACTCGAAGCTGGCCAGCGTCTTGGCCGGATCGAGTTGCGATTCAGCGCGATGGCGCTCGATACGCCGCTTGGCTCTTTCCGCCACCTCGTGTTCGAGCAAGGCGCTCAGGAAACGGCCCGCCGGCCAGCCTTCCTTGTCTGATCGATCGGCCAATTCCGACCAGAGCCGCCCGATCGTGGGCAGGCGCAGTTCGCCGATCATTAGCGCGGTGCGAGCCAGCTCGCCGGAAGGCGCCGTCATGCTGCCACCTCCTCGGTTTCGTGCTCCTGCTCGCTGGGCAGCAAGGCGTCATAGATGCTGGGCGCCGGGATCTGGACTGTGACCTGCGGCAGCTCGGCTTTGCGCGGAGCAAACTCCTCGCGCAGCCGCTTGACGTCGGGCAGCTCGCCGGCGATCAGCAGCGCCTCGAGCCGCTGGGCCAGCACGCATTCGACGCCGTCGCGGGCCGCCATCTCCAGAAGAGCAACGATGCTTTGGCAGGCCTGGCGCTGCGAGAGCCGCAGTTCGAGCTGCTCCCAGGTCCTGCGGTACGCCTCGCGCGGGAACAGCGCGTCGCGGAACACCAGACCTTTGAACGCCTGCGGTTTGCGCTTGAGCGCCTCGACGAAGTGCCGGTAGTCGATCACCCGACCACGCCCGCCCAGGAGCGAGTGCGTTCCGCGGGTCAGCGTGAGCACGATCGCCCCGGAGAGGTAGCAGTCCAGCCGATCGCTGTACAAACGCACCTTCAGGCGATGGCCGATCAGCCGCGACGGAGCACTGTACAAGATGCGGCGCACGGTAAACGTGCCGCATCGCGTGACGAGCGCATCTTCCTCGACGAAGTCGGTGGTGCGCCGCTGAGGCAGTTCCTGCAGGTGCCCACGCTCAATGCGGAAGGCCGCCGCGTTGCGTCGGTTGCGCCGCATCACGGCCTCACGCACGAAACCCTCGTAGGCGGCACGATCTTCGAAGTCCCGATGTCCGCGCAGCAGCAACGCCTGCTCGATCGCCTCCTTCAGAAACCGGTGTGAGGATTCGACGCTGCCGTTCTCGTGGCTCTCGCCGCGGTTGTTGCGCGTCCCGGCCATGCCATAGTGATCGAGCAGCCCGTTGTAGCGCGCCGTGAAGTCCTGTTCTTCCACCAGGTTCTTGAAGGCGGCCGACAGGCTGTCGCTGCGGTGCTCTTGCGGAGCACCGCCGGCCTGCCACAGGGCGTTTTGCAACCCCTTGGACAGTGCCTCGAAACTCTCGCCGCCCTCGACCACCTCGGCATGTTCCCAGCGCGAGAAGGCCAGCACGAAGTGGTACAGGATGTGCGCAAACGGCACGTTCCTAATCGTGATGCGCAACTCGCCCATGGCAGTGAAGTCCGATAGACCACGATGGCCCGGCGCATGATCCTGAGGGAAGAACACCTCCTTGGGCGGCCCTTCGAGAGCGCGCCATTGGCGAATGTGGCGCTGCAAGGTGCGCAGCATGCCGTCGGGGAATCGTTCCGGGTGATCGTCCTGCAGCTTGCGAAGCAGCGTCACGGCCATTAGCTTGGGCGCGCCGCGCAGCAGCGGTACAACTTCGGTATCCCAGACCTGGGCAAACGGATCCGCTCGCGCGCGCCAATAGCGTCGGGGAGTCTGTGACGGCAACGCGGCCACCTGTTCAATGCGGCGAGCGCTGCGCTCGCTGATGCCGGCCTTGGCAGCGGCCAACTCCTGGGTCTTGCTCTTGCGGGTCTTCATATAGAGGCGCACCTGTTCATCGGTGATTCGGTTGCCGGACACGGGGCTGACCTCTGCTTGAGACCCAATCCCCCCCATCCTGAACCCCACCAACCCGGCGCCGCCGGTAGCTCGTCGTCTACGGCGGCTACGCCGCCTTCGACTCCTCACCACCGGCCATCACGTTCGTCGTTCAACCGGACAAGATGATTGTCGCCCCCCACTTGGGCCATGAATAGCTGTTCAAGGTATATGCACAGACTCCAGATCAGGCCCACGTAGACTATTACGCCTACCCACACCTCATCCGGAAAATGTATCAGGGGTGCATGCCCGTGCCGTCCAGTCCCAAGCTCGAAGATGATCGCAGCCGGCAGAAAGGCTACGGTCGCACCCGCGTACGTGAGCGCATAGCCGCGCGCGAAATCGCCCAGGTGTGCTTTGAGAACCGCCAGCCCTTTCTTCGTGGCCTCGACGACCCCCAGGTCTTCCCATGCGATAGCG
>VBCK01000133.1 GCA_005882215.1 Betaproteobacteria bacterium | reverse complement strand
CGCTGGCGGCGGTCACAGCCGCGCTGCCGGTCCGTGCCAATGAGCACCGGGAGGGACGGCACGAAGACGGACGGTTCCACGAATCCGGCCGTTTTCACGAAGGCGGGAACTGGCATGGCCACATCGAGCGCTTTCACGAGCGCGACTTTCACGTCTGGCGCGAAGGCCGCTGGGAGCACAGAGATCACGACGGCCGCTACGGCTGGTGGTGGCTCGCGGCAGGCTCGTGGTACTTCTACCCGAGCCCGATCTATCCGTATCCGGATCCCTACGCACCGCCGGTCGTGGTCGCCCCGCCCGTGGTCAGCGCTGCGCCTGCCGCGGCTCCGCCTCCGCCGCAGTACTGGTACTACTGCGATTCGGCCGGCGGCTACTATCCCTACGTGCCAGCCTGCCCCAGTGGATGGCGCGTTGTGCCCGCGACGCCGGTGCGTTAACAGCGAGTGAACCGCAAATTCCCGATCGTTTCCAGTTGCGACCACATCTTGCGCCGCACGGGCCGCCCGGCAAATCGGCGGCGGGCGGTAACAGCACTCATCTAAGATAGCTCCCGTAGATGCCCGCACGCGCCGGCGTGCAGGCACCGCGGAACCTAGCGGTCCCGGCGCGGATCCAACGGCGTGTTCGACCGGACGGCCGGACACATGATCCATTCTTGTGGAACGCGTGGATGCCCTTCAGGAATGTCAGCGAGAAGAGCGATACGCCCGCGCAAGCCCAGCCCTCCGACTCGGGCTGGCTCAGGCGCTGGTGGCCCGTGCCAGCCGTTGCGCTGCTGGTGCTGCTGAGCGCGGCGACCTGGCGCCTGACCAAGGCCGACACAGCCACCGCACCCGCTGCCAGCAAAGGCCAGCGCGGGCCGGACGCCGCCAATAGGCCGACCCCGGTGGCGGCCCAGCCGGCAACGATCCAGCCGTCGTTCGAGGTGATGCTCGGCGCGCTGGGCACGGTGATCGCGCGCAATACGGTCACGCTCCACGCGCGGGTCGACGGCGAGCTGGTCCAGGTCGCCTTCCGCGAGGGTCAGATCGTTCATACAGGCGATCTGCTGGCGGTGATCGACCCGCGGCCGTTCCAGGTCACGCTGGACAACGCCCTGGCCACTCTGGAGAAGGACCGCGCGCAGCTCGCCAATGCCATGGTCGACCTGGAGCGCTATCGCGGTCTGATCGCGGACGACTCGATTCCGAAGCAGCAGTTCGACGGCCAGGCCGCGCTGGTGCAGCAGGACAAGGCGCTGGTGCTGGGGGATCAGGCCCAGGTCGACAGCGCCAGGCTCCAGCTGTCCTTCACGCACGTGATCTCACCGATCAACGGGCGGGTCGGCCTTCGCCAGGTCGACCTGGGGAACGTGGTGCACGCCGCCGACGCCAACGGGCTCGTCGTGATCACCCAGGTGCAGCCGATCGAAATCGTGTTCCCGATACCGCAGGACCGTTTGCCGGCAGTGCAGCGGCGCATCGCCTCGGGTGCGCGGATGCAGGTGGACGCGTACGACAGCGACAATCGAACTCAGCTAAGCACCGGTACCCTGCTGACGACCGACAATCAGATCGACACGACGACCGGAACGATCAAGCTGAAGGCCGAGTTCGCCAACCGCGACAGCGCATTGTTCCCGAACCAGTTCGTCAATGTTCATCTTCACCTGGAGCGGATCGAAAATGCGCTGACGATTCCCTCCGCCGCGGTCCAGCGCGGCGCGCCGGGCCTGTACGCGTACGTCGTGAAGCCGGACAACACCGTGCAGATCCGGCCCTTGAAGACCGGGCCGACCGAAGGCGACCGGGTCCAGGTCCTCGACGGCCTGGCCGCGAACGAACGAGTCGTGGTCGACGGTGTCGACAAGTTGCGCGACGGCGCCCCGGTCGAGTTGATCGATCCCGCAACCCGCGGCGCCGCGGCCGGACCGGTGCACCGGAACGGCCCGTCGGCTGGCGGCGCGGACAAGAAGGCCGGCGGATCGCCACCCGGAGGGTCGTGATGCGCACCCTCACCCCCTGCCCTCTCCCGCCGGCGCGCGCGAGGAGCGGTCGGGCGGGGAGTGCCCGTCCGCCATTTTCCGAATGGGCACTCGCGCGATGAATCCGTCGCGCACATTCATCCTCCGCCCCGTCGCCACCTCGCTGCTGATGATTGCAGTGTTGCTGGCGGGGATAGTCGCCTATACGCTGCTGCCGCAGTCGGCGCTGCCGCAGATCGACTACCCGACGATCCAGGTCACGACGCTGTACCCCGGTGCCAGTCCCTCGGTGGTGACCTCCTCGATCACCGCTCCGCTGGAGCGCCAGTTCGGCCAGATGCCGGGTTTGACCGAAATGTGGTCGTCCAGCGCGGGAGGCTCCTCGACGGTCACGCTGCGCTTCGACCTGAAGCTGTCCCTGGACGTGGCCGAGCAGGAGGTGCAGGCGGCGATCAATGCCGCTTACAACTTCCTGCCGGTCGACCTGCCGATGCCGCCCGTCTACAGCAAGGTCAATCCGGCCGATGCCGCGGTGCTGACGCTGGCGCTGACCTCCAGCACGCTGCCGACCACCCAGATCGAGGACCTGGCCGATACGCGGCTGGCTCCGAAATTGTCTGAATTGAGCGGAGTGGGGCTGGTGACGATCAGCGGCGGCCAGAAGCCAGCCGTGCGCGTGCAGGTCAATCCGCGGGCAGTCGCCTCACTCGGCCTGTCGCTGGACGACGTTCGTACCGCGATCGCCAACGGGAATGTGAACCAGGCCAAGGGCAGTTTCGACGGTCCGCAGCGCGCCTCGACGATCGATGCGAACGATCAGTTGCGCTCGGCGTCCGATTACCGGCAGATCGTGATCGCCTACCGCAACGGCGCGCCGGTGCGGATGTCGGACATCGCCGCCGTGATCGACGATGCCGAGAACATCCGATTGGCCGCCTGGGCCAACCGGACCCCCGGCATCGTATTGAGCATCCAGCGCCAGCCCGGCGCCAACGTGATCGAGGTGGTCGACCGGATCAAGACGCTGATGCCGCAGCTGCGCACCAGTCTGCCCGCCGCCGTCGACGTGATGGTGCTGACTGACCGGACGACCACGATACGCGCCTCCGTTCGAGACGTTCAGCTCGAGTTGCTGCTGGCGGTCGTGCTGGTCGTGCTGGCGATCTTCGTCTTTCTTCGCAGCGCCGCCGCCACCGTGATCCCGGCCGTCGCCGTGCCCTTGTCGATCGTCGGCACCTTCGGCGTGATGTACCTGACCGGCTTCAGCATCAACAACCTGACGCTGATGGCGCTGACGGTGGCCACCGGCTTCGTCGTCGATGACGCGATCGTGATGATCGAGAACATCGCGCGCTACGTCGAGGCGGGCGAACCGCCGATGCAGGCCGCCCTGAAAGGCGCCGGGCAGATCGGCTTCACGATCATTTCGTTGACCATTTCGCTGATCGCGGTGCTGATCCCGCTGCTGTTCATGTCGGAGGTGGTCGGGCGCCTGTTTCGCGAATTCGCGATCACGCTGGCCGTCGCGATCCTGATTTCGGCCGGCGTGTCGCTGTCGCTCACGCCGATGATGAGTGCCCGGCTGCTGCGCCACGTCCCGGACGAGGAAAAGTCGTGGCTGCTGCGCGTGACCGCGCGCTTTTTCGACTCGATGCTGGCCGGCTACGGGTCGGGGCTGCGCTGGGTGCTGGCGCACCAGAAGCCGACCCTGTGGGTGGCGATCGGTACGCTGCTGCTGGCGGTTGCGCTTTACGTGGTCGTCCCCAAAGGGTTTCTGCCCCAGCAGGACACTGGCGCGATCCAGGCCATCACCGAAGCACCTCAAACGGTGTCCTTTGAGTCGATGGCGGCCCGGCAGCAGGCGCTGGCCGAGGCGCTTCTGCAGGATCCGGCGGTCGAAAGCCTGAGCTCCCAGATCGGCGTCGACGGCACCAATCAAAGCCTGAACGCCGGCCGCATGACGATCAACCTGAAGGCCCGGTCGGACCGCTCGGACCTGGCGACGGTGCTGCAGCGCCTGAAGCAGCGAGCCCAGGCGGTCCCCGAAATCACTCTGTACCTTCAGCCAGTGCAGGACCTGACGATCGAGGACCGGGTCTCGCGCACCCAGTACCAGTTCACGCTGGACTCCTCGAACCCCGGCGACCTCTCGACCTGGGTCCCCAAGCTGGTCGACCGACTGCGGCAGCTTCCGCAGCTGGGCGAGGTCGCCGCCGATTCCCAGGAGCAGGGACTGCAGGCCTACGTGGACATCGACCGCGACACGGCTTCGCGGCTGGGCGTCACCGTGGCCGCGATCGACAGCGTGCTGTACGACGCCTACGGCCAGCGACTGGTGTCGACCATTTTCACGCAGTCCAACCAGTACCGGGTCGTGCTGGAGGTCGCGCCCGAATCGCGACGTGGACTGGACGCGATCGGCCAGCTCTATGTTCCCTCAACCACGGGCCAGCAGGTGCCGCTGTCGGCCATCTCGCACGTGGTCGAGCGCGCAACGCCGCTGGTGCTGAACCACCTGGCGCAATTTCCAGCCACGACCGTGTCGTTCAACGTCGCTCCCGGCGTTTCGCTCGGAGACGCGGTGACCGCCGTCGAATCGGTCGAACAGCAGATCGGGCTGCCGCCGTCGATCCGGACCGAATTCCAGGGCGCAGCGCTCGCTTTCCGTGCGGCGCTCGGATCGGAGGTGCTGCTGATCCTGGCCGCGGTGGTCACGATGTACATCGTGCTGGGCGTGCTGTACGAGAGTTACATCCATCCGATCACGATCCTGTCGACGTTGCCCTCGGCCGGCATCGGCGCGCTGCTCGCGCTGCTGATCGCACGCCAGGACCTGGGGGTGATCGGGATCATCGGCATCATCCTGCTGATCGGGATCGTGAAAAAGAACGCGATCCTGATGATCGACTTCGCGCTCGAAGCGCAACGGCGCGAAAAGCTGCCGGCGACCGAAGCGATCTACCAGGCCTGCCTGCTGCGTTTCCGCCCGATCATGATGACGACGCTGGCCGCGCTGTTCGGAGCGCTTCCGCTGATGATCGGCACCGGCGTCGGCTCCGAGCTGCGCCACCCGCTGGGGATCACAATCGTGGGTGGGCTGATTGTCAGCCAGGCGCTGACGCTGTTCACGACGCCGGTGATCTACCTGGCATTCGACCGCTTGGCGCAGCGCATTCAGGCGGGCAGCCCTCACCCTCAGCCCATTCCATGAACCTCGGCTTCGGAAGGGCCTTGTCTCCTGCCGCAAGCGGCAGGGCCGACTTCTCGGCGTAAGCGATGAATCTCTCGTCGACTTTCATTGTCCGACCGGTGGCGACCACGCTGCTGACTGCGGCGATCGCGCTGGCCGGAGTCCTGGGGTACGCGAACTTGCCGGTGGCCCCGCTGCCGCAAATGGACTTTCCGACGATCTCGGTGCAAGCGTCGCTGCCGGGCGCGAGCCCGGACACGATGGCCGCCACCGTGGCGGCCCCGCTGGAGCGGTCGCTCGGGGTGATCGCCGGGATCACCGAGATGACTTCGTCCAGCTCGCTCGGTTCAACCCGGATCAGTTTGCAGTTTGAGCTGTCGCGCGACGTCGACGGGGCCGCGCGCGACGTGCAGGCCGCAATAAACGCCGCCCGGCCGATGCTGCCCTCCGGAATGCCGAGCAACCCGACCTATCACAAGGCCAATCCGTCGGACGCGCCGGTCATGATTCTGACGCTCACGTCGGACGCCTTGACCCGCGGCCAGATGTACGACGTCGCATCGACGGTGCTGGCGCAGCGGATCGCCCAGGTGAGCGGTGTCGGGCAGGTCGACGTCAGCGGCAGCGCACTGCCGGCAGTCCGGGTCGAGATGAACATCGCGGAGCTGAACCGGGCCGGCATTCCGCTCGAGTCGGTGCGCACCGCGATCGCCGCGACCAATGCGAACCGGCCCAAGGGAATGGTTGACGACGCGGAGCGCACGTGGGAGATCGGCGCCAACGACCAGGCCCGCGCCGCGTCCGAATACCTGCCGCTGGTCATCGCTTACCGCAACGGAGCGCCGGTACGGCTTGCCGACGTCGCGACCGTGCAGGATTCGGTGGAGAACGTCCGCAACCTGGCGCTTTCCAACGGCAAGCCCGCGATCCTGATTTTCGTGCGAAGGCAGCCGGGCGCAAACATCCTGCAGACGGTCGATCGAGTCAAGGCGCTGCTGCCCGTTCTGCAGGCATCGATCCCTGCAGCCATCGACATGCGCGTGATGATGGAACGAACGCCCACGATCCGCACTTCGCTGCAGGAGACCGAGCGCACGCTGCTGATCGCGGTGTGCCTGGTGATTTTCGTGGTGTTCCTGTTCCTGCACGACGTGCGGGCCGCGCTGATCCCGGCGGTGGCCGTTCCGGTGTCGCTGATCGGCACATTCGCCGTGATGTACTTGTGTGGATTCAGCCTGAACAACCTGACGCTGATGGCGCTGACCATATCCACCGGTTTCGTGGTGGACGACGCGATCGTGGTGCTGGAGAACATCACGCGCTATGTCGAAGGCGGAATGACGCCGATGCGCGCGGCGCTGCGCGGAGCGCGCCAGATCGGCTTCACCGTGCTGTCGATGAGCCTGTCGCTGATCGCCGTATTCGTTCCGATCCTGGCGATGGGAGGATTTCTGGGGCGTCTGTTCCGCGAGTTCGCCGTCACTTTGTCGGTCGCGATCCTGATTTCCCTGGTTGTGTCGTTGACCACGACGCCGATGATGTGCGCCAGGTTGTTGCGTCGCGAACCGCGCCCCGCCGTGGCGCCTGGGCAATCAGGCTGGCGCCGGCTGATCCGAGGCTTTGCGAGCGGGTTCTGGAATCCGGTGACGCGGATCGGATCGACCACCGCGCGGGGCTACGAGCGGTCGCTGGTCGTCGCGCTGCGGCATCCGGTGATCACTCTGATGGTCCTTGCCGTCACCATCGTGGCCAACGTGTTCCTCTTCGTGCGGATCCCCAAGGGACTTTTCCCGACGCAGGAAACCGGGTTGATCATGGGGGGCATCCAGGCCGACCAGAGCACCTCGTTTCAGCTGATGTCGAAGAAGCTCGCGCAATTTCTTGAAGTCATCGCGGCAGATCCGGCAGTTCAGACAGCCAACGGATTTACCGGTGGCGGGCAGACCAACGGAGGCTTCGTGTTCGCGGTGCTCAAACCGATCTCTCAAACCCATTCCACCAGCGACCAGGTGATCGCGCGGCTGCGCGGCCAGCTCGCGCACGTTGCGGGCGCGAACCTGTTCCTGCAGCCGGTACAGGACTTGCGGATGGGAGCGCGGCAAAGCAATTCGCTGTATCAGTACACGCTGCAAGATGCCCGCGTCACTGAATTGCGCGAATGGGAGCCCAAGATCCGCGCCGCACTCTCGCAGCTTCCGGAACTTGCGGACGTAAACACCGACGCCCAGGACAAGGGGCTGCGGACCAACCTTCAAATCGATCGCAATGCCGTCGACCGGCTGAAGCTGACGATGAGCCTGGTCGACTCGACGCTGAACGACGCGTTCGGTCAGCGGCAGGTCTCCACGATCTACGAGGCGCTGAACCAGTATCACGTCGTGATGGAAGCCGCGCCACAATACGGGCAGCAGCCGTCGTCATTGAACGATGTTTACGTGATATCGCCGTCCGGAGCGCCGGTGCCGCTGAGCACGCTGGCGACGTGGGAGATGTCCACCACGCCGCTGGCGGTCAATCACCAGGGACTTCTGGCCGCCTCGACGATCTCGTTCAACCTGCCGCCCGGGGTGTCGCTCGGGCAGGCAACGGCGGCAATCGAGCGGGCCATGGCGCGAATCGGCGTTCCGTCGTCGTTGCAGGGCGGCTTCCAGGGCAGCGCCAAGTTGTTTCTTCAGTCGCTATCCAGCGAGCCGCTGCTGATCCTGGCGGCGCTGGTCGCCATCTACATCGTGCTGGGAATGTTGTACGAAAGCATGATCCACCCGATTACGATCCTGTCGACGCTGCCGTCGGCCGGCGTGGGAGCCGTGCTGGCCCTGATGGCCTTCAACACGGAATTTACGATCATGGCGCTGATCGGCGTGATCCTGCTGATCGGCATCGTGAAGAAGAACGCGATCATGATGATCGACGTGGCGATCGAAACCTCGCGTCGCGAAGCGGTCGACCCGCGTGAAGCGATCCGGCGCGCTTGCGTGCTGCGCTTTCGCCCGATCATGATGACGACGCTGGCCGCGTTGTTCGGAGCGTTGCCGCTGGTGCTGGTGACCGGGGAAGGCGCTCAGTTGCGCCAGCCGCTGGGAATTTCGATCGTCGGGGGACTGATCTTGAGCCAGTTGTTGACGCTTTACACCACGCCTGTCGTGTACCTGAGCCTGGATCGGCTGCGTTCGAAGGTCGCTGCCTTGCGCGCGCGCGGCCCCGCGCCTGAGCGCAGCGCGCCCGATCCGGTCGCGGCCGATCCGGGGAAACCGCAATGAAGATCGCTTGCCGCTCAGCGGCCTGCCTGTTGGCGGCGCTCCTTCTGGCCGCCTGCGCGGTCGGGCCCGACTACGTCCGACCGGCGCTGCAGCTACCCGCCGGTTTCAAGGAGGACCCCGACTGGAAGCCGGCCCAGCCGTCCGACGGCCGGATATCCGCCCCCTGGTGGCAGATCTTCAACGACCAGGATCTCGATACGCTCGTCGAGCAGGTCGCCGCGGCCAACCAGGACGTGCGGGTGGCCGAGGCCAACTACCGCCAAGCGACCGCGTTGGCCCGGCAGGCGTTCGCCGGCCTGTTTCCGGTCATCAGTCTCAATGCATCGTCGGTCCGGACCCAGGGCGCCAGCGGCACCACAGCCTCGCGCAGCGTGCGGCCGACCACATTCGATTCGGTCACGCTGGGTACGTCCTGGGAAGTCGACCTGTGGGGCGGGTTGCGGCGCAGCCTGGAGCAGACGCAGGCTTCGGCACAGGCCAGTGCAAGCGAGCTGGCCGCGACCACGCTGAGCCTGCAGGGCCAGCTGGTGGCCGACTATCTGTCGCTTCGCGTGGCCGACGAGCAGCGGCGCCTGCTCGAGGACGCGGTCGACGCGTACGAGAAATCGCTGCAGCTCACCGAGAGCCGTTATCGCGCCGGCGTGGCGGCGCGCAGCGACGTGACGCAGGCGCAAGCGCAGCTGGAGGCGACCCGCGCGCAAGCAATCGACGCGCGAATCTCGCGTGCCCAGCTGGAGCACGCGATCGCGGTTCTGAGCGGCAAGGCGCCGGCGGATTTGTCGATCGTGGTTCGGCCCTACCAGCTGCAGTTTCCGGCCGTACCCGCTTTGCTGCCGTCCGCGCTGCTGGAGCGGCGACCGGACGTGGCGGCGGCTGAGCGACGCGCCGCCGCTGCCAACGCGCAGATCGGCGTCGCGACGGCCGCATTTTTCCCGACCGTGACGCTAAGCGCTACCGGCGGCTACTCGGCCCCGTCGGGCGCGTCGCTGTTCTCGGTCCCTTTCCGCGTCTGGTCGCTCGGGCCCGCGCTGGCCGAAAAGCTGTTCGACGCCGGCGCGCGCTCGGCGGCACGCGATCAGGCGGTGGCAGGGTGGGACGCGGCGACCGCCACCTACCGCAAGACGGTGCTGGCCGCGCTGCAAAACGTCGAGGACAGCCTGGCCTCGTTGCGGATACTGGCCCAGGAGGCCGTCGTCGAGGCGGCCGCGGTCAAGGCGGCGCAGGAATCACTCGCCTTGACGATCAGCCAGTACAAGGGGGGCACGGTGAGCTACCTGAACGTGATCACGGCGCAGACGACCGAGCTGTCGAGTCGGCAGAATGCGCTTGCGATCGACGGCCGCAGAGCCGCCGCCACCGTACAGCTGATCCAGGCGTTGGGCGGCGGCTGGGAAGCCTTGCCAAAGCAGAACTAGAAGGCCGCGCCTGCTAGAGTAGGAATTCTGATGCTGACCTTGTACGACTATCTGGATTCCGGCAACGGCTACAAGGCCCGTCTGCTGCTGGCGCAGCTCGATCTGCGCTACCGCCGGGTCGAGCGCGACATCATGGCGGGCGAGACACGCACGCCCGAGTTCCTGGCGAAGAATCCGAACGGACGCATTCCGATGCTCGAGCTCGACAGCGGAGTGTGTCTTGCGGAGTCCAACGCCATTCTCTGGTATCTCGGGGTGGGTTCGCCTTTCGTTCCGGACGAACCCCTTGCGCAGTCTCAAGCGTTGCAGTGGATGTTTTTTGAGCAATACAGCCACGAGCCCTATGTCGCCACGCCCCGCTTCATACTGAAGCACCTGCCTGCGGACTCGCCGCGTCGCGCGGAGTTGCCCGACCGGCTGGCGCGCGGACGGGCCGCTCTGGACGTGATGGAAACGCATTTGAAGACTCACGCATACTTTGCCGGCGAGCGTTACAGCGTTGCCGACATCGCTCTGTACGCCTACACCCACGTCGCGCACGAAGCGCAGCTCGACCTGGCGCCCTTTCCAGCGGTCCGGCACTGGCTGGCGCGCGTCGCGTCGCAACCGAAGCACATCCAGATCACCTTTGAGCCTTCCTAGATGAAACTCGTGTCCTGAGTCGGAGACCGGCCGAATCGTGTCGTCCGACGTGGATGCAAACCCGGAAGGGAACGCACGGCCCGGCCAATCGGTGTCGGTCGGTCGCTTCCTGCAGATCTTTTCGGCGGTGATGCTGCCGATGTTCCTGGCGGCTGCGGATCAGACGCTGCTCGCCACGGCGACGCCCAGTATCGCCGCCGAGCTGGGAGGGCTGCGCGATACCACCTGGGTGTCGGTCGCCTACCTGATCGCGATCACCGCCACGGTGCCCCTGTACGGGCGACTGGGCGATCGCTACGGGCGGCGCGACACGCTGCTGGTGGCGCTCGCCGTATTTTGCGCCGGCTCTGCCGCCTGCGGACTGGCCGTTTCGCTCGGCATGCTGGTGGCGGCGCGGGTCTTGCAGGGCTTGGGCGGGGGCGGACTGATGGTGATGGCCCAGTCGCTGATCGGGGAGCTGGTGCCACCACGCGAGCGCGCCCGCTTCCAGGCGTATTTCGCGTCCGTCTTCACGCTGGCCAACGTGGGCGGACCCCTGATCGGCGGGCTGGTGGTGCATCACGTCGGTTGGCGCTGGCTGTTCCTGGTGAATTTGCCGCTGTGCCTGATTGCGGGCTGGCGCCTGCTTCGCCTGCCGCGTGGATCCGGAAATCCGGCAGCGACGCCGGCCGATCCCCTCGGAGCCCTGGCATTCGCCAGCGCCGTGACCGTCTCGCTGGTCTGGGCGAGCTTCGCCGGCTACCGGTTCGGTTGGACCTCGCCCACCGGCTTGATACTGGCCATCGGCAGTGCTGTGCTGTGGGCCGTGGTCATCACCCGTGAGCTGCGCCGGCCCGATCCATTCCTGCCGATCGAATTGCTGCGCGAACGATCGATCCGGTATCTGTGCCTGACGATCGTCTCGTTCGCGTCCTGCCTGTTCGCGCTGATCTTTTTCCTGCCCATCCTGACGCAGATCGGACACGGGGCGGACGCGAGGCAGTCCGGTGCCCTGCTGCTGCCGATGACGCTGGGTATCGTGGCCGGCTCCACGGTCACGGGCCGGATCGTGAGCCGCACCGGGCGGGCCGCCGAAATGCCGATCGCGGGTCTTTCGATCTCGTGCGTCGCGCTGGTGCTGATGTGCGTACTGCCTCCGCGCAGCGACTTGATCGCCGTGCTCGGAGCGCTGTGCGGATTCGGATTCGGCAGCGTGATGCCGACCGCGCAGATCGTCAGCCAGACGCTGGCCGGGCGGGATCGCCTCGGCGCCGCGGCGTCCGCCGTATCGCTGTCGCGCTACATCGGGGCGGCGCTGGGCACGGCGATCTTCGGCGCCTTCGTGTTCGCGCTGGCGCCCGGCAGTGCGGCCCGGATCGACCCGCACAACCTGGCGGCAACGACGGCGTCACAGCTCAGCCACGCGATACGGATCGGCTTCGGCGCGCTGGCGGCGGTGGCTGCGATCGGCGCCTGGTTCGCCTCGCGCGTGCCGCGGATCCGGCTCTGATCGGCGTCACCCCAGTGCCGGTGCTCCCGACGCACCGCGTCGGTGCACCTCCCGGGCCTGAGCGGCCCATTTTCGTGCACACGGGCCGCAGATCCGAGTATCTTGCATTGACCGCCTTTCAGGCGTGGAATTTGCGTGCTTTAGGTTTCTTGTCCTCTTGTCCGCGCCCGGCAGCCGATGTCGCACGCCACCTTCAATGAAATGTACGCGGCAGACGGGGGCGTGCGCTCCCACTACCGCGAGTTCGAATCATGGTTGTCGCGCCAGAGCGATGACCTGATGCGGCTCAAGCGAGCCGAGGCCGACCTGGTGTTCCGGCGGGTCGGCATCACATTTGCCGTTTACGGCGAAAGCGCCGGCACCGAGCGGCTGATCCCGTTCGATGTGATTCCACGCATCATCCCGGCCGACGAGTGGCGCCGGCTCGAGGCCGGACTGCGCCAGCGCGTGAAGACGTTGAACCTGTTTCTACACGATATCTACCACGAAGCAGAAATCGTGCGGGCTGGCCGCATTCCGGCCGAGGCGGTTTTCGGCAACGCCCAGTACCGACCTCAGATGAAGGGGATCGATGTTCCGGGCGGCATTTACGCGCACGTGGCCGGAATCGACATCGTGCGGGCCGACGGCGGCGATTACTTCGTGCTGGAGGACAACCTGCGGGTGCCGAGCGGCGTGTCGTACATGCTGGAAGACCGCCGGATGATGATGCGGCTGTTCCCGGACCTGTTTGCCTGCAATCGGGTGGCGCCGGTCGAGCACTACCCGGATCTGCTGCTGGAAAACCTGCGCTCGGTAGCGCCGCTCGGTGTGGATGATCCGACCGTGGTGCTGCAGACGCCAGGCATGTACAACTCGGCGTATTTCGAGCATGCCTTCCTGGCCCAGCAAATGGGCATCGAGCTGGTCGAAGGCCAGGACCTGTTCGTGCAGGACAACGGCGTGTACATGCGGACCACGCGGGGCCCCAAGCGGGTGGACGTGATCTACCGCCGGATCGACGACGATTTCCTCGACCCGAAGGTGTTTCGCAAGGACTCCGCGCTCGGTGTGTCGGGCCTGCTGGACGTGTACCGGGCCGGGCGCGTCACGCTGGCCAACGCGATCGGCACGGGGGTGGCCGACGACAAGTCGATCTATCCGTTCGTGCCCGACATGATCGCGTTCTACCTGGGCGAGAAGCCGCTGCTTGCCAACGTGCCGACCTACAAGTGCCGCAACCGCGAGGAACTCGAATTCACGCTCGAGCACCTGCCGCAGCTGGTCGTGAAGGAAGTTCATAACGCCGGCGGCTACGGAATGCTGATCGGTCCGTCCGCAACGCGCGAAGAGCTGGACGACTTCGGCCGCCGGCTGCGCGGCAACCCCAACAACTACATCGCGCAGCCGACGCTGGCCCTGTCGACCTGCCCGACCTACGTGGACTCGGGTGTTGCGCCGCGGCACATCGATCTGCGGCCGTTCGTGTTGTCGGGCGGCGAGGTCACGATGGTGCCGGGCGGTCTGACGCGCGTTGCGCTGCGCGAGGGATCGCTGGTGGTGAATTCTTCCCAGGGCGGGGGTACCAAGGACACCTGGGTCCTTGGCCGCTAGCACCGGCACCGATGCTCAGTCGCACCGCCGACCACCTGTTCTGGATGGCCCGCTACATCGAGCGGGCCGAGAACACTGCCCGGATGCTGGACGTGAATGTGACGACATCGCTGCTGCCCATGTCGCGCGAAGCGGCCGAGCGCGGTTGGCGCGCGATGCTCGGCATCTCGGAGCTGCAACCGGCATTCGACGCCCGCTTCGGGAAGTTGACGCCCCGCGATGTGCTCGATTTCATGGTGCGCGATCCGGGCAACCAGTCCTCGATCTACTGCTGTCTGCAGGCCGCCCGCGAGAACGCGCGGGCGGTGCGCGGGACCTTGACCACCGAGGTGTGGGAAACCCACAACGACACCTGGCTGCAACTGCAGCCGCATCTAAAGAACGGGCTGCTCGAGCGCGATCCGCACGAGTTCTTCGAATGGGTCAAATTCCGCTCGCACCTGTCGCGCGGCGTGACGATCGGCACCACCCTGAAAGACGAGGCGTACTACTTCATCCGGCTGGGAACCTTTCTGGAGCGCTCGGACAACACGGCCCGGATCCTGGACACCAAGTTCCACGGGGTGGGCCCGCAGCCCAGCGCCCTGCCGCCGGTCGAGGATTCGACCGAGGAGCCGTACCTGGATTTCTACTACTGGGCGGCGGTGCTGCGCTCGGTGTCCGCGTTCGAGATCTACCGCAAGGTCTACCGCGACGTGATCACGCCGTCGCGTGTGGCCGAGCTGCTGATGCTGCGGGGCGACATGCCGCGCTCGCTGCTGGCCTCGATGAACGAGGTATGCAGCACCCTCGATCAGATTCGCAACGACCAGTCCGACGAGACGTCGCGGCGCGCCGGGCTGCTGCGCGCCGGGCTTCAATACGGCCGCATCGACGACATCCTGGATACCGGCCTGCACCCGTTCCTGACTGCGTTCCTGAAGCGGGTCAATGACCTGGGCCAGCGGATCAGCCAGGACTTTCTGGTGCCGCCGGCGGTCCGATGAAATCTTACGAAAGGGTCGAGTTCTCGAGCCGGTGCGGTTTAACATCAGCCGATCACAATGAGCACTAGCAGGTGGCGCCGCCGGGATCCGGTCCAGGAGATCGATTGAAATGACCTATTGCGTGGGAATGCGCCTGGACAGCGGGCTGGTGTTCCTGTCGGATTCGCGGACCAACGCCGGCGTCGATCAGATCTCGACGTTCCGCAAGATGACCGTGTTCGAGCATCCGGGCGAGCGCCTGATGGTGCTGTTGAACGCCGGCAACCTGGCGATCACCCAGGCAGTGCAACAGATCGTGTGCGAACGGCTGGCACGCGGGCAGACGTCGGTGTGGAACGCCGGTGGAATGCTGCAGGCCGTGCGGGTGGTAGGCGACGCGGTGCGCGAGATTTACGCCCGCGACGCCGAGGCGTTGAAGGAGGCCGGCATCGAATTCAACTGCAGCTTCATATTCGGCGGTCAGATCCGCGGCGAATCGATGCGACTGTTCCAGGTCTATGCGGCCGGCAATTTCATCGAGGCCACGCCCGAGAATCCCTATTTCCAGATCGGCGAGTCCAAGTACGGCAAACCGATCATCGACCGGGTTCTGTCGCCCGCCACCGAGCTGGGCGAAGCCGCCAAGTGCGCGCTGGTTTCGATGGATTCCACCTTGCGCTCGAACATTTCGGTGGGCCTGCCGCTGGACCTGCTGGTGTACGAGGCTGACCAGTTGCGGGTGACGAAGTTCGTCCAGATCGATCAGGACAACGAATACATGCAGATGATCCGGAACACCTGGGGCGCGCGCCTGCGCCAGGTGTTTTCCGAGATACCCGACCCGACCTGGCGCGACGCGCTGGCACCTGCGCAGACTCCGCGCCTGGAAACAGCACCCTGCGCGCCGGTGCGCGCACCGCTGCCGGCGGGACTGGAAACCGACCAGCTTCCCGGTTCGATGCCGATCCAGCTGGTCGCACAGACTCCCGACCCGAAACCCCGTTGAAGTTTTTGAGAGCTAAGCCACCGAAGTCTCATTGGCTGGGGGAGCGCGAGGGGCCGGCCAGGCCCCCTCGCATCCGATCCTCCCGCTTTTCTGTCGCAGGCCACGGTGGGGTCGAAGCTCAGCTGTCATTCATTTAGGCAACGCACATCCATGATCCATGTCGCGCTGAACCACGTCTCCCGCTATCGCTACGACCGGCGCATCAGCCTGTCACCCCAGATCGTGCGATTGCGCCCGGCGCCGCACTGCCGCACTCGCGTGCTGTCCTATTCGCTGGACGTTGCGCCCCAAGGCCACTTCATCAACTGGCAGCAGGATCCGTTCTCCAACTACCTGGCCCGGCTGGTCTTTCCCGAAAAGACGCAGGAGCTGCTGCTGACCGTTGGCCTGGTGGTCGAGATGTCGGTCTATAACCCGTTCGATTTTTTTCTCGAGCCATCCGCCGAGACATTTCCGTTCCGCTACGAGTCCCACCTCGAACACGATCTTCGCCCTTACGTTGCGCACGGCGAGGCCGGACCTCAACTGCGCCGCTTCCTGGCGGCGATCGACCAGCGACCGCGGCGCACGATCGATTTCCTGGTCGAGCTGAACCAGCGCCTGCAGCGCCAGGTCCGCTACCTGATCCGGATGGAGCCCGGCGTTCAGACGCCGGAGCAGACGCTGGAGGACGCCAGCGGGTCGTGCCGCGACACGGGCTGGCTGCTGGTTCAGATCCTGAGACACCTGGGCCTGGCGGCGCGGTTCGTGTCGGGCTATCTGATCCAGCTGAAGGCCGACGTGCAGACCCTGGACGGCCCTGCTGGCGCCGCCTCCGACTTCACGGACCTGCACGCCTGGTGCGAAGTGTATTTGCCGGGCGCTGGCTGGATTGGCCTGGACCCGACATCCGGTTTGCTGGCCAGCGAGGGCCACATCCCGGTCGCCTGCACGCCGGAGCCGGGTTCGGCCGCGCCGGTCAGCGGCAGCGTGGACGAATGCGAGGTCCACTTCGACCATTCGATGGCAATCCAGCGGATTCTGGAATCGCCGCGCGTCACCAAGCCTTACACCGAGGCACAATGGCGCGCCATCGATGACCTGGGTCACCAGGTCGATGCGGACCTGGACCGGCTGGACGTGCGCCTGACGATGGGCGGAGAGCCGACGTTCGTCGCTACGGAGGACCGCGACGCCGACGAATGGAACACGGCGGCCGTCGGACCGAAAAAGCGGCTCTATGCGACCGAGCTGTTGCATCGGCTGCGGGACAGGTTCGGCGCGGGCGGCTTCCTTCATTTCGGGCAGGGCAAGTGGTATCCGGGCGAACAGCTGCCGCGCTGGGCGCTGTCCGTCATCTGGCGCAGCGACGGGCAGCCCTGCTGGAACGACCCATCGCTGTTCGGCGACGAGCGCAAGGCGTCCAGCTATGCGCAGGGCGATGCGCTCGGCTTGATCACGGCACTGGCGACGCGGCTCGGGCTGGACCCGCAGTTCGTGATGCCGGGCTACGAGGACACCTGGTATTACCTGTGGCGCGAGCGGCGCCTTCCGATCAACGTCGACCCCTTCGATTCGCGGCTGGACGACGAGTTGGAGCGAGCGCGCCTGCGCCGCATCTTTTCGCAGGGCCTTGCCGAGTCGATCGGATACGCGCTTCCGATCCGGCGCGATCGAGGTGCGGCGCGGCGCGAACCGACCTGGGTGACCGGACGCTGGTTCCTGCGCGATCAGCGGATGTACCTGATCCCCGGGGATTCGCCAATGGGCTACCGGCTTCCACTGGATTCGCTGCCCTGGGTGTCGGAAGCGGACGCTGCGCAGGTACTCGAGCGCGATCCGTTTGCGCCGCGCCCGGCGCTGGCCGAGGCGTCGCTGCTGCGCTGGCAGTCGGCCGGCGCGCCGGCCAGAAGCGAGAGCCAGCCCGAACCCGGCCGCTTCGAGTCGGCCGCCTGGATCACCCGCAGCGCGCTGTGCGTGGAGCCCCGCGGCGGACATCTGTACGTCTTCTTGCCACCGCTGGCCTGGCTCGAAGATTATCTGGAGCTGCTGGCCGCGGTGGAGGCCGCCGCGGCGGAGCTCGGCGTGCGCGTGGTGCTGGAGGGCTACCCGCCGCCGCGCGATCCGCGGCTGAAGCAGTTGTCGATCACACCCGATCCGGGCGTGGTCGAGGTGAATATCCACCCGGCTTCCGGCTGGAACGAGCTGGTCGACCAGGCCGAGTTCCTGTACGAGGCTGCGCGCCTGTCACGCCTTTCACCCGAGAAATTCATGTTGGACGGCCGTCACACCGGCACCGGGGGCGGCAACCACTTTGTTCTGGGCGGCCCGACACCGGCCGACAGCCCGCTGCTGCGGCGTCCGGACTTGCTCGCGAGCCTGGTCAGCTACTGGCACAACCACCCGGCCCTGTCGTACCTTTTTTCAACGCTGTTCATCGGTCCGACCAGCCAGGCGCCGCGGATCGACGAGGCTCGCGACGAGCAACTGTACGAGCTGGAGATCGCGCTGGAGGAGCTGCGCCACCGCAGCACGCAGGGCGGCGCCGCGCCGCCCTGGCTGGTCGATCGCCTGTTCCGTAATCTGCTGGTCGACGTGACCGGCAATACGCATCGCGCGGAATTCTGCATCGACAAGCTGTACTCGCCGGACGGACCTACCGGGCGCCTGGGGCTGCTGGAGATGCGGGCATTCGAAATGCCGCCGCACGCGCGAATGAGCCTGGTGCAGCAGCTGATGCTGCGGGCGCTGGTCGCTCGTTTCTGGAACCAGCCGTATACGGCGCGACTGACACGCTGGGGCACCGGCTTGCACGACCGCTTCATGCTGCCGACATTCGTGAGGATGGACCTGGAGGACGTGCTGCAGGAGTTGAGCCGAGCCGGGTACGAATTCGATCCGGGCTGGTTTGCGCCGCACTTCGAATTCCGCTTCCCGCGCTACGGCGAAGTCAGCGCGCGGGGCATCCATCTGACCCTGCGCGGCGCTCTGGAACCGTGGCATGTGCTGGGCGAGGAGCCCGCGGGCGGTGCGACCGCCCGCTATGTCGACTCCTCCGTGGAACGAGTCGAGCTGCACATCAGCGGTCTGAACGACAACCGCCATGCGATCACCGTGAACGGGCGGCCGGCGCCGCTACAACCGACCGGGCGCGTGGGCGAATTCGTCGCAGCGATCCGCTACCGTGCCTGGCAGCCGCCGGCCTGCCTGCATCCGACGATCGGAGTTCACGCGCCCCTGACGTTCGATATTGTCGATACCTGGATGCAGCGCTCGCTGGGCGGTTGCCGCTACCATGTGGCCCATCCCGGCGGTCGACACTACGACACTTTTCCGGTGAACGCCTACGAAGCAGAGAGCCGGCGGCTGACCCGCTTCGAGCGCACCGCGCACACGCCGGGCGATCTGAACGTGGAGGTCGAGCGGCGCAGCCTCGAGTATCCGTTCACGCTGGATCTGCGCCGCCCTGATTCCTCGCTGAGGACTTCGTGACCCGGGCTGACCTGCAACTGGAAAACCTGGCCGATCCGATACTGGCGGCGGCGCGTCTGGCTGCGCCGGCGGCGGCCGGTCATTTCGATGAGCTGCGCGATCCACAAGGCGCGCTACGGCCGATCTGGCAGGAGTTTTTCCAGAACGTGGGGCCGGCGGGCATCGCCGAGTTCGACCGCCGCGCCGCGCTGCTGGCCCGCCAGGTGCGCGAGGACGGCATCACCTACAACGTATACAGCGACCAGCACGACCCCTCGCACCGATGGTCGCTGGACCTGCTGCCGTTCATAGTCTCGCGCGAAGATTGGGAACAGATCGAGCCCGGGATCGTGCAACGCGCGGGTCTGTTGTCGGCCATCCTCGACGACGTGTACGGGGAGCAGCGCCTGCTGCGGGAGAGCCTGCTTCCGCCGGCGCTGGTGTTCGGCAATCCGGGCTACCTGCGATCGCTTCGGGGGACCGTGCCGGTCGGGGGCCGGTTCCTGCATATCGTCGGATTCGACCTGGCACGCGGTCCGGACGGGCGCTGGTGGGTGGTCGGGCAGCGCACGCAGGCGCCATCCGGCCTCGGGTATGCGCTGCAGAACCGGATCCTGATGTCGCGACTGTTCGCCGACAGCTTCCGAGCGATGCACGTGCAGCGGCTGGCATCGGGCTTCCGGCGCCTGCTCGAGACACTGAACCGGCTGGCGCCTCGCGAGCCGGACGAGACGCCGCGCATCGTGCTGCTGACTCCGGGCCCCTACAACGAGACCTACTTCGAGCAGGCCTATCTGGCTCGCTACCTGGGAATTCCGCTGGTCGAGGGCAACGACCTGACGGTGCGCAACAAGCGCTTGTATCTGCGTACGCTGCACGGACTGCAGCGCGTGCACGGCGTGCTGCGCCGGCTGGACGACGCGTGGTGCGATCCGCTGGAGCTTCGGCCCGACTCCGCGCTGGGCGTGCCGGGGCTGCTGCAGGCGGTGCGGGCCGGTCAGGTGCTGGTGTCCAACGCGATCGGGTCCGCGTTCCTGGAATCGCATGCGGTGCACGGGTTTCTTCCGGCCATCGCGCGCCACCTGCTGGGAACCGACCTGATGCTGCCGGCGCGCAACACGTGGTGGTGCGGCGAAGCGGCGGCCCGACGGGATGCGCTGGCCAACCTGGAGCGCGCGCTGATACGCGCCAGCTATCCGGGGGCGGTCCCCTCGCCGGCTGCGGACGCCGAGGGCCTGCCGGTCAACCTGGCCCAGATCCGCGAACGGATCGATGCGGATCCGGAGCTCTACACGGTGCAGTCCTACCTGCCCTTCTCGCAGACTCCAACTTGGCGCATGAACACCTTGGCTCCGCGCGTTGCGGTGATCCGGACCTACGCGATCGCCGACGCCGACGGCGGGTGGCACGCACTGCCGGGCGGGCTGACACGCATCGGCGAGCGGCAGAAGGACGTGTCGATGCAGCTCGGCGGCAGCAGCGCGGACACGTGGGTGATCACCGGCGGCGAGGTCGACACCGACACGCTGCTCGATCGCCGGCCCCGGTACGACGAGGTGGCCAGGCGCCGCATCGTTACCAGCCGGGCTGCCGAGCACCTGTTCTGGATGGGGCGCTACACCGAGCGAACCGATAACGCGGTTCGCGCCGTCCAGAACGTGCTGGCCGCCTTGCACGGGGACGAGCCGCTGATGGCCCCGGTGCTTCACGCCGTCGGACGACTGTGCGCTGCGCTGGGCCTGGTGCCGGAGCGCGTGCCCCCGCCGGCCAGCGGGGCGCGCGTGTTCGAGCGCACGGTTCTGGCGGCCCTGACCGATCGCAGCGGTGCAACGAGCGTCGCATTCGACCTGGCCGCGCTGGTTCGCACCGCGGCGGAGCTGCGCGACCGGTTGGCATTGCAGAACTGGCAGCTGATCGACCGCACCGCGCGCGATTTCGCCGCTTCGCTGCCGCACGGCGACCCGACACGCACTGCCGAGGATGCGCTGCCTGCGCTGGAGGCGGTCAGCATTGGAATCCGGGCAATCACCGGCGTGCAGGCCGACGGCATGACGCGCGACGACGGCTGGCGCCTGCTGACGATCGGGCGACAGATCGAGCGGCTGACCGCGATCAGCTCGACGCTGCTTGCGCTGTTCGAGACGGACGCGATCAGCCTGGAAGCCGGCTTCGACCTGGCGCTCGCCCTGTTTGACAGCACGATCACCTACCGATCCCGCTACCCTGGCCGGCAGGAAATCGACGCACTGATCGACCTGCTCGTGCTGGACAGCTCGAATCCCCGCTCGGCCGCCTGCACCGTTCAACTGCTGGCGCGTGAGGTCGCGGCGCTGGTCGAATCGGCCGGGGCGCGACCGGCGCCCGCCGGCGAGGGCCTGCTCGATGGAAAACTGGGCGTGTCGCTGGCGCAATTGCGGGTGCGCGACCACGATGCGCGCTGGATCCGACTGGTCGCTCTGGCGACCCAGTTGCGAGGGTGGGCGTTCGACTTGTCCGACTGGATCGACCTGCACTATTTCGCGCATGCCGATGCCCCGCTTCGCTCGATGCTCGCATAGCCGGGCGATGAGCGACGCCCTGTTGTCGGTTTCGCACGTCACCGAGTATCGCTACTCCGCCCGGGTGGAGCTCGGCCATCACGTGGCCCACCTGACTCCGCGCAGCGAGGTCTACCAGAGCGTGGAAAAGTGCGAGCTGCGGATCGATCCGGCACCCAACGACTACACGAACGGCACCGACTCGTTTGGCAATACCCGCTCGTACTTTTCGATCTTCTCTCCGCACGAGCGTCTGCGGGTCGAGGCCAGCAGCCGCTTGCGCGTGCGCGATCGCAACCCGGACCTGGATCCGGCAGCAAGCCCCGACTGGCGGATGGTGCGCGATTCGCTTCAGTTCCGGGCCGCCGGGCCGTACGTGCCGGCGTCCGAGTTCGCGTTCGCCTCGCCGTACGTTCCACGCGAGCGGGAGCTCGCGCAGTACGCACTCGCGAGCTTCGCTGCGGGCCGGCCGCTGCTGGAGTCGGCCATCGAGTTGATGCACCGGGTTCACGCTGACTTCCGGTATCGCCCGGCCAGCACCGAGATTTCGACGCCCGTCTTGCAGGCGTTCCGTGCGCGCACCGGCGTCTGTCAGGATTTTTCGCACGTGATGATCGGTTGCCTGCGCTCGATCGGCCTGTCGGCTCGCTACGTCAGCGGCTATCTGCTCACCGCCGGCGCGCCACAGCCGCACCGTCCGATCGGCGCGGATGCCTCGCATGCCTGGATTTCGGTCCACTGTCCGGTGCTGGGCTGGGTCGACCTGGACGCGACCAACGACGTGATCCCGCAGCGGCGCCATGTGACGCTTGCGCTCGGGCGCGACTATGGCGACGTGGCTCCGCTGCGGGGCGTGATCCGTGGCGGCGGCGAGCACGAGCTCGCCGTGGCGGTGCGGGTCACACGGGACCCCGACCCCGATCAGTTGGACGGCGGCAAGGGGCTTGGCACGCCGGGCGGGTAGGCCGGCAACAGCGGAGGCGGCGGCGGCAACACCGGCGCCGCCTTCTTCAACGCCTCCAACAGGTAATTGACTCCGGCCTCCAGCTGCACGTCGTGGCCCGATTCCCAGTCGGACGGTGAATCATCGACGACGATGTCGGGATCGACGCCGTGGTTTTCGATCGCCCACTGCGAATCGAGGTCGTAGATGGCGTCCTCGGGCACCGTGATGTATCCGCCGTCGAGCAGGCCCCAGTCACCGCGAATGCCGCGTATGCCGCCCCAGGTGCGGGTTCCGATCAACGGACCCAGTCCGTACTTGCGAAAGTAGAACGGAAACAGGTCGCCGTCCGAGCCCGAGTAATGGTTCAACAGGCAAACCTTCGGGCCGTTCAGTATCTGCTGCGGAATCGTCGTCGAGGTTCGATTGCGATTCGTGTCCATTCCGACCAGCACCCGGCGCAGCCGTTCCAGTACGATCTGATCGATGAAGCCGCCCCCGTTCCAGCGCTCATCGACGATCAGCGCCTGCTTGTCGAGCTGCGGGTAGAACTGACGGACGAACTGATCCATGCCGACCGCATACATGTCGGACAGATACACGTAGCCGATCCGCCCGCCGGAAAGCCGATCCACCAGGGCCCGGTTGTGTTCGATCCACTCCTTCTGCCGCAAGGGCAACTCGTTCTTCACCGGCTGCACGACCAGGTCGCGGCGCTTGCCGTCGGGCGCAGCCGACACGGTCAGCTTCACGGTGCCATCCTGTTTGCCGACCAGAAGGCTGTAGGGATCGATCGGCGCTTTTAACTCGACCTCATCAACCGCCAGCAGGTAGTCGCCTTCGCGCACTTCGAGTCCCGGTACGTTCAATGGCGAACGGTAATACTCGCGGGTGTTGTCGCCGCGGTAGATCTTCGCCAGTCGATAACGGCCCGACGCACTGTCCAGCGCGAAGTCGGCGCCGATAAAGGCCGTCGGCACCCTGCGTTCGGCCGGCAAATCGTCTCCTCCTCCCACGTAGGTGTGCGAATTGCTCAATTCGCTGATCACCTCCCCGAGCAGGTAGTTCAGATCCGTGCGCGACCCGAGCAGCGGCAGCAGCTTCTCGTACTGCGCGCGCACCGCGGCCCAGTCGACGCCGTTCATCTTCGTGCTGAAGAAAAAATCGCGCTCGATCCGCCACGCATTGGCGAACATCTCGCGCCATTCCTGCCGAGGGTCGACGCGAACGCGCAGACGGGACAGGTCCAGGGTTTTGGGCCCGTCATCGCCCGCGCCGCCCGGTCCCGCGCCGGCAGCTTTGGCATCGGCGACGATGTACTTCTTCTCGAGCTTGTACAGGACCTTGGCGCCATCGGCCGAGATCGCGTAGCCGCTCAGACCCTCGACCACCGTAGCGTCCCTGCGCTTTTTCATGTCGAACACGTGCAGCGCCGATTTTTCGCCCGGCAAAGGGCCTTCGATCAAGTCGCTCGGAACGGTCAGGTAGAACACCCGATCGTCACGGGCATCGATCTGGGTGATGTTGGCGGCGATCACAGGCATTCGGTCGACCCGCTGCATCAGCCCGTCCAGGTCGATCTTCAACGGTTTGCTCGCGCCGGGCTTCCAACGCGCGTCGCCGCCCTGGCCGCGCTCTTTGCCGTCACCTGCGGTCTTGCTCGCCGCGTCCTTGTCGGTCGACTCGGCGGCTCCCTCGTCGGACCGGGGCGCAAACGGTGAGGCGGCGCCCCGCGCCAGTGTCGCCACGTAGATGCCGGTCATCTTCAATGTCGCGACATTGAATTCGGACTGGCTGAAAGTCGGGTTCTCGTGACGCGTCGACAGGAAGTACAGATACTTTCCGTTCGGATCGAATACCGGGGCGAAGTCGTTGGCGAGCAATTCGCTGACGCGGGTCGCCTTGCGCCCGTCCACGTCGTAGAGCCAGATCCCGTGCTGCTGATTGGACGCCGTTACGCTGTACGCGAGCCATTTTCCATCGGGGGACCACGAATAGTCGTGGATCTCGTTGTACAGATCGTGGGCAACTTCCCTTGGCTCGCCTGCCTCGGCCGCGACGATCCACAGACGATTCTCGTTGTCGGAAAACGCAAGGCGGTCGCCCCCGGGCGACCAGCGCGGCGTGTAAAAGTACCCTGTCGCGAAATGGGTGAGAACCTTCTCCGGTCCGCCTTCGGCCGGGCGCACCGCAAGCTGTTGCTCTCCCGTCGCATCGGTCGTGTACGCGATCGTCCTGCCATCCGGCGACCAGCTCGGATGGTCCTCATCCGCGCCCGGACTTTGGGTCAGGTTGCGCGTATTGCCGTATTCGGCCGGGATCGTGAACAAGTCCCCACGCGCCGAGAACACCGCACGTTTTCCGCTCGGCGCCAGGTCGAAGTCCGTTTGCTGCGCCATGTCCTTATCCCGAATGAGCGGGCCGGCGTCCACCCAGTGCACCCCCGTGCGCGTTCCGTCGTCCGGGACCGTCACCTGCAATTCGTGCAGCTGCTCGGACGGCAGGTCCAGCACGTAGAGCTTGCCGCCCTTCTGGAACACGATGCCCGCGTCATCCGCGTCGGCCGAACCGAGGCTGGGAAAGTCGATGTCGTAGTCCGAGAAATGAGTGATTTGGCGGAATTTGCCGCTCACGGTGTCGAAGGCCCAGATGTTCCCGCGGCGATTGGAGTCGTGGTCAGCCAGGAAATAGATGGTCTGCCGATACCACATCGGGCAGGTCTCGCTACCCGGCCAGTCGGTCACATGTGTGAGCTTGTGCGCGGAGAAGTCGTAGATGTCGATGTCCTGCGCCAGCCCTCCTTCGTAACGTTTCCAGGTGCGGAAATTGCGAAAGATGCGGTTGAACGCGATCTTCTGGCCGTCCGGGCTGTAGCTGAGGAATCCGCCGCGGTCCAGCGGTAACGCCCGCGCCAATCCGCCGTCGACCGACACGGTGAACAGCCTTGGCCACGCGGCGTTCCACGCGTCGCGCCGCGACAGGAACACGATGTACTTGGAGTCCGGGGTCCATGTGACGACCATGTTGCTCGGGCCCCAGCGCATCGGGGCATCGTCCACCACGTCGGAGGTGAAAGTGAGCCGCCGCGCCGCACCTCCCCCGGCCGGAATCACGTATACGTCGCGATTGCCCTCGTAGTCGGCCGTGAATGCAATCCAGCGTCCGTCCGGTGAAAAGCGGGGCATCAGGTCGCGGCCGGGATCCGATGTCAGCCGTGCCGCCGTTCCTCCACTTCGTGCGACAGCCCACAAGTTGTCGTGGGCGGCGAACACGATCGTGTTCCCGTGCAGCGTCGGAAACCGCATCAGGGTCTGGTCGGGCCCTTCTGCGGTGGCCATCGCATGGACGGCCGCGACAATCACCGCCACCAGTAGGCGAGTGAACCGCAAAGAGCAGGGCACCGAAGGCCTCCCGTTCTGCTGAATGTCGATGGAGCCGCGAAGGCCCCCGCGCGAGCAGCGGGGCATGATACTCCGCGGCATGCGTTCGACTCGCGTTGCGCTGCGCTGCGTGTCGGCGTGGTGTAACGTGCGAACGGAAATCGTCGCTCGCGGTGACCCATGACGGATGCAGGCTCGCGCCGGGCAGGACGTTTCATCTCGCCCGCTATCCTTGCGGGCTGCGCGGTGCTGTTCGGCTGCGCACCGGTGTGTGCGCAGATGCCGCCGATGGGCGATTTTTCAGGGTACGAGCGCATCGACCGGACCCAGGTGCTGGCCCGGCTGTCCGAGGCGACGGTGCGGGCGCCGGCCAACCTCAGTTCCAAGAACCTGTCGGGACTGGATCTGTCGGGTGTGGACTTCAAGCACGCGAATCTGACCGCCGTGGTATTGAACGGCGCCCATTTATCCGGCGCCAACCTGTCCGGCTGCAATCTGACGGTCAGCTTCGCCGAGCGTGCCAACCTGCAGCGCGCCAACCTGCGCGGCGCAGTGATGTTCTCGATGCAACTGGCCGGCGCCGATCTGCGCGGGGCCGACCTGACCGGGGCGCGCTTCATTGGCGACCTTCGGCAGGCGGACTTGCGGGGCGCGCATCTGGCCCGCCTGGATGGCGCGGCCGACATGAAGAACCAGTCGATGGGACTGATGCATGCGGTGATCAGCTCGGCGGACCTGAGCGGGGCCGACCTGCGGGAGGCTGACCTGTCGCGTGCCGATTTCAGTTTCTCCACGCTGGCCGGCGCCGATCTGCGCGGCGTGCGCATCTTCGGCGGGGACTTCAGCGGAACGTCGCTGGCGCGGGCCAATCTGTCGGGCGCCGACCTGCGCGAGTCCAAGTTCATCGACACCGACTTCAGCGGCGCCGATCTGACCGATGCGAATCTGTCGGGCTCGACCTTCCGCAACGTGCGCGGTCTGGACACCGCGAAGCACTCCGGCGCCAAGGGCCTGCCGCCGTAGGCCGTACATCACCGATTCGCTTTGATCAGGGATCCAAGACCGATTTCGCCGACCCGGGGGACCCTGGACGAGCGGAATAATCGGATAAAAATCGGACGATTGTTCTAGATTCGCGCCCACGAAATGCGGAGAGTGTTTTTAGGCCGAAAGGCGGCGGCCGCTGCCGTGTCGTCGTATATCGGCGTTCCAGGACAGGAGGAAGCCATGCGCTCTGTAAAACCAAAACTGACCACACGCGGGGTCTTGCTGAGTCCAGCGCTATTTGCACTCGCGCTGCTGCCCAGGTTAGCCGCGGCGCAAGAGTTCGAGGACGTACAGCCTTCAACGGGAATTCTCGCACTCAAGCAGCAAGGCAGCTTCTTTATCGGTGGCAATGCACACGCGGTCCCTGACCCGTATGCGGGGGTGGGCGCGGGTGCACGCCCCGGCAATTCGATGATCAACCAGATGTACGTGCAGTTTCAAAAACCGGCGAGGAGCAATAACCTGCCTCCGATCGTCTTCGTGCACGGCTGCTGTCTGAGCTCGAAGACGTGGGAGACCACGCCCGATGGACGGATGGGCTGGTATGAGTACTTCACCCGGAACGGCTTCGATACTTACATGGCCGACCAGGTTGGTCGCGCCCGCTCGGGTTTCGACGCCTTGCATTACCAGAAGGTAAGGTATGACAGGGACGCCGCCGAGTTCACCGACGACGGCACCGGGGCCGGGTGCGTCAACGGCGCGTCGCCCCCGGGCCCCAACCCGGCCGGATGTCTTGCCCCCGGGGACGCACGCGGCAACCCGGTCTTCCCCGCCCTACCCGGCAAGACCGGTACAGCCAATCCCAGCATTCTGATTGCGACCGACATGTTCGCCTGGAATGTATTCCGCTACGGCCCACCGTGCACCGCGCCCTGCGGCGCCTTCGCTTCGCCGCCCACCATTGAACCGTGGCCTGATGAGCAGTTCCCGATGGAAACCGTCCTGCCAGGAGGCAGCCAGACCTTCTTCAAGCAGGTCATTCCCGACCTGAGCGCGAGTCTGGGCACGTTTGGCCCCAATGCCGCCGATATTCGGCCGACTCCGCAGAGAATGGCGGTGCTCGCGAGGAAACTGGGCGGCGCCATCCTGGTGGGTCACTCCCAATCGAGCTCATTCCCGACCAAAGCGGCGCTCCAGGACCCGACAGGAGTGCGAGGCATCATCCAGCTGGAGACCGGATGTTTCCTTCCAGGTCCTGGTGGCACCCTGACCGACGCCGACGTTGAAACGCTGGCGAAAATCCCGATGCTGATCATCGAGGGCGATCACTACACCACGGGCAATCCCCCCGTTCCGCAGGCGCGCCCCGTATCACCCTGCCCGGAGGAGATCGCGGCGATCCGGGCAGCCGACGGTGACATTACCTACGTGCATCTGCCCGAAGTCCCCGCAATCGGGACGGGCAACAGTCACATGTTCATGCAGGACCACAACAACCTCAAGATCGCGGACCTCATCATCGACTGGATCAAGCACCACGTGAGGGCAAGACGGGAAGACTGAACCGTAGCGAGGTCCTTTTTGTTTCGGAATGCGTTCAAATATTCGCCGCCCGGGGTATGCCCGGGCGGCGTCGATTGCGCTCGCCGACCGTCTCGAGCCTCGGTCATGGCCTGAGGCCATCCTCGAGTAAAGACATGCATTGGGTTCTCGTTGTTCTCGTTTCCGCCTCTCAGATACTCTTCGAAGCCCAGGTTGCAAGCTTCGGCTGTAATTCGAACGTGGAGGTCTCCAAATTGCAGGGCATCCGCTCTGACGCGGAGGCCTTTCAGAAGCTGCTGACGGCGCAGGTGGCTTACGGTCAATGCGTTACGATCCCGCGCGGCGCAGTGGTCGAGGGTTCGACCGCCGACGCCCAAACCTCGACGTTGTTGATCAACGCGAAAAGCGATCCACCTGGCTACATCGTTCCGTTGAGGGATTTCAAGCTCAAAAAAGCAGACACGACGCGGTGACGGGGCGCCTCGAATGACCGCGGCAGAAAGCGGGTGGGCGTTGGGGATGCCATACTCGAAGCTCCGATGCGCTCCCTTCACGTTCGTGCCTTGTTCGCCGCCCTCACCGTGCTGGCCGTCGGTCCGGCATCGGCCCAGGGCGACGCCGACTCGTTTCTGACACGTCGCATGCCTTACGAGGCGTTTGACCGCCTGCCGGCCAAGCACGTTGCGATCGGGAAGACCGGCTTCGACATCGCCTTCGCGCCGGGCGTGCTTGACCTCTTACCGAGCGTCATCATCGAATGGATTGCGGCCTCGGGCCGGACCGTTGCCGCTTATTACGGCCGCTTCCCGGTCGACCATGTGAAGGTACTCGTCGTGCCGGTCGACGGGGCCGGTGTGCGCTCGGGAACCGCGTTCGCGCATCGAGGCGCGGCGGTACGCATCGTGCTGGGTCGCGCTGTCACGGAACGGCAGCTCGCCGACGACTGGGTCGTCGTCCACGAGCTGGTACACCTCGCATTTCCGTCGGTCGCCGAAGAGCATCACTGGATCGAAGAGGGCCTCGCTGTTTATGTCGAGCCGATATCGCGCGCGCAGGCAGGCCGCCTGAATGTGGAGCAGGTCTGGGGCGATTTCGTGCGATTCATGCCAAAAGGCCTGCCCGCTTCGAATGATCAGGGCCTGGACCACACACCGACCTGGGGCCGCACCTATTGGGGCGGCGCAATTTTCTGCCTCCTTGCCGACGTGCAGATCAGGGAACGCACGCACAATCGCCTGGGCCTGCAGGATGCGTTGCGCGCCATTGTCGCGGCCGGCGGCAACATGGAGGCGGATTGGCCGCTGGAGCGCGCGCTGCGCACAGCCGATTCGGCCATCGGCTCCCCGGTACTCGAGGATTTGTACGATCAGATGAAGGCGACGCCGGTTCCCGTCGATCTGCCGCAACTGTGGCAGCGGCTGGGCATCGAGCTGCACGGCGATAGCGTGTTGTTCGATGACTCGGCACCACTGGCTCAACTGCGTCGGGCGATCACCGCAGCCCGCGATTGAGGCGTCATTGGATCGGCTTCCCCTCTTGGGCGGACGGAATCTGCCCCAGACGGCGCAGCAGCGGCGCGATCGACAAGCCCTGGGCGAAAATCGAAAATGCCACGACGGCGAACGCGACGGCCGCGATCGCCTCCCGGTCCGGCACGTTGGTCGGCAGGCTCAGCGCCAGGGCCAAGGCCAGCGCACCGCGCAACCCACCCCATACCAGCAAGTGCTGCTGGCGCAGGCTGACCGGGTTGTCGCTGCGGACGAACAGCCCGCATACCGGATAGATCGCTGCTGCGCGTCCCAGCGTGACCAGCGCGATCGCGATCAGCGCGGGCTTCCACACCCCATGAAAATCCTGCTGCGCCTCGTGGATCCCGATCAACAGGAAGATCAACGAATTCGCCACGAACGCGGCGAAGTCCCAGAAGGCTTCGATCACCACGCGCGTGCGGGCCGATGCGCTGATGCCCTGCCCAAGATTGCCGATCAACAGCCCGGCACACAGGGTCGCGAGCACCCCCGACCCGTGGAAGTGCTCGGCCAGCAGGAACGAACCGTAGGCGGCAATGGTGGTGAACGTCAGTTTGACCAGTTGGTCGTCGGTCCGGTTCGCCAGCGCCAGCACCACCCTGGCCACCAGCGCGCCACACAGGATCCCGCCACCGATGGACTGCAGCAGCCACACGCCGAACAGGCCCGGCGTGACCGCCTGGCCGGCGGCCAACGCGGCGCCGACCGCGAACAGCACCGCCGCGGTGCCGTCGTTGAAAAGGCTCTCGGTCTCGACCAGGATCCGAAGTCGCCCGCGCACCCCCGCTTCCTTGAACAGCGCGATCACCGACACCGGATCGGTGGCGGCGATCAGAATCCCGAACAGCGATGCCGCGAGCCAGCTCCAGCCCGCCAGCCAGTGCATGCCGGCCGCGGTCAGGGCCGCCGCCAGCACCAGCCCGACGGTAGCCAGCGCGACGATCAGCAGCAGATCGGGCCGCAGCTCGCGCCAGCGCAGAACCATCGCGGCTTCGAAGATCAGCGGCGGCAGCAGCGTCGAGAAGATCAGATCGCGGGTCAGGCGTATGTCCGGTTCGACCGAAAACAGCGCCAGGCACATCCCGGTGGCCACCAACCCCACGCTGTATGGAACGTGAAGCTTGCGCGTGAGGATCGCCACCACTGCCGCCACCAGCAGAAGAGCGCCAAGGTGCTCGATCGAATTGGCCATCGCGACTGCGGTGTCCTCCGGCGGGAGCGCCGCAACGCGAACGCAGGCGCAGGGTCGAGCTTACCCTGCGCCTGCAAGCCTGCAATAAGGATCAGCCGTCAGTGCGCGCCGGAAATTCGAAGGTCGCACGCGCCAGCTTGTCGCGTGTGACGACGACCGCAGCCTTCCTCAGCGTCTTCTTGTTCAACGTGGCGAGGATCGAATAACGGCCCGGCGGCAGGTCCACCAGCAGAAACGGGCCTGCAGCCTTGGTATCGAGCACAGTGCGGCCGTGGGCATCGGTGATCCTTACCTTGGCCTCGGCGGTGAACTCCTGGGCCCTGCCGGCATGCTCCAGCAGCTCGATCGCCAGCCGGTGTCGATCCATTTGCCGCTCGAATAGCCGTGCCTCGGACTTTCCGATGCCCCCGGTCACGTAAGCGACCGGCCCCTGGTGCTGCTCGGCCGGCATTCGCGGGGTCACCGCCGCCGACGCCGGGCCCGTCAACGTCGCAAGGCCCGCCACTGCCAATACCATCCCCACTGCTTTCACCGTGCCGCGCATCGTCATCTCCAGCGTTTCCGATCCGGCTACACGGGTCAGCCCAGCTTCACCGGAATGAAGATCTTCTGCCCGTCGCGCTCGATCAGCAGCGCCACCGACTTCGGATGGCTCCGCATCACGCTTCGCACCTGATCGACCGAATTGGCCTCGTGGCCATCGATTCCGAGCACCACGTCTCCGGGCTGTATGCCAGCGCGGGCCGCCGGTCCGACGACGTCTTCGACGATCAGCCCGTGGTCGAGCGACCGCTCGAGCCGCTCCTGGCGCGTCAATGGCCGCAGCGCCAAGCCCAGCTGCCCGTGCGAGTCGGTGCCGGCCGAGTTGGCCTGCTTCAGCGACCCGGAATCGGCTTCTGCCAGCTTGATGTCGAAGTCGCGTTCGGACCGATCACGCCACACCTTCAGCGTCACACGGCTGCCGGGCGCGTCCATTCCGATCCGACTGGACAGATCTCCGGCCCGTTCGATCGGGGTGCCGTTCACGTGCGTGATCACGTCGCCCGGCTTCAGTCCGGCCTTCGCCGCCGGGCCGTCCGGATCAACGTTGGACACCAAGGCGCCATCGGGCCGCTGCAGCCCGAACGATTCGGCCAGCGCCTGATTCATATCCTGCACCATCACGCCCAGCCGCGCGTGGCTCGCGTGACCGGTGGCGACGATCTGATCCTTGGCATGCAAAGCCACGTCGATCGGGATCGCGAACGACAGGCCCTGGTAGCCACCGGTCTGCGAGTAGATCTGCGCATTGATGCCGACCACGTTGCCGGCCGCATCGAACAGCGGCCCACCGGAGTTGCCGGGGTTGACCGCCGCATCGGTTTGAATGAATGGAACATAGGCGTCGCCGGGCAAAGAGCGGCCTTTGGCACTGACGATGCCGGCGGTGGCGCTCTGATCGAACCCGAACGGGGCGCCGATCGCCAGCACGTAATCGCCGACCTGCAGCGACTTCGGATCGCCGATCTTCACGGTTGGAAGCCCGGTCGTGTTGACGCGCAGCACCGCGATGTCGGTGGCAGCATCGGCTCCGAGCACTTTGGCCCGCAGCTCGCGGCGATCAGCCAGCTTGACGGTGACTTCCTGGGCATCACGCACCACGTGCGCGTTGGTCAGGATCAGGCCGTCACGGCTGATGATGAATCCCGATCCCTGGCCGTGGAACGGCTGCTCGCCCGAATGCGGGATCCGGAACGGCACCCCCGGAATACCCCGGAAGAACTGGAAAAACGGATCGTCGCCCCAATCGGGTCCGGACGAGGCGTCCAGGCCGATCTTGCGCGTGCCCTCGACTGTCACGCCGACCACCGCCGGGCCTGATTGCTGAACGATGGCCCGGTAGTTCGGTGCTTGGCCCGGAGCCAGCACCGGTGCCGGATTCGCGTCGACACTCTGGCCGGCCGGCCGCGCTGAATCGGCCTGGGCTGTCTGCGCGTCCTTGCGCTGCAGAAAATCAAGAATGCCGGCACGGCTGGGCGAATACCCCCCCAGGCCGACGATCAGAATGCCAAAAGCCGCGGCGCTGGCCGCAAGCGTCTTCAGCGATCTCAGTTTCATCGCCCGTTCCTCCTGTTCGCATAAGAGTTCATATCAAGAATTCCATTCCATCCGGTTGCATCTGGTTACGGTCCCTACAAGTGCTGACACTTCTCACGACAGCGCAGGGGACAACACGTGCGAAAATTAGTCGCACATGGTTAGGACCGAGTGAAGCGACGATTAAGTGAGAATTAAGGAGGTCTCTATGAACCGCCTCTTGAAGATCGTTCTGGGCGCTGCCTTCGGCGTCGGTTGCCTGGTGGCGTGCGCAACGGCGAGCGCCGGCTGGCACGGGCATGTGGGAGTCTGGATCGGACCGGGCCCGTGGTGGTGGGGGCCGCCGTACTACCCGTATTACTACCCGCCGGTCGTGGTGGCCGACCCGGTTTATGTGCAGCCGAACCCGGTCGTTCAGGTGCCTGCGCCGCCTAACTACTGGTACTACTGCCGTCAGTCCAACGCGTACTACCCGTACGCGTCCCAGTGCCCCAGCGGATGGGAGCAGGTTTCGCCGCAGCCTCCCGCGCCGGCGCAGGCGCCGACACCCGCTCCGCGCTAAGCGGCTGCTAGGACACGATCAACGCTGGCGCGGGCCGGCCGGATTCGGTGCCGTCTCCCGCGCCGCGGGTCGCCGGGCGGCCTGGGCTGCGGCTCGCTCGATCGCCCGCCTGACAGCGGGCACGAGCCGGCGCAGTCGGCTCTTGGGCACGTAGTCCCAGGCCCCGACTTCCACCATCACGGACGCCTTGACCTCTCCGATCGTGCCCGAAACCAGGATCAGTGGCAGGTTCGGATAGTGGTGGAGGAAGCGTCTGAGCGTGTCCGTGAAATACATGCCGGGCACTGCATAATCGGACAGCACCAGGTCCCATCGGCTCTGCAGCAGTGCCGCGTTCAGCGCCTCGCTGCTTTCGACCCGCTCGCAGCGCCCGAGCAGGCCCGCCATCCTGAGCGCACGCTCGATCAGCAGGAAGTCGGACTCGGTGTCCTCGATACACAGTACGTTCAGCGGGCCAATATCCATCTGCGGTGGCGGTCAGACCGCCTGGTTCGATTCGGTGACCAATTGCAGCTCGGAAGCGGGAGCCGCCTTCCCGAAATAGTAGCCCTGCAGCAGGTCGGCGCCGATTTCGCGCAGTGCCCTGACCTGCGATTCGTGCTCGACGCCTTCGGCGACGGTCCGCAAGCGCATCGCGCGTGCCAGCGTCACGATCGCCTGCACGATCGCCCGGTCGTCGGACTGCGCCGAGACTTCCTCCACGAACGGCTGTGCGATCTTCAGCGTGTTGATCGGGTAGCGCTTCAGGTAACTGAGCGACGAGTATCCGGTACCGAAATCATCGACGGCGATCTGGACGCCCAACTGCCTCAGGTCGTGCAGCAGCTTCATCGTCACCTCGGTCGGTTCGACCAGAAGGCTCTCCGTCAGCTCGAGCTCCAGAAACTTACCCGGCAGTGCAGCGTCCTGCAGGGATTCCTTCACCGTTTCCAGAAGATGTTCAGGGTCGAACTGCCTGGCCGACAGATTGACCGCTACCGAACCTTGAAATCCCCGGGCATGCCATCGGCTGCACTGCAGGCAGGCCTCTTTCAGAGCCCACTCCCCGATCGGCACGATCAGCCCGGTCTCTTCGGCAACGTTCAGAAAAGCACCCGGGCACAGCAGGCCTCGCTCGGCGTGAACCCAGCGCAGCAACGCCTCGTAGCCGCCGACCTTCGCCGTGCGGCTGTCGACCTGGGGTTGATAGAACAGCCGCAACTGCCGGCGGGCCAGTGCTTCTCGCAGATCGGCTTCGATCTGGAAACGTTCACGCGCCTTGGCGTCCATTTCCGGCGAAAAGAACCGGTACGTCGCTCGGCCCGCCGCCTTGGCGTGGTACATCGCGTGATCGGCATTGGTCAGCAGCGCCGACTCGTCCTGGCCGTCTTTGGGGAACAGACTCACGCCGATGCTCGACGACAGTCGGATCCTGTGCCCATCGATCTGGATCGGCTCGGCGATCGAGCGGGTTATCCCGGCCACGACGCGCACGACGCCCTCGACGCCGCCAGCGTCCGGCAGCACGACGACGAACTCGTCCCCGCTCAGGCGCGCAACCGTATCGCTGGCTCGCACGTTGCTCACCAGCCGCCGCGACATCTCGATCAGGACGCGGTCGCCGGTTGCGTGCCCGAGCGAATCGTTGATGTGCTTGAAGTGGTCCAGGTCCACGAACAGCACGGCGAGCCGCCGGTTGGCGCGCTGCGCATGGGCGATCGCCTGCTGCAACCGGTCCGCCAGCAACATCCGGTTGGGCAGATCCGTCAACGGGTCGTGCTGCGCCATGTGCTCGATGCGCGCCTGCGAGGCTTTGCGCTCGCTGATGTCGGTGAGCACCCCGACGAAATGCGTGACCGTCGAGGTGGAGCCAAGCACCGCCGCGATATTGAACCACGCCGGGTAGGTCCGCCCGTCCAGACGGCGGTTCCAGACTTCGCCGTGCCAGTGCCCGTGCTCGGCCAGCCAGGCCCACATCTTTCCGTAAAACCCGCCTTCCTGGCTATCGGCGCCGACCACGCTCAGATCCCGACCCAGAATCTGCTCGGGCGCGTGTCCCGTGATCTGGGTGAACGCCCGGTTCACCGATATGATCCGATGTGACGCGTCGGCCACCATGATGCCTTCGAGCGTGTTCTCGAACGCGACGGCGGCCAGACGCATCTGCTCCTCGGCTTCGCGCCGGGCGGCTTGCTCGGCGACCTCGCGCAAGCTGCGCTCGATCGCCGGCACCAGCCGCGCCAGACGGTCCTTCAGCACAAAGTCCCACACACCCTGCTTGAGCAGCTCGACCGCGGCTTCCTCGCCGATGCTGCCTGACATCAGAATGATCGGCAGTCCAGGCGCATCAGTGCGGATCTTTGCCAGGCTGTCGTGGATCGGCAAACCCGGAACGTGATAGTCCACCAGGGCCAGGTCGACATCGTTGCCGACGAGGGCGCCCGACAAGGCGTCCACGCTGGCGACCCGCACGCAGGCGGCGTCGAGCCCGTGCTGCCGCAAGTGGCGCTCGATCAGGCGCAGATCGGACTCGGAGTCCTCAACCACCAGGATCTTCAGCGACCCGGCCACGAGCGCTTCCTCTCACACCGGTTCGTTGGTCGCCACCCAGTAGATGCCCAGACGCGCCACGGTCTGGGCAAATTCCGAGAAGTCGAGCGGTTTGCAGATTCACCTTGCGCAACGCCCGCAAGATCAGCAACTCGTCCTGCTGGTTGTCCTCGACCAGAAGCATTGTTCTTGGCGTCATGGATCGTCCTCGCAAAGTCGTCACTCGAGAGTGCCAGGGAGAAGCAGAATTCGGCTCCCTGGCCCGGCGACGAGTCCGCACGGATCTGTCCGCCGTGCCGATGCACGATGCGCTGCACCGTCGCCAATCCGATCCCGATTCCCGGAAATTCATCCTGCCGGTGCAGGCGCTGGAAGGGCTGGAACAGCTTGTCCGAATGCGCCATGTTGAATCCGATGCCGTTGTCCACGACATGGAACATGCGCTCTCCCCCATCGTTGCTTGCGAACACACGGATTGCCGCCGCAGGCGTGCGCACCGTGTACTTCCATGCGTTGCCCAGCAGGCTACGCATCACGATTTCCATCATCCGGGCGTCGGCGCGAACCACCAGTCCCCGCTCGACCCGGCAGGAGACCTTGCGCGAGGGCTCGCCGCGGGCAAACTCTGCCAGGATGCCCTCGGCCATCGCCGACAGGTCGACCCGATCCCGGCGCAATTCGCCCCGCACGCTGCGCGACAGCTGCAGCAGGCCGTCGATCAGCTCGCCAAGATGCCCGCTGCCCCGGATGATCTGGTTCAGGTAGACGCGGGCCTCGCCGTCGACGCGTTCGCCGTAGTCCTCCATCAGGGCCTGGCTGAAGCCCTCCATAGCGCGCAGCGGCGCGCGCAGGTCGTGCGCGACCGTGTAGCCGAAGCTCTCCAGCTCCTGGTTGGCCGCCTGCAGTTCGGCCGTACGCTCTTCGACCCGCCGCTCGAGCTCCGCGTTCAGGCCGATCACGTCCGCCAGCCGCTGCTCGTTTTCGAGCAGGGACTCGTTGATACGCGCCAGCTGATCGGACCGCTGCCGCATCGACTCCTCCAGCCTGGCGTGATCGCTCCTGAGCTCCTCCTCGACCCGGCGGGCGCTGTTGAACGTGCGCCCGATCACGACCACCGCAACGGATAGCAGTATCACCGCAAGCACGCCGCCGCTCGCCAGCACCGCCGCAGCCAGCTGGCCACGCGCGCGCGCCAGCCCTTCCCGCTGGCGCAACAATGTCTGCTCGGCCGACTCGAAGTCCCCGGCAGCGCGGCGCACCACCTCCCTACCCGGCGGGCCGGGGTCGACGACGATCGCCGAAGCAATCGCAGCGGGTCCCCGAGCCCGCCTCAGGTCGATCAGCTCGGAAAGCCGCTTCAGCCGGTCAGCCAACAGCGGTTCAAGCGCATCGATCCTGCGCTGCTGATCCGCGTTGTCGGCCGTCAGCGCGCGCAGTGAGCGCAAGCCCTCGCTGCATTCACGCGCGGCGCGCTGGTAGGGCTCGAAAAAAGCCTCATCTCCGGTAATCGCGAAGCTGCGCTGCGCCGCTTCCGCGTCCGCCATCGACGCCATGACTGCGTGCATCGATTCGATTACCTGGCGGCTGTGTTCGGCCCAGGCCGATTGCACCAGCAACTGGTGGATGCCGAAGTACGAAACGGCGCCCAGAACGCCAAGCGCCGCCAGACCTCCGGCGAATACAGCCTGAATCTTCCGCTCGATCGGCTGCAGTCCTGCCGTGCTGCCGATCTTCCGCGCCGAATTCATTCCGTGACTGCCCTGCAGTACTGCGCGTCCCGGCGCAACGGCAACAGAGACTGATGATTCGCCTACGCCAATAGGGTGTAAAGCGACCATCGCGCTAACAAAGGGGTGAAGTCTATCAACGCCAACGCGGGTAATCACGCGTTTTGGCGCTCAACCACGCGTGCGGCAAGGGTTCAGGCGCAGCAACAGGTATCCCAGATATCAGTCGTACCGACCCGTAGGCAGTCGTTCGTGTCCCCGCTTCGGCTCACGGTGCGCGGACAGATCGATGCGCTGGGCGCAACTCAACTCAGACGTAGAAGCGGATCAAAACCCGACATCGCAAGCGCCTTCGGCGATCGAGAACGATACGACGCGACCGCACGCCGAGGCGTGCAGTCGCGCTAATTCGACTCGGGCCATGTCTCAGCTCGACCCGCTGTCGTCCAGCGTCAAGTCGACCATCAAGTCGTTCGCGATCGCTTCCAGCGCACCGCGCAGCTGCGCCGTGGCGACGTGCGCCGGAACACGCAGTTGTGCAGAAGCTCGCACCAGGCTCTCACCGGACATCGAACCGCTGACGCAGTCCGTCACCAGCTCCTCGATACTCACGCCGCGGCTTGCCAGCGCGTGCGAGATGTCTCGCACGATGCCGGGCCGATCCTGGCCAATCAGCTCCAGCTTCATTCGCCTGCCCGGTGCGCCGCTTGCTCCGTCGGTGCCGCGCGTGACCACGATCCGCAGGCCCTGCGCCTCCAGTTCCTGGAATGCGACGATCAGCGCCTCGATGCTGGCCTGCGGAACGTGCAAGTGAACGATGCCGGCGAACTGTCCCGCCAGGTTCGCCATCCGCGACTCGAGCCAGTTGCCGCCATGGGCGGTGACGCGGTCCGAGATCAGGTTCACGAGGCCGGGGCGGTCCGGCCCGACAATCGTCAGTATCAACGAGGCCGGCATCTGGCTTGCTCCGTCATCCGTGCTGCGATCGTACTGATATTGACCTTCGTCAGTCCAGCGCGCCGGCGCGCGTTCTCCCGCCAAAAGAATTTACGCGGGCAGGAACTCGCAGTAGCCTAGAGCTGCCTAAAGGGTAGAGTGCCGCCGCAGTGTCGACGCAGCGTCGATTTGGGCAGTGCGCGGTGCAGGAGATCGCGGTGAAGATTCATTCGACTGTGCTTGCAGCAATTCTGGCGGCGCCTTTGCTGGCGCTTTCGGTCCAGCCGGCTGCCGCGTTCGGCAATGCCGCCGGAACCGGAGGCTTCGTGCACGTGACCTCCTCCAATGGCAACGGAGGTGGGCACATGGGCGGGGGGCACGGCGGAGGTCGAACCGGAGGTCAAACCAGCCACAGTGGCGGATGGAGCGGCCATCCCGGCTGGGGCGGCGGGCACGGCTGGCACCACCACGATCACGACTGGGGCGGCTGGCGCGGTGGTTGGGGGTTCGGGTATTGGGGGCCGTACGGGGATCCCTGGCTGGGGGGTTGGGGTTACCCTTATTACCCTTATTACCCTTATTACGCTCCGTCGTACCCGGCCTATGTTGTACCCGACACCGCTGTCGTACCGTCGGCGCCGCCCCCTCCGGCCTACTGGTACTACTGCCCTTCGGCCAAGGCGTACTACCCGTATGTGTCGCAGTGCCCGGAGCCCTGGGTGCCGGTCAGTCCCACTCCACCGGGCTGAATCTGTGAAGCGGCGCTTCAGCTCCTGACTTCAGCGCCCCGGTTCGCTTAGCTCTGGCAGCACTCTTAAGCGACTGCACCGCAACGCGGCAGGGGCGGTTTCGCGTGGGAATCGGTACGATCTGGCTTCCCGCGTCCCGTATTTGCCCTATGCGATGAGTTGGTTCAACGAGCTGCTGGGCGGTCCAGCCGAGAAACCCACCGCGCACGGGCCGCGGCGGCCTGCTGCGCCGGGACCGGTACCCGCGCCCACCGTCGATCCCGATGCCGTGCGTGCCGCCTTGACGACGGTCACCGACGAGGAGGTACGGCAGCGCCACATCGAGGAGTTGGGCTGCGCGCTGGCCGCCATGTGCCGCAAGCCCTCACCGGACGATGCGCCTGGCGTGTGGGCGGCCGCACTGCGCCACGTCGCCGACAGGTCGCTCGCGCTGCAGTGGCTCGCGAGCCTGAACGGCGACCGTTGGCTGGGCGAAGTCGCGGTGCTCGGGCGCTTCGCCGAGTTGCGGCTGGCTGCCGTCCAGCGCGTCGCGGATCCCGAAGTGTTGGGGCAGGTTGCGCGCCTTAGCCGAGGCAAGGACAAAGGGGTGTTCCGCCACTGCTCGGACGTGCTGCGCCGACAGCGCCAGGGCGCCGAGCGGGTCCAACGCACGGCACAACTGGCTGCTGCGCTGCATGAGATGCTGAGCCACTCTCCGTTGTCCGTTTCGTGCCTGCTCGACCTGCAGCGCGAACTGCAGGCGCTGGAAGACGCAGGCGAGCCCCTGGCCGAGTGCCGGATCCTGCTCGATCAGGCGGACACGCGTTTAAGGCAGGAGTCGGAGGCCCGGCACAGTCTGCAGGCTTGTAAGGAGGAAGCCGCTGAGTTGGCGGCTGAGTGCACCGGCGCCGCGTGCCTGGACGCGGCCCAGCTGCAGCAATGGCACGATCGTTATTCAGCCCTCGCTCAGCGGCAGGCTCGCCTGCCGGATTGGCTCGGCGGCAAGGCCGCGTGGCAGCAACTGGTCGCGTCACTGCACCAGATCGAATCGCGCCTGGCGACGCTGGCGGCGGACAACACCCGCATCCAGGCATGCGAGCAATTCCTGTCCGAGCTGGCCGTCGGATCGGTCGCGTCCGACGCCGCGGCCGCGTGGGAAGCGCTGCCAAAACCCGATCGCCCTGAAGTCCGCCAAGCGCTCCAAGCACGCTGGCAGGCGCTGCAGCCGCTGCCGCAAGCCGCGCCACTCAAGAGCGCCGAGCCGCCGCCGACGCGACCCAGGATCGATCTGGCCGCGGTGCGCACCCTGCTGGAACAGATGGAACAGGCGCTGGAGTCCGGTCATCTGGCCGATGCCGACGCGCCCGCCAGGAAGATCAAGGCAGCGCTCGGCGGCGTCGCGTTACGCGGCGACCTGGCGGCGCGACTGCAGCACGCCCATACGCGCCTGAGCGAGTTGAGCGGCTGGGCCAAGTGGGGCGCGGAGAAGAAACGCGAGCACCTGGTCGCGGCCGCCGAAGAGCTTCTTGCCGGAAACCACGACGTCGACTACCTGGCCCGCGCGGTGCCCGCACTGCGCGAGGAGTGGAAGCGGCTGGGTACCCAGGCTTCGCCGGCGCTGCGCGATTGGGAGCGCTTCGATGCTGCGCTCGTGAAAGCCTACCAGCCGGTCGCCGCGCAGCGCGCCGAGGAAGCGGCCCGGCGCGCGCAGGCGCGCTCGGCAAAGGAGGCGCTCTGCTCTGAGTGGGAGGCCTTTGTCGCGGCCGTCGACTGGGAACGCCCCGATTATGCGGCCATCGAGGTCCAGCGCGACCAGGTGGCAAAGCACTGGCATGCCGCGGCGCGCGCGGGCTTTCGCGACGAACGTGTATTGCGCAAGCGCTTCGACACCGTGGTGGGCGAGGTCGACCAGCGCCTGGTAGCAGCGCGCGCCTCGGAAATCCAACGCCGCGAGCAACTGATTGGCGCCGCCGAGGCGCTGCGCGTCTCGCCGGACCTGCGCGCCGCCATGACCGAGGCCAAGAGCCTGCAGGAGCGCTGGCGCAACGAGGCGGGCCAGCTGCGGCTGCCGCGAAGCGACGAGCAGAAGCTGTGGCATCGCTTTCGTGCCGCCTGTGACGCCGTGTTCGCCCGGCGCGACGCGGAGCGCGCCGAACAGTCCGTGCAGAGAGAGATGCGCGCGCAGGCGCGCGTCGCGCTGATCGATGCGTTCGCAGCCGCCGTGGCGGGGGCCGACGCGACCCATATCAAGCGCGCGCTTGGGCAGTTTCAGGCCGAGTGGGATGCCGCGAAGGCGGGCGCCGGCGCGTCGGCCGACGCGCTCGAGCAGCGTGCGCGCGACTTGCGGCGACAGGCGCAGCAGCGCATCGAGACACTGCACCAGCAGGCGTATCGCTCACAGCTGGAGGCCCTGGCGCGGCAGGCGGCGCCCGCCGACGGAGTCGACGCGGACGGCCTTGCCGCGGGCCGCGAGGCGCGCCAGGCGTTGCTGATCGACCTGGAGATCGCCCTGGACCTGCCGACGCCCGACGAGTTCGCGCCGGCGCGCCGCCGGCACCAGCTGGAACGCCTGCAGAGCCGTTTCCGTGGCGGCCGACAGCAGCGGCCGCAGGCCGAGGAACTGCTGGCCCAGTGGTATGCCACCCCGGCCAGCCCGGACGAGCCGATGAACCAGAGGGTCCAGGCGGTGGTGCGCAAACTGCTGGAACAGAGCCGAACGGCCGCCGGAAAATGAATTTCGCCGCCCGCGCGGCGATGGCCGCTTAGACGCCGAGGAGTTGATTCAGCAGGATCAACAGGCTCGCGTCCTTGGTTTCTTCGTAGAGTCCTCCAACCAGGACCGAATCGTAGAGCTCGCGCAGCCGATGCAGGCTGCCGCGCAGGCCGGCGCCCGACGGCGCGTGCCCGGCCAGCATCTCGCGCAACACGTGAACCTCGCGCTGCAGCGCCGCGGAGACCTTCGGGTCGCGCTGCGCGAACCGCTCGGCAAGACGCGTGACGGCCGCCTCGACCTCGCGCACGGCTTCCAGATCGAGATCCTTGTCGGGGCGCGGCTCCCGTGGCGTAGTGCCCATCTTGTGCTGCCTGGTCCGGTTGAACCGACGGTGCAAGTGTACCGGGTGCGCGGTGTCCGCGCGTAGACTCGGCACCCTGCCTGCCGGACTGCCTCGATGCCTCAATTGATCTTCAAGAACGCGCGCATCTTCGACGGAATCCACGCGGACTGCCCGGAAGGGATGTCCGTTCGGGTGGCGGACGGGCGGATCCAGGAGGTTTCAGCCCAGCCGCTCGGCGGACAGGATGCGCATGTGCTCGACGTCGCCGGACGCACGCTGATGCCCGGGCTGATCGATGCGCACGTACACGCCTTTGCCAGCGACGTCCTTATCCAGAGAATCGAGGCGCTCGGCGAGGCGTACCGCACCGCGCACGCGGTGCGCATGCTGACGCATGCGCTGCAATGCGGCTTCACGACCGTGCGCGACATCGGCGGCGGCAACTATTCCCTGTACCGTGCCCTCTCGGACGGCCTGATCAACGGGCCCCGCTACCTGTACGCCGGCAAAGTTCTGTCGATGACCGGCGGCCATGGCGACTTGCGCCAGATCGAGGATCGGCCGCACTACGGGGCGCTCTGCTCTTGCGGCGATCGAGCGCTGTTCAACACGTTCGCCGTGCTGGCCGACGGAGTCGATGCATGCATCCGCGCCGCCCGTGAGGAGCTTCGACAGGGCGCACACTGCATCAAGATCATGGGCTCGGGCGGCGTACTGTCACCCACCGATCCGATCTGGATGAACCAGTACCGCGAGGACGAGATCCGCGCGATCGTGAACGAGTGCGTCGAGCGGCGCACCTACGTCGCCTCGCACTGCCACCCGGCCAGCGCGGTGCGCCGCAGCGTGGAATTCGGCGTGCGCAGCATCGAACACGGCACGCTGATCGACGACGAAACGGCGCGCTTCGTGGCCGAACGCGGCGCCTACATCGTGCCGACAATGGCCGTCATCAACGCGCTGGTCGAGACAGGGCGGCAGATGGGATTGCCCGCGCAAACCCAGGAAAAAGCCCACATTGCATTCGAGTCGGCGCTGGCCGGCCTTGACTCGATGCGCCGTGCCGGCGTGAAGGTGTGCTTCGGTACGGACCTGCTCGGCAGCACCTACGGCCAGCAGTGCCGCGAGTTCACGTTGCGCAGCGAGGTGTTCACGCCGGTGGAGATCCTTCGCCAAGCGACCTCGGTTCCCGCGGAAATGATGATGATGCGCGGCCAGATAGGATGCATCGAGCCGGGAGCGCACGCCGACCTGATCGTGGTGGACGGCGACCCGCTGAAGGATGTCGCGCTGCTCGCCGCCGACGGCCGGAGCCTGCGGGTGATCGTGCGCGCTGGCGTCGTGGTGAAGAACGAGCTTCGCTGATCACGACGCTGCGACCCCGGTCAGTAAGGGAACCGGCCAGGTCCGCATTACCGATCTAGTCCTTCGCCTTCGGGACCTCTTTCTTCTCGGTCAGCACGATCTCGGTCACGTCTCGGACGTCCCGGTACTGCGGCGCGCCTGCCTTGACCGACACCGAGCCGATGAACGGGTGTTGGACGCTGGCCCAACTCTTGGACTTCAGGAGGTCCGGGGCTCCATCGAAAATCAGAAACGTTTTCCTTATCTGCTCGCCACTTGGAAGCTTGCCCGCCGGGTGCATACCGGGACTCGTGAATTCCTTGGCGAAGGTCTTATAGAAGAAAACGACCTGCTCGAATGAATCGTTGGTGAGGTAGGCGGTGATCGTCGTGCCCGGGCGCAGCGCGCTCATGAACGCCCTGGTTTGCTCGGTATCCGGCGGCGTGTATTTTTTCGCACCCGGGTAAACCTTAAAACCCTCTGCGGCGGCCGCGCTCGCCAGTGCGAAGGCAAGAATCGCCGCCGATGCAAGTCTCGAAGCGGTCATACCAACATCGAAAGAAGCCAAATTGCGCTGCATTGGTTATAAGCGGCGCAAACGGTATCCGAGGTAAATCACGGCACCGGAATGCAGGAAAATCCGGGCGTCGTAGCGGGCGTCCCCCCGGTTCTTATGGTGACTTTCCTCACTTTCGAAGATCGCCCGCGCAACGCACACTGTGGTCGTTCTTTGCCGGTCCGTGCGGCATTCGCGGAGTTCGGGGCAGTGGGGAAGCGCAAATGGTCTATGTACTGGTGCTCGCATGTCTGTGGTCAGCCGTCGGCGCGTTGGTGTTTTTTGTGCGAGCAAAGATCACTTTGCCTCAGAGATTGGCGCTGACTATCGGCACATCTCTCGTGTTCGGAGCTGTCGGCTGGTTCGACGTTTCCAGCATTTTTCGCGACGCCCGCTCAAATCCTCCCGTCGTTGCGAAGGGGTTGGTCAAGCCGGATCTGCGGTCGTCGACGGCGACCAATTAAGCACGAATCACCTCCAGCGCCGGGCTTCGCACGCCACCTGGATTGTCAATTACCGTTCTCGAATCGCAGCAGGTCGACGTCAATAACCCCCGGTAAAGCCCTGACTCGATCCAGTACCAACGGCTCGACCGCACCGTCGACCGCCACCAGGCAGACAGCCGTCGCCCCGGGTCTGCTGCGTCCCAGGTTGAAGTTTGCGATGTTGATTCCGGCCACGCCGAGCAGCGTGCCAAGCCGCCCGATGAAACCCGGTTTGTCTTCGTTGCGCATAAAGAGCATGTGCGGCGTCAGTTCCGCTTCCAGCGTCACATCGTCGATTCCAACCAGGCGCGGCTTGCCGCCGAACAGGGTCCCCGCGATCCGCAATTCGCCCGAATCGGCTTCGACGTCGAGGCGGATCAGCGTGTGGTAGTCGCCTTCGGTCTCCAGTCGGGTCTCACGAACCTTGATGCCACGCTCCTTCGCGATCACCGGCGCATTGACCATATTGACGTCGTCCAGTGACGGTCGCAACAGGCCCATCAGCATCAGGTTCGACAACGGACGGCTGTTGACCGCGCCCGCGTGGCCCTCGTAGCTGATGCTGACCGACCGGATGCCACTGTGGGTAACCTGGCCCGCGAAGCCCCCGAGCAGCTCGGCGAGCCTCATGTACGGCCGCAATTTCGGCGCATCCTCGGCCGACATCGCCGGCATGTTCAGAGCGTGGGTCACCGCGCCGGTCAGCAGGAAGTCGCTCATCTGCGCGGCGAGCTGCTGCGCGACGTTCTCCTGCGCCTCCATCGTCGAGGCACCGAGGTGAGGCGTGCAGACGACGTTGTCCATCCCGAACAGCGGGTTGTGCCGGGCTGGCTCCTCGGCGAACACGTCCAAACCGACCCCGGCGACCTGCCCGCCGATCAGAGCTGCCTTCAGATCGGCCTCGACCACCAGCCCGCCGCGGGCGCAGTTGATGAGTCGAACGCCCTTCTTGCAGCGGGCGAGGAATTTCGAATCGACCAGATTGCGCGTCTCGGCAGTCAATGGTGTGTGCAGCGTGATGAAATCCGCACGCGGCAGCAGATCCTGCAGATCGACTTTCTCGACGCCCAGTTCGGCCGCGCGCTCGGGCGTCAGGAACGGGTCGGCGGCGATCACTTTCATCTTAAGACCCAGCGCGCGGTCGGCCACGATCGATCCGATATTTCCGCAGCCGATGATGCCGAGCGTCTTACCGGTGACTTCGACGCCCATGAAACGCGATTTTTCCCATTCGCCAGCGTGGGTCGACGCGTTGGCGGCCGGCAGCTGACGCGCAAGCGCGAAGATCATCGCGATCGCGTGCTCGGCCGTGGTGATCGAGTTTCCAAACGGCGTGTTCATCACGACGATCCCGCGCGCAGTGGCGGCCGGCACATCGACGTTGTCGACCCCGATCCCGGCGCGACCGATCACCTTCAGATTCGTGGCAGCCGAGATGATCTCGCTGTTGACCCTCGTCGCCGACCGGATCGCGAGACCGTCATAAGCGCCTATGAGCGCCTTGAGTTCATCCGCGGCCAGGCCCTTTCTCTGGTCGACCTCGATGCCGCGTTCGCCGAAGATCTGGACCGCCCGCGGCGACAGAGTCTCGGTGATCAGGACGCGAAAGCTCACGCGGCGACACCTGCTTCGGCCCGGCAGGTCGCGTACGCCCAATCGAACCACGCGACCAAGGCTCGGATATCCTCGGACTCGATTGTCGCGCCGCACCAAACGCGCAGGCCCGGCGGCGCATCGCGATAGGAGCCGACGTCGTAGGCGACGCCTTCCTTGTCGAGCATCGACGTCAACCGCCTGCAAAACGCCGCCTGATGCTCCAGGCTCATCGAAGCCAACGCCGGGTCGGCGAGCTTCATGCACACCGACGTCGGCGAGCGAGAGGCCGGATCGGTGGCCAGGAAATCGATCCACGGCGTGCGCTCGACCCATTGCGCCAGCACGCGAAAGTTGTCCTGCGTGCGCTGCGCGAGCCCCTGTGCACCGCCGACCGATCTGGCCCACGCCATCGCATCCAGCGCATCCTCGACGCACATCATCGACGGAGTGTTGATCGTCTCGCCCTCGAAGATGCCGCGGTTGAGCTTGCCCTCCCTCGTCAACCGGAAGATCTTGGGCACCGGCCAGGCCGGCTTGTGCGATTCGAGGCGTTCGACCGCGCGCGGCGAGAGAATCAGGATTCCGTGCTGCGCTTCGCCGCCCAGCACCTTCTGCCAACTGAACGTGACTACATCGAGCTTGTACCAGGGCATCGGCACCGCGAAGACCGACGACGTGGCGTCGCAGATCGAAAGCCCCTGGCGATGGTCGTCGATCCAATCGGCATCGGGAACGATCACACCCGAGGTCGTGCCGTTCCAGGTGAAGACGATGTCGTGATCACCATCGACCTGCGACAGGTCCGGCAACCGGCCGAAGTCGGCGACGAAGCTACGGGTCTGAAGCGGCTTCAGTTGCTTCACACAATCGGTCACCCATTCCCTGCCGAAGCTCTCCCAGGCGAATACGTCGACCGGACGCGGCCCGAGCAGCGACCACAGGGCCGCCTCGACCGCACCGGTGTCGGATGCCGCCACGATCCCGACCAGATATTCCGGCGGCAGCTCGAGCAGGGCCTTCGTTTCGTCGATGACCTGCTTGAGCTTGTCCTTGCCGATCTTGGCTCGGTGAGAGCGGCCGAGCGCTGCGCCGGTCAGCGCCTCGAAAGACCACCCGGGGCGCTTCGCGCAGGGCCCTGAGGAAAAGTTCGGGCAACGGGGGCGAACGGACGGTTTTGTGAGAGCAGACATACTCGACGATCTCGAAGGACTCGACCTGGCCAGTGCGCCAATGCTACTGGAAGCCACCTGAGTCACGGTTATCGCGTGAACGACGCCCCGGCACTGTCCCTTCGCCGATCTTGCTACCACATGGCGAAATATTGTGGTCTAATGCCTGTAGGGGAACGGGAGGCGACGGCCGCAGTCGATGACGGTGCGGCTGAAGGAATGCGACGTGACCCAGCGACCTTTGTACGGCGTGCTCGTGATCGGCGAACTGCCGCATGAAGCCGATCCTCGCGCGGCGGCGGCCAGACAGCCCCAGGCGGCATCGGCGCCTGCCGAAAGCTTCCTCAGGAGAACGTTGTCCCGTTGGGTGCGCAAAGTGCACTCAATACGGGAGCGATCAAGCTAAGGCGGGCGGGCAGTAGTTCGGCACCGCCCCACCTTCAAATCCAGTCAACCTTCCAGCGGCGCCGCTCCGTTGGTCGGGTGCTCGCGAGCCAGACTCCGATCGCCCACCCAGCCAGTGAGTCGCGCCGTGTGGGCTCGCTCGATGTCGAATCGAATCCTCCGCGAGAGGCAATTCGATGACTAGCACTGTCTTGAAACCCGGTGCCACCGGCGCTGACGTGATCGAACTTCAGCGTGCCCTGGCCGCTCACAATTTCAAACCCGGCGACCTGGATGGGCTGTATGGACCGGCAACCGTTGCGGCCGTCGTTGCGTTCCAGAACAGCAATGGCTTGCTCGCAGATGGCATTGCCGGTCCGCGAACCTTGTTCGCCCTGGGTCTGGCAACCGACGACACGTTGCCGGACTCGACGGGTTCCGTCTCGGTTCAGATGGTCAGCCAGATGTTTCCGGCAACGCCCGTGCGAAACATCAAGGCGAACCTGCCGCCTGTTCTCGAAGCGCTGGTGCGCCACACGTTGCAGGACAAGACCATGGTGCTGGTGGCCTTGGGAACGATTCGCGCAGAGACCGAGGGCTTCGTTCCGATCAGTGAGGGTGTTTCGAGCTTCAATACGTCGCCAAACCAGCATCCCTTCGATCTGTATGACTACCGGGCGGACCTGGGAAACCAGGGCCCTCCGGATGGCCAGACTTTCTGCGGCAGAGGGTTTGTCCAGCTTACCGGGCGGGCGCACTATCAGGAGTACGGGCCGAGGCTGAGCACGCCTGTCGATCTGATCGCGAATCCGGAACTGGCGAATCGTCCCGACATCGCGGCAGACCTGCTCGCCCTGTTCATCGGCGACCGCCAACTGTCGATCAAGGATGCACTGCTGCATGGAAACTTCCAAGCGGCCCGACGCCTCGTCAACGGAGGCACCCACGGACTTGATCGCTTCGTCGACGCCTACCGGATCGGCGACCGCCTCATCGCCTGAGTCCGCTCCTGGGAAGACCTCAGAAGCGCGGCCTCGGTCATCGATGAAAGGGCCGATCGAGTCGGCCCACTGTTTTCATAGTTGAGCGACGGGGCGTCAGTCGGCCGCGTAGATGTCGCGGTCCTTGGTTTCCGGCAGGAACAGCGTACCGATCACGAACGTCATCCCGGCCACGATGATCGGGTACCACAGCCCGGCGTAGATGTTGCCGGTGGCGGCCACGATCGCAAACGAGGTCGCGGGCAGGAAGCCGCCGAACCAGCCGTTGCCGATGTGATATGGCAGCGACAGCGAGGTGTAGCGGATCCGGGTCGGAAACAGCTCCACCAGCATCGCGGCGATCGGGCCGTACACCATCGTCACGTAGATGACCAGGATCGTGAGGATCCCGATCACCATCGGCTTG
>VBCK01000132.1 GCA_005882215.1 Betaproteobacteria bacterium | reverse complement strand
GGGAGGCTCCCTCGTCCACTGGCGTCTCACATGCTGCCAATGGTGGAGTTGCTAGCCCCGAATGAGGGAGAGCGGATTGACGCGAATTGCATGCGGTTCTCGTCGCAGCTTCAAAAGTATTGCCCATTGCAGACCGTGTCACTCGATCTGCATTCCATAGCACCAGCAGACCGAATGACTGACCGAAGCATGGCACTGGAGGCTTTATGCGCCAATCTGCGAGGCCTCAGAATCCCATTTGTTCCCGTCTTCGGCTTTGATCATGAACCTGAACTCTGGGACCGAATTGCTCGGATCGCCTCTCGAGAGGGCCGCGGCCTAACGTTTCGCTTGAAGTTGGAAGACATCGAAGACAGCGATGGCACCACGGCGGAAATCATCAGGCGGCTCGGCCACGCAAACATTGCGGCCGGGGCGACGAATCTCCTCATCGACTTGTCGACGGTCGCCGGAATGGATCCAGTGGATATCGTCAGTACGCGTGAACTAGTACAGGACTTCATCGACCGCGCATTCACGGTGCGAGACTTCGCTCTGATCTCAGTTGTTGGCTCTACGTGGTTGCCCGACTCCCTCAGATTTTGGCGCGTCTGTCCGACGGGGTCCCTGCGAAGGAGGTCCTTGCTACGGCAGCTTAGTACTAAGACTAAGCGACCAGCGAGGGCCTGACAGCACTTTCGACCAAATTGGGCCCGACCGTCGCCAGATCGACGCCGGCCTCGCGCAGCCGGAACTACGGCAATCCAGCCGTGCGTTGCATGCTGCCGCTCGGGTTCTCTTATGGCCCGCCCTACCTGCTGGTGTTCGGCACGATGTTGATCCGCAACGCGCCGACCCTCAAAGGCGTCCCGAGTACTCGACGATCAACGGGGCGTGGTCGCTGAACCGGCGCGCCTTGTAAACCTCGCAGCGGCGCGCTCGCGCCGCCGTTTTCGGAGTCGCGATCTGGTAGTCGATGCGCCATCCGACGTTCCTGGCCCACGCCTGGCCGCGGTTGCTCCACCACGTGTAGGACTCGCCGGTGGCGTCCGGATGCAGTTGCCGGTACACGTCGACCCACCCGAGCTCGTCGAACACGCGGCTCATCCAGGCCCTCTCCTGCGGCAGAAAGCCGGAGTTCTTCCGGTTGGAGCGCCAGTTTTTCAGATCGATCTCGCGGTGCGCGATGTTCACGTCGCCGCATAGCAGGTACTCGCGTCCGCTGGCACGCAGCTTCTCCAGATGCGGGAAGAACGCGTCCAGAAAGCGGAACTTGGCCTGCTGACGCTCCGGAGAGCTCGACCCGGATGGAAAGTAGACCGATATCACGTTGACGGTGGCGTATTCGGCCTCGACGTAGCGGCCCTCCCGGTTGAATTCGTCGACCCCGAATCCGATCTGTACCTTGCGGGGGCGCCTGCGCGACAGCAGTGCCGCGCCGCTGTAACCGCGTGCCTGAGCGAAATGGAAATGCGCGTGCAGACCGGCCGGATTCAGCAGCCGCTCCGAAAGGTCGGCCTGCTGCGCTTTGACCTCCTGCAGGCACGTCACGTCGGGCTCGCGCCGCGCCAGCCAGCGCAGCAGGCCTTTCGACACGGCCGACCGCAGACCATTGGCGTTCAAGGTGACGACCTGGAACATCTACTGCCGGTGCAGGTTACCAGGAGTGCGGGCCCGGGAGATCCCGGGGGATCTGGGACAATGCCGTCTGAGACCGGGACGGCCCGCCCAACCGATTCTCCGAAGGAAACCCGATCGAATGTCCGTGCCGAAGCAGTTTCTCGAATTCGCACTTCAATGCGGCGCTCTTTGTTTCGGGGACTTTACGACCCGCAGTGGGCGCCAGACGCCCTATTTCTTCGACGCCGGCCGCTTCGATCAGGGTTCCACGCTCGGCAAGCTCGCGCGATTCTATGCCCAGACTCTGCTGGACGCCCGCGATCAAGGCCGGGTCGGGTTCGACATGCTGTTCGGGCCCGCCTACAAGGGCATCGCGCTCGCCTCGAGCACCGCGGTTGCGCTGGCCGGGTTCGATCTGGACGTTCCGTTCTCTTACAACCGCAAGGAGCGCAAGGATCACGGTGAAAGCGGCGAGTTGATCGGTGCCCCGCTGCACGGCCGGGTGCTGATCGTCGACGACGTGATCACCGACGGGGCCGCCAAGCGCGAGGCGCTCGGCCTGATCAGAGCGCACGGGGCCGCGCCGGCCGGAGTCGTGATCATGCTGGATCGGATGGAACGCACCGGCGCGGACGGCGCGCTGTCGCAGTTTTCTGCGGTTCAAGCGTTCGAGCGGGACACGGGCTTGCCGGTGATCTCGATCGCGAATCTGGACGACCTGATCAGCCTGTTGCGTTCGGATTCGCCGTCGGCGGCCGCGGCGCGCCCGCATTTGCCGTCGATCGAGGCGTATCGAAAGCGCTATGGCGCCTGACCCGGCCTACGCTGCTGCGCAGCTACGGCGGGCAGGCCAGCCTACGCTGCTGCGCAGCTACGGCTGGCGGGCCCGCCGGAGCCGGCGCTGGATCGTGCGTTGGAGTGTTGCCGCGGCGCTGGCGGTGCCGTCGATCGGCGCCTGGTGCCAGCTCTACGTGTGCACGACGCCGGGCGGCCGCACGCTGACCGGGGACCTGCCCCCGCCCGACTGCCAGAACGTCCCGATTCGCGAGCTCAATCGCGATGGGTCGGTCAGGCGCGTGATCGAGCCGCCGCTGACGCCGGAACAGAAGAAGAAGCGCGAACTGGAAGACAAGCAGCGACACGAGCGGGAGATGCAAGCCCAGGAGCAGCTGCGCAGGGATCGCGCGCTGCTGGAGACCTATTCGAGCGAGGAGGAGATCGAAACCAGCCGCGATCGGACGCTGGCAAGCCGTCAGACGCTGATCGATCGGGCCAACCAGCAGCTGAAGGAATTCAAGATGGACCGCAAGCGCCTGGAGGACGAGAAAGAGTTCTACCTGAAGCGTGAGATGCCGGAGAAGCTCAAACGCGCGCTCGAGGACAACGCGGCGCTGCAGGCGCAGCAGCAGCGCGCAATCGACGACATACGCACCGACATGCAGCGCATCAACGAGCGTTACGACGCCGAGCTGCGGCGTTTCCGGGAACTGGTGATGCGCGGCGCAACGCCCGCTGCGCGCAAGAGCGACCCCTGAGCCAGCGCGGGCCTGCCCGCCGTAGCTGCGCAGCAGACCCCCGCTCCGCGCAAGAGCGATCCCTGGGCGGGCCTGCCCGCCGTAGCTGCGCAGCAGCGTAGGCGGGTCAGTCGCCGGGATCGGGATTCAGCACGTCGAAGCGCGCCGGGATCCGCGCATAAAAGGCGCGCACCTTCTCCTGCCGCAGCCGCTGCAGCAGGCGCTCGGCCTCCTGATCCGTGACGATGAACTCGACCTCTACCGTCAGACTGCCGGCGAGCTCGAAAAAATGGTCTTCGTGAACGATGTGATGGCGGCCGAATCCGGCCATCGCTCGAAACGCCGAGCCGCCGCGTATCCCCATCTGGTTGGCCTGCTGCAACAGCCATTCCCACAGCAGCGTCTGCTGGTGCCGGTGCCCTTCGTGCACGTAGAAGCGAAGAAAGCAGCCTTCCATCCCAGTCACTCATCGGGTCGCCGGCAGTGTACGTGGCGGGCGGGCGGCGAACAACGCTCCGGCCTGTGACCCCACCGGCAACGTGATTTCGATGTCCGGTCTCGGCGTCGCAGACCGTCTTACCTGGTAGGCGACTTGACTGGGGGAGCTGCGCTATGGGAAGCGGATCGGTGGCGGTACGCCGGCAATCGGGCGCGATTTCCACGGTACTGGTTGCACTGGCGGGGTTTGCCGCCGGCGCCTTTCTGATGGGGCTGGTGGCGTTCGTGCGGCAGCCGGCGCCCATCGCGGCGGACGCGGGCCGAGCTCCGGCGTCGAAAGCTCCCGCGCACGATGCGGTTTCCACGCCGATGATGATCGAACCGGGCAGGCCATGGCCGTCCCGGGCGGAACCGTTTCCGTGGCCGTTCGAATCGGCAACGCCTGCGTCCGCGCCCATGCCCGGCAAGAAGCGGCCCGACCGGCTCAGCGCGCCGGAAGGCTGGACCTACGAAGCGGGCGGACAGGCCAACTAACGGCCCGCCCTCACCCCCGACCCCTCTCCCACTACGTGGGCGAGGGGCGACCGATCGCCTCTGTTTTCACGTCGACGCACAGCAGAGAGCGGTTCGATCGCCCCTCGCCCGCGAAGCGGGAAGGGGTCGGGGGTGAGGGCTGCGGGCGGTAATATCTCGCGCCCCTACCCGGCGTGAGCGTCGTTGAAGGTTCTGACGGATCTGTTCGGACCGGCCACCGATCACGAGTTGACCGGATGGCTGTTTGTCAAAGGTCTGGCGCTGGTCTATGCCGCGGCGTTCGCCTCGCTCGCGATACAGATCGATGGCCTGGCCGGTCCCGATGGCATCCTGCCGCTGCAGCGATTGCTGGACGGTGCCTTCGCCGAACAAGGCACCATCGCACTGCTGCGGCTGCCGACCCTGTTCTGGCTGAACAGCAGCGATGCCGCGCTGCAGGGCGCGGCATTCACAGGTGCGGTCGTGGCGCTGTTGCTGGCGCTCGGCTGGGTCAGGCGACGCCCGGCGCTGATTGCGCTGTTCGTGCTGTATCTGTCGCTGGTCCACGCAGGTCAGATATTCATGCGCTTTCAGTGGGACACGCTGCTGCTGGAAAGCGGCTTCCTCGCGATCTTCCTGGTCGACGCCCCGACGCGGCTGATCGTGCTGTTGTTCGACTGGTTGCTGTTCAGGTTGCGCTTCCTGTCGGGATATTTCAAGCTGGCCAGCGGCGATCCATCCTGGCGCGATTTCAGCGCCCTGAACTACTACTTCGAAACGCAGCCGCTGCCTCATATCGGCTCGTGGTACGCCCATCACCTGTCGCCGGGGTGGCTCAAAGCGGGCGTGGGCTTCACGCTGTTTGCCGAGCTCGCCGTGCCGTTTTTCATCTTCCTGCCGCGCCCGTTCCGGATCGTTGCGGCTGCCGTCACCATCGGGGCGCAGTTGCTGATCATCGCGACCAGCAATCACAACTTCATCAATCTGCTGACGATCCTGCTGTGCCTGTTCCTGCTGGATGACCGGATCGTCGCCCGCCTGCTGCCGCAGTCCGTCCAGGATCGGATTCGAAGCGATGCGCGTCGCAGCGGTTCCGGCCCGGCTGCAAGGGTGCTGGCCGGTGCCACGGCCGTGCTGATCCTGGTACTGAGCTTGAGCACGGCCCTTGCGACGCAGCTGCGGGGCCCGCTGCCGCATGCGCTGATCGTGCTGAACGAGGTGCCACCGGCTTTCGGGATCGGCAATCCGTATCACCTGTTTCCGACCATGCAGACCGAACGTCAGGAACTGAAAATAGTCGGCAGCTACGACGGTCGGGACTGGGAACCCTACGTATTCCGCTACAAGCCGGACGCGCTGGACAAGGCGCCGCAGTTCATCGTGCCGCACCAGCCGCGCCTGGACTGGATGATGTGGTTCCTGCCGCCGCAATGGCCGGACACGGCCTTCTGGTTCGAGCCCTTCCTGGAGTCGCTGCGCCACAACCGGGCCGCGGTCACCCGCCTGCTGGCGCGCAATCCGTTCGAAGGCAAGGCGCCGCCCAAGATGCTGCGCGTGCTCGCCTACCGCTATCACTTTTCGACGCCGCAGGAGCGGGCCAGCACCGGCAACTGGTGGAAGGCCGAGTACCTGGGCGAGTATCCGGACGTGCCCCCGCGGCGCCCCTGACCGACGGCCGAACGGCGACCGCACGGCCCCACCCGGTGCCGGATAACCCCGCGCGAGCGCGGATGACGTTTGTTGACGAACTGTTCGACTCTTTCAGGAGAATTGCCATGACACGACGGCGAATCGGTCAGGCCAGCCTCGCGCTGGCCGCAACCCTGACGTGCGGTGCTGCCGTTGCACAGACCGCGTCCGGTCCGCCCGAGGTGTCGTTGACGACATCGTCGCGCTCCTCGCTCGGCATCACGATCTACAACGATGGCGAGGCGCTGGTGCGCGATGTGCGGCGCGCGACGCTTGTCCGCGGCACGCAGAAGCTCGCGTTGCGCGAAGTGGCGGCCACGATCCGGCCCGAGACGGCCTCGTTGAAACCGGTTTCGGGCGCGGGCTTCGATCTGCTCGAGCAGAATTTCGACTTCGACCTGCTGACGCCGGCGGCTCTGCTGCGCAAGTACGTAGGCAGGCAGGTGTCCGTGATCCATACCAATACGGCCACCGGCGCAGAGATCTCCGAGCAGGCGACCGTGCTGGCAACCAACGACGGCGTCGTGCTTCGCTATCCGGACCGGATCGAGACCGCCGTGGCCGGGCGCCTGTCGTTTCCCGACGTCCCTGCCAACTTGCGCGATCGCCCCACGCTGTCGATGGTGCTGGACGTCGCGCAGGCCGGGGAACAGCAACTGGGGTTGACGTACCTGGCCAAGCAGGTCGGCTGGAAGGCCGACTACATCGCGAACCTGAATCCGGAAGCAACTCGGATGACGCTGAACGGATGGGTCACGCTGACCAACCAGTCGGGCACCGCGTACGAGAACGCGCGGCTGCAACTGGTGGCCGGTACGCTGAACCGGGTTGGACCGGAGATCAAGCCGCTGGCGCTGCAGCAGTTCGCGGCGAAAGCTGCCGCCGCCGCCGAGATGAGCGAGGAGAAGCTCGGCGACTATCACCTGTACACGCTGCCGCGGGCCACGACGATCGAGAACAACCAGACCAAGCAGGTCGCGCTGCTATCGGCCTCCGACGTGCCGGTGCGGCGCGAGTACGTGCTGCAGAACAACGCCGTCGAGTGGTGGTACCAGGCCCGGCGGCCCGATGTGCAGAAGGGCCTGAAGCCCAGCGTGTACCTGCGTTTCGAGAACCGGGACGGCCAACTGGGCATCCCGCTTCCGGCCGGAGTCGTGCGCGCGTACATGCCAGACAGCGGGGGCGGCAGCCAGCTGATTGGCGAGGACTCGATCGCGCATACGGCCAAGGGCGAACTGGTCTCGCTGCGGCTGGGCGAGGCGTTCGATTTGACCGCCGACCGGGTGCAGACCGATTTCAGGGCCGTCTCCGAGCACTCGCGTCAGTCGTCTTACCGGATCGAGTTGCGCAATGCGGACTCCAAGCCGGTTACCGTGACCGTGCGCGAGCCGCTGCGTGGCGACTGGAAGATCATTTCGGAAACCCAGGAGCACGTGAAGGAGAGCGCCGGTTCCGCCGCCTGGCAGGTTCGTGTTCCGGCCGAGGGCAAGGCCGTGCTCGAGTACACGGCCCTGGTGAGCTGGTAGCCGATCAACAGCACCGCTGGGGCAGAGGTCTTGTCAGCCGCTGATCCTCCGTCTCCGTTACGCTCGGCTTTCGAGTTCACAGCACAAGGAGTTCGCGATGCCTGCGTTTCGTCTTCCCCTGTCCGGCAATGTCACACAGTCCATTAATCCGTGGACCATGCTGTTCAATCCGGTCGGCAGTCAGGTGGGCCTGGTGAATATCGACCTCGGGCAGTCGAGCCAGCCGGAGGTCGAGCAAGAAGTGCTGACCGACGTGGCCAGCTACGGCAAGCAGATCGGGCGCATCGAGGACGCGTTGATCGTTCTGCTGGACCATTTCAATCCGGGCCGATCGTTGACGGTCCAGGAGCAGCAGGCGATCGACGGTCTGCGCGACCTCGTCTCGGAGGTCCAGAAGGTCAAGCATCGTCATAAGGTTGGGTAGACACGATCACGTGGGACCCTCTCCCTAAAGGGACAGGGGTGGCCACGGCGTCTTCCTGAACGAAGTCGGCCAGCGGGCCGGCGCAGAAGCTTTGCAACAGCCTCTGGTCAGGAGCTCTCGCCGCCGAGCCTGTAAAGCGGTCCGAAGCACGCGTCCAGGGATTCGTCCTTGCAGATGATCATCATGTTCGACGACGGGTGGAACCGGATGTAGTTGGTCACCTGGCTGCCGACCTTGGTGATATCGCCTGCGCAATCCGGCTTGCCGTTGTCCTTCACGATCCGGTCGGTGCTCTTGTAGAAGCCCTTCGCGCTCGGCTCGTCGTCGATTTCATAAACGCTCTCGGCGACCTCCTGACCGCTGGTGACCAGCGTCGTTCCGTCCTGGCGCATGTAATAGGTTTCTTCGCAGTCCGTCTCCGGTACCGCGAATATCCAGGTGCCGAGGATCGGGTGATTGGTCTTCGGCAGCCGCGGCGGGTCGGCGCTGGCACGGTCCGCCAAGACCGCGAAAACGAGGGCGAGCAGGGCGGCTCTCAAAGGGTACTCCGCGATCCCGGAACTCGACGGGTGGAAGATACGCTGAAAATCCCGCCGCGGGTATGCACGCTCCTGCTAATGCGGTGGCTCGCGCCACAGCTGCACCATCGCGTGCTCGAATCGCGTCGCCACCTGCATGGCGTGCAGGTGCTCGTGGTCCTTGATCTGCCAGCGCCCCGCCACCATCACGTCGCGCAGCTGCCGCCCCGGACTGGAAAACACCAGTGCATCCAGCAGCAGCGAGTCGGGAACGCCGAGCAGGCTCGAGTCCGTGCGGTCCACGACCAGCAGATCGGCACGGGCGCCGACCTGAAAACCCCATCGTGCGAAGCCGGCCGCGGACGCGCCGCCTTGCAGAACGCGTTCGAACAGCCGCGCTGCTGTGGAGGGCTGGCCCAACGCCGGTGCCGCTGCGATGTTGCGCTGCTGCTTGACCAGTCGCTGGCCGTATTCGAGCCAGCGCAATTCCTCGCGCCAGGCGCGCGTGACCTGGCTGTCCGATCCGATCGAGATCGGAACAGCGGTAGCGAGCCAGGCCGGCAGATCGGCAATCCCGTCGCCCAGGTTGGCCTCGGTCGTCGGGCACAGCACGACTCCCGCGCCGCTGCTGGCGACCAGTTCGATTTCGGCGGGCGACGCGTGCGTTGCGTGCACCAAGTGCCAGCGCGAATCCAGGCCGCCACCCTGCCGCGCCAGCCATTCGATCGGGCGCGCGCCGAGCGCGCCGATGCACTGCTCGACCTCGCGAGCCTGCTCGGCGACATGAATGTGGATCGGGCCCGTGAAATGCTCGGCCAGCTCGCGCAGCCGCGCGATCGAATCCGACGCCGCGGCGCGCAGCGAATGGATCGCGAGGCCGGCCCGGACCCCCGCCGGGCGGCGGGAGGAGATCGCGCTCTGCATCGCCCACACCTGATCGGCGCCGGCCCGGAAACGGCGTTGCTCGGGCGCCAGCGTGGATTGATCGAATCCGGCCCGCTCGTACAGCACCGGAAGCAAGGTCAGCTGCATGCCGGCCTCGGCGGCCGCGAGGGCAAGGGCCCAGCTCATCTCGAGCGGATCCTGATAGAGCGAACCGTCCCGGCGGTGTTGAAGGTAGTGAAACTCGCACACGTGCGTGTACCCGACCCGCAGCAGCTCGATGTACAACTGGGCCGCGATCGCCTGCACAGCAGCACCGCCTGCTGCCAGTTGCCGGACAGCCACGCAATCGGGGCCCACAGCATCGTCTCAGTCATCGGTCGGCCGCCATTCAAGCAGGGTTTGAACAAGCGCGCGCAGGGTCGGTGCCAGGCGCCCGGATCGCTGCGGATCGACCTGGTACGGAGGCGTTTCGGGCATGTAGCAGCTCCAGCACATCTCGAGCTGGGCCGCGTGTACGCCCTCGGTCGGTCGGCCGTAACGTCGAACAATGTAACCGCCCTTGAAGCGGCCGTCGACCACGTGGGTGAAATCGCGCTGGGCCTGCAGCGACCGCGACATTGCCATTCGCAGCGAAGGCGCGCAGCTCGCGCCGTCGGCGGTGCCCAGGTTCAGGTCCGGCAGGCGCCCGCAGAACAGCCACGGCAGTTCGGACTTGATGCTGTGGCCATCCAGCAGCAGCGCGTAGCCGTGCGCGCTCTTCAGGCGCAGGAGTTCCCGCTGCAGCGCGTCGTGGTAGGGCTGCCAATTCGCTTCGCGCCGACGGGCCACCTCGGCAGCATCCGGCTGCAGACCCGGCCGGTAGAGCGGCTCTCCCGAGAAAAAGCGTTCGGGACACAGGCCCGTGCTGTTGGCGCCCGGGTACATCGGAGCGTCGTCCGGCGGACGGTTCAGGTCGATCACATAGCGCGAGTAGCGCGGCACGATCAGGCTGGCGCCCAGATCGCGCACGAAGGCATACAGCTGCGCAAGGTGCCAGTCGGTGTCTTCCAGCGCCTGCGCCCGCGGCACCATCCGCGCCAGCAGCGGCTGCGCAATCTCGGTGCCGCAATGTGGGACGCTGACCAGCAGCGCGGCGCTGCCGCGCTGCAGGCTGAAACTTGCATCGGCTTCGTTCATAGCGCGAGCGGCACTCCGCCGCACAGGACGCGCAGGCAAGGATTGCCCCCGAGCCAGTAGGCGAGCTCTGCCGGATGCTCGAGATCCCAGACGGCGAAATCGGCCCGCAGACCCTCGGCCAGTCGGCCGCGATCGCTCAGCCCGAGCGCGCGCGCGCCGTTCACGGTGACACCGCGCACTGCCTCCTCGGGCGTCAGTCCGAACAGCGTGCACGCCATGTTCAACATCAGCCGCAACGAAAGCGTGGGCGAGGTCCCGGGATTGTGGTCGGTGGCGATCGCGATCGGCACGCCGGCCCGCCGCATGGCATCGACCGGGGGCACGCGGGTCTCGCGCAGGAAGTAGAACGCACCCGGCAGCAGGACGGCCGCGCTGCCGGAAGACGCCATCGCGGCCACGCCCTCGGCGCCGACGTACTCCAGGTGATCACACGACAGCGCACGATAGCTCGCCGCCAACGCCACGCCCCCGCAGTCGCTGAACTGCTCGGCATGCAGCTTCACGGGCAAGCCCAGGCGTCGCGCCTGCTCGAACACCCGAGCCGTCTGCTCGCGGCTGAACGCGATACGCTCGCAGTACGCGTCCACCGCATCGACCAGGGACTCCGCGTGCAATTGAGGCAGCCAGCCACACACCGCGTCGATGTAGTCGTCGGCGCGGCCATCGAACTCCGGCGGCAACGCGTGTGCGGCCAGACAGGTGGTGCGCACGTCCACGCCGCGCTCGCGCCCGAGGCGCCGGGCCACCTGCAGGCAGCGCCGTTCGTGTTCCAGGGACAGTCCGTAGCCGGACTTGATCTCGACCGTCGTGACGCCTTCGGCCCGCAGCCGATCGAGCCGGGCAGCGGCACTGGCAAACAGGCCCTCGTCGCTGGCCAACCGCGTGGCGGCCACCGTGGATCGGATCCCGCCGCCTGCCTGCGCGATCTGCTCGTAAGAGGCGCCTTGGAGCCGCAGCTCGAATTCGGATGCGCGTTGGCCTGCATAGATCAGGTGCGTGTGCGCATCGATCAGTCCCGGTGTAACCAGCGCACCGCCGAGGTCATGCTCAACTTCGATATCCAGGCCTGAGCCGAGGTCTAATTCGCGTCCAATCCAGTGCAAACAAGCGCCCTTCACCAGCAGAGCGCCTCGGTCGATCAAACCCCAAGGCGAGCGACCGGTCAGCGTGGCGAGGCGCGCATTGCGCCACAGCGTCGAACCCATGATGGATCCTAATTGCCGCGCGGGGTCCGGACAAGTACAGTGCCCCAAGCATTCATTGCGGGTTGAATCTTTCGATGACCGACCGGCCCGATCCTGACGGCCCGGTGCTCGATGCGCCGGTGAAGTCCCCGCGTGGCAGCGCGCTGACCTGCCGCAACTGGCTGATCGAGGCCGCCTACCGGATGATCCAGAACAATCTGGATCCGGAGGTTGCCGAAGATCCGCAGCGGCTTGTGGTCTATGGAGGAATCGGCAAGGCCGCGCGCAACTGGGACTGCTTCCGCGCGATTGTGTCGGCGCTGCGCGGCCTCGAAGAAGACGAGACGCTGCTGGTGCAATCGGGCAAGCCCGTGGGCGTCGTGCGCACGCACGCGGACGCGCCGCGCGTGCTGATCGCCAACTCCAACCTGGTGCCGCGCTGGGCCACCTGGGAACATTTCCACGAGCTGGATCGCAAGGGCCTGATGATGTTCGGCCAGATGACCGCCGGCTCCTGGATCTACATCGGCAGCCAGGGAATCGTGCAAGGCACTTTCGAGACCTTCTGCGAGGCGGGCCGGCAGCACTACGGCGGCGATCTGGCCGGCCGGTGGATCCTGACGGCGGGACTGGGCGGCATGGGCGGCGCGCAGCCGCTCGCGGCCGGCATGGCCGGCGCCTCCTCGCTGACGATCGAATGCCAGCGCTCGCGCATCGAGGCGCGCCTGCGCACCCGCTACCTGGATGAAGAAGCGCGCGATCTGGACGACGCGCTGGCCCGGATCGGGCAGGCCACGCGCGAGCGGCAGGCCCGCTCGATCGGTCTGCTGGGCAATGCGGCCGAGTTGCTGCCGGAACTGGCCCGCCGCGCGCGAGCGGGCGGTTTGAGGCCGGACCTGGTCACCGACCAGACCTCCGCCCACGACCTGATCAACGGCTACCTGCCGGTCGGCTGGAGCGTGGAACGCTGGCGCGCGGCGCAGGCCGATCCGCGGCAGCACGAGATGCTGCAGCGCGCCGCGGCGGACAGCTGCGCGGTGCATGTGCGCGCGATGCTCGACTTGCGCTCTCTCGGCGTTCCGGTGTTCGACTACGGCAACAACATCCGCCAGGTCGCGTTCGACCACGGCGTTGCCGACGCATTCGAATTTCCGGGTTTCGTTCCGGCCTACATCCGGCCGCTCTTTTGCGTGGGCAAGGGGCCGTTTCGCTGGGTCGCGCTGTCCGGCGACCCGCAGGACATACGTCGCACCGATGCCAGACTGAAGGAGTTGTTCCCGGACGACCGGCATCTGCACCGCTGGCTCGATATGGCTTCCGAACGGATCGCCTTCCAGGGGCTGCCGGCGCGGATCTGCTGGCTCGGCCTGGGCGAGCGCCAGCGTGCCGGGCTGGCATTCAACCAGATGGTTGCAAGCGGGGAGCTCACGGCGCCGATCGTGATCGGCCGCGATCACCTGGACGCCGGTTCGGTCGCCTCGCCCAACCGCGAGACCGAAGCGATGCGCGACGGCTCCGACGCGGTGTCCGACTGGCCGCTGCTCAATGCGATGCTGAACACGGCCTCGGGCGCGACCTGGGTCTCGCTGCATCATGGGGGAGGGGTCGGGATGGGCTACTCGCAGCATGCCGGGGTCGTGATCGTGTGCGACGGCAGCGAAGCGGCGGCGCGCCGGATCGAGCGCGTTCTGTGGAACGATCCGGCCAGCGGGGTGATCCGGCACGCCGACGCCGGTTATCCGGACGCTATCGCCTGCGCCCGCCGGTTCGAACTGAAGTTGCCGATGCGGCCCGCTTGAGTCCGATCGATCGCCGACCGTTTCCAACCACTCGGTCCGACTGACCGGTCCGGAGCGCCGCCGCGATGATCCTCGAGCCTGGCCATTTGACGCTGGAGCAGTTGCAGGCGATCCACACCGCGCGCACGCCGCTGGAGATCGACGAGACGGCGCGCTCCTGGATCCGTGCGAGCGCCGATCTGGTCCAGCGCGCGGCGCAGGGCGAGCGGCCCGTCTACGGCGTGAACACGGGTTTCGGCAAACTCGCCAGCCGGTCGATCAGCCGCGAACAGGTCGACGCCTTGCAACTGAATCTGGTGCGCTCGCACTGCGCCGGCGTCGGCGAGCCGCTGGCGCCCGCCATCGTGCGGCTGATGCTCGCACTGAAAGCGGCCAGCCTGGCGCGGGGCTACTCGGGAGTGCGCGAGCAAGTCGTCGACGCGCTGATCGCGGTTCACAACGCGGGTTTGATCGCTCATGTGCCGGGCCAGGGCTCGGTGGGCGCCTCCGGGGACCTGGCGCCGCTCGCGCATATGGCGCTGGCGCTGATCGGCGAGGGCTACATGTGGGCCGACGGCGAGCGCAAGGAAGCTTTGCCGCTGCTTCAGGCCGCCGGCATCGAGGGGATGACCGGGTGCAGGATCCGTATTGCCTGCGATGCCAGCCGCAGGTCGTCGGCGCCTGCCTGGACCAGCTGCGCCACGCGGCGGATGTGTTGCTGCGGGAGGCCAACGCAGTGACCGATAACCCGCTCGTGTTTGTCGCGGACGACGCACTGGTGTCGGGCGGCAATTTCCACGCGGAGCCGGTCGCGCTGACGGCCGATGCCTGCGCAGTGGCGATCGCCGAGGTCGGCGCGATCGCCGAACGGCGCATCGCGATGCTGATCGACAGCGCGGTCTCGCGCCTGCCGCCCTTTCTGACCGGCGAGGCCGGACTGCATTCGGGCTTCATGGTGGCTCACGTTACCGCGGCCGCCCTGGCGAGCGAGAACAAATCGCTGGCGCACCCGGCGAGCGTCGACTCGCTGCCGACCTCGGCCAACCAGGAGGATCACGTTTCCATGGCCTGCTTCGCGGCGCGCCGTCTGCAAGCGATGATTTCCAACACGGCCCATATCCTCGGCATCGAGCTGCTCGCGGCTGCGCAGGGTATCGAGTTTCTCAGGCCGTTGCGCAGCTCGTTCGCGCTGGAGCTGGCGCACGGACTGGTGCGCGACGTGTGCCAGCCGCTGCGTCAGGACCGCCCGCTGGCCGACGACATCGAGCGGGCAACCGCCCTTGTGACCGGAGGCGCGTTGTCGCGCGTGTTTCACACACTGCCGAACCTGGTTCCGCTTTGGCCCCTGGAGTGAGCGGCACGGCCAGCGCGGCAATGGAGCGGGCCGCGTCGGGGAAGGCCTCGTTAACGAAACGCGTGTACTGTTTCGCCCGTCGCAAGCAGTTGCCGGCGGAGGTGCCCATGAAAATTGTCCAGGGCCTGCCAAAAAAGAGCGCGGTCGGCCTGTTGATCGCCTCCGGCTTACTGCTCGCTGCCGCGCCGGCCCGGGCCCAGGTCGCCTCGATCTTCAATGGGTCTTACTTCGCACTTGGCGGCGGGATTGTCGGCCTCGAGGATGCAGAGATCGATTACGGGGGTGCCTTGTCAGGCGGCAACATCCAGTTCGATGCCGGGTGGGCCGTTTCGGGCGCGGCGGGTTGGCGAGTGCTTCACAATTATCGTGTCGAGTTCGAAATCTCGCACCGGGACAACGACCTGACGGATCATGGCTGTTGCTTCGTTCCGCAAGGATCGGTGACGACGACCACTTACATGGTGAACGGCTATTACGATTTTCCGACCTATTCTTATGCGGGCGCGGTGCCTTATATCGGGCTGGGCGTGGGCAGGGCCCAGTTCGTGCATAACATCCAGGTCAACGGCAGCACGCTGTCGAACTCCAACAGCCATGCGGTCGCCTATCAGGTGATCGGCGGGCTCGAGTATCCGATTATTGCGCGGCGGATGAGCGCAACGTTCGAGTTTCGCTACCTAGGGACCAACGAGCCGACGTTCCGGGATCAAAGCGGCTTTTACTATCAATCGGACTACAACAGCTTTACCTTGCTTGCCGGCCTGCGATGGGGGTTCTGACGTCAGAACTCCGCGTGGACCCGGAAGCCGAAGATCGACACCGGACCACGGTCGGCGTTGTACGCGGGATTGACCACGTACTGGAAGTCCGCGCTGACCGTGAACTGCCCACGCAGGCTCCAGGACTGCGCAGAGGGGGCGCTGCCCGTTTCATCGGTGGTGGCCGCGCTCCCTGAGTGGAATCAGCGGCGCGCGATGCCGGCCAACAGTGCGTACGGACCGGGGCACGGGCGCTGCTGCCCATCGCGGTAGCGATAGCGTGAACCGATGCGCGCATCATCGACCGGCCCGCCGATCACCCAGGATTTGATCGCGATCGCGAAGCGACCGCAGGACTTCCCGATCTTGTGCACGGTCTTGAGGGTCATTTCACACCTCCACAGGCAGGCCGGACGCGCTTCGCCGGCAAAGACGAAGCAACCGAATCCGGCAATCCGAACTACTGGGAGGTGGTCGACGCCCCGGCCAGGAAACTGCCGGGTCTTGCTCTGCCTGACGCACCGCCCCGCTCTTTAAGCGGGACGGCGGTATGAGATTGGACTCGTGCCGCGGATCCCGCTGATCACTTCAGAGACCGACTAGGGCCACTTTCCATGGGGTATTTCCCCGCAGTTGACACATCACGAATAATGGGGTCGCGCGGGAGCCAAGTCAATAAGGTCGGACCCGAATATTCAATCGATCGTCGCTTCGTCCAGCACCGAGTCGATCATGTTGCGATTCTTGTCGATGATCCGGATCCGGACCGGGAACCAGTTCAGCTTCTCGCTGATCCAGACCTCGAGCGATTCATCGCCGGACGCGGTGGTGCGGTTCGACAGCACGCGCAGCGCCGGCAGGTGGCCGAGCCCGGAATCGACGATTTCCTCCCCGGTCACCGTGAAGGTCCAGTGGCTGACGTCGCGCGTGCCGGCCAGCGTGATCGGTACCACGCTGCCGCGGACGAAACGCTCCGGGTAGACCTGCCGCAGTACCGACAGCTGGAACTGCACGCTCAGTCGATCCTGCGTTCCGGGTTCGGCCTCTCCCTGTCGATTGTCCTCGGTGAAGGTGACGCGGCGGTTGGCCCAGTCGAATTGGGTGGTCGATACCGGACGGCGAGGGCGGGTCTCGGAATATCGCTCGGGCTCCAGGCCAAAATCGGGATCGAACAGGCCCTGCGACGACTCGACGAAATTCACGACATCGATGCTCAGGTCCGACTGGTAGTGCCCGTTCTGAAACCGCCAGCGTGTCGTGGTGCGCCCGCGCACTCCGAGCATGAAGCCTCCGACGCGAACCGTCCCATAGGACTGGTAGACCAAGCGGGCCGACTTCGGCAGCATCACCTGCACCGCAGCGTGCCCCGGCGGCGAGCGTGGCGGCGGCTCCGGGGCCGCCGAGGCGGCGGCCGACACCGGCTCAGGCGCAGGCGCCGTTTCGGCCGGCGCAGCCGTCGCGACGGGTTGGTCGGACGCCGCACCGGGTCCCGATGGCGGGGGGGCCGCAGTCGCGATGTCGCTGGTCTTTGGCGCAGCCGATTGCCCAGAGGCGGGCACAGGCTGTTGCGTTCGCGCCTCGGGCGCCGGCGCAGCAGCGCGGGTCGGGCCGGGTCGGCCCGACGCACCCGTGCGGACCGCCGTCAACGGCGTGGCCTCGACGCTCGTGGGCCCGCGGCGTCGGGCCGTGAGGGCCCGGACCACGGCGCGGCGAGCGGGCAATGCGATCGGAGTCTGCGGCGGCGGCAGCAGCGCAACGTCGATCATCGGGGGCGGTGGCTCGCGCCGCGGCAGCAATACCCGGATGCCCGCCAGCGTCTGCCATGCCGACAGGTGAATCAGGACGGCCAGCACGAGCGCGACACCGGCCCGCGGCGCCAGGCTCGCACCGCCGTACGTCAGGGGCATCGAGGACACGACAGGGAGAATAAGATACCGGGGTCCTCAACGGTCGATCCGAACGCAGGAGGCTCAATCCAATGGCCGATCCGAATCCCCTGGCTGGAATGCCGCTTGCGGAATCGCTCGCGAACAACATGAACGAGTCGCTGCAGTGGATGGCCCGCATGTGGGGCAACCCGGCAGCGGCTTCGGCGGCCGGCGCCGAATCGCTGTTCGGGGCTCAACCGCCGCTGCCCGTGGGCATGCCTTCGATGCTGATGCCGACGCTCGATCCGAAGGAGCTCGAAAAGCGGATCACCGACCTGCGCACGGTCGAGCACTGGCTCGACATGAACCGCGCGTTGCTGCACTCCACGATCCAGACGCTGGAGATGCAGCGCAACGCGATCGTCGCGCTGCAGTCGATGGCGCGCTCCGCGCAGGCCGGCCCGTCGGTCGCAAGCACCGGCAATGTCGGCCCCGATCCGGCCGCCCAGGCGCGCGGCGACCCCCCGGCGGGCGCCCAGCCGCTGGCCTTTGACCCGTCGCAGTGGTGGAACGCGCTGCATGAGCAGTTCGCTCGCGTCGCATCGGCAGCGGCGCAGCAACCCGCTGCTGCCGATCCGCCCGCTGAAGGCAAGGCCGACGCCGTGCGGCCAAAGTGGCCTGCAGAGGCGCCGCAACCGCCGCCGGAAGGCAAGTCCGCCCGGAAACCGTCCTGAGCCTAGGTCGACCGGTGCGTGCTGCGCCAGGTGGCAAGGGCCGGCGCGATGTCGTTCAGCGACCGCAGCGCCAACACGTCTGCCGGTACGCGCCGCACGAGCGCCGAGCACGATCCGCCGACCCAGATCGCCGTGACCGGCGGAAGCTTGCTGCGCAACTCCACGATCCCGTCGATCACCTGGTTCGGGTTCAAGGCTTCGCTGAACGACAGCGCGGCGATATCCACGCGCTGCACCGCTGCCGCCCTCACGATATCCAGCAGGGGCGTCTGAACGCCCAGCGACACGCATCGGCATCCTTCCAGCGCGAAGAACGCCTCGGCCATCAGCAGTCCGAGTCCGTGAGACTCCTGCGGGAAGGTGGTCAGCAGCACGACCGGGGGCCGGCTGCCCGGGCGCGGGATCGAGCTGATCGCATTGCGCAACACCACCTGGATCGATTCGGTGTACAGGTGTTCTTCGTAGATTTCCAGCCGACCGCGGGCCCAGGCGTCGCCGACCAGCTCGTTCAGCGGCGACACGGCTTCAGACACGAAGCGCGCCAGCCCGATGCGCAACAACGACTGCGAGAGCTGCCGGCGTAGCTCCTCGACCCGGTGCTGGCGAATCAGGTCCAGGTACACGTCCAGGCCGCCGTGCAAACGCGCCACCTCGGCGCGTCGGGCTGCGTGAGGGGCGGCCGAGTCGGCCAGCCGCTCGAGTTGCTCCATGGCCAGCCCGATCACCTTGCCGGGCCGATGGCCCTGATCGAGCAGCCGTTTCAACACCCGGAGCTTCTCGACGTCCTGACGTGAATAGACGCGCTCGCCGGAAGGGTCCCGGGCCGGGAGTGGGAAGCGATAGCGGCGCTCCCAGACCCGCAGCGTGTCCTTGCTCAGTCCGGTGTCGCGTTCGACCGCGGCGATTCCGAATGCACCGCCGGCGGAGTCGGGAACCGCATCGTTCATGGCGAGGTCAGCGTCTATCTGTCCACGACAATCTATCGACTCTAGCGTATCACGCTGCAGGGGTAACGATACGGCTTTTGGCTGGTCGCTTGGCTAGTGCCGGCGTAACGCGCGCGCGGATCGGCCAATCGGCGGGCGTTTGTCCAAGGCACGTAAGCGCCAGGCACACAGCGACCGCGCCGCGGCATCCCAGCGGCGCGGTTTGCGAAAACGAGGGGGCTGCGGCAAACTCGACCGCTTCGACCTGAACCCAAACTGGACGCGGAACGAAGGTCCTGCCAGCTGATGAACGCTCCGGATTCGCTCTTCCTGCCCGATGTGCAGTCGTCGGCCGATCTGCGGCAACTGGCCATTCAGCAGGTCGGCGTGCGCGCGATCCGCCACCCGGTGACGATCGCCTCTGCGCGCGGCCCGCAGCCGGCGGTGGCCTCGATCGACATGTTCGTCGGGCTGCCGGCCCACCAGAAGGGCACGCACATGTCGCGCTTCATCGCGGTGCTGCAGGAAAACCGCGAGCCGCTCTCGGCCGCGGTGGTGGGTTCGCTGGTGCGATCGATGTTGCAGCGCCTCGAGGCTTCCAGCGGCTCGATCGAGGCCCGCTTTGCCTACTTCGTCAACAAGACGGCCCCGGTCAGTGGAGTCGAGAGCCTGATGGACTACGACGTCACTCTGGCGGCCCGCGCTTCGGGCGCAGCGCTGTCGCTGACGCAGAAAGTCGTCGTCCCGGTCACCAGCGCGTGCCCGTGCAGCAAGCGGATCTCGGACTACGGCGCGCACAACCAGCGCTCGCACGTGACGGTTCAGGTGGAACTGGCATCGGCTCTGGCGCTCGACGAGCAGATCCGGATCGCCGAGAGCTCGGGTTCGTGCGAAGTGTGGGCGCTGCTGAAGCGGCCCGACGAGAAATACGTGACCGAGCGCGCGTACGACAATCCGAAGTTCGTCGAAGACGTCGTGCGCGACGTGGCGTTGGAGCTGAACGGAGACGGCCGCGTGATCGCGTACACGGTCGAATGCGAGAATTTCGAGTCGATACACAATCACTCGGCCTATGCAATGATCGCGCATGACAAGCGCACGGCCGGCTAGCCGCTGAAGGCACTGCCCGGCCAGCGGGGCGAGCCTGGCCTCGATAAGCGGCTCGTGGAATCTTTCGGCGGACTGTCCAGCGGGAGACGCGATATGGACATGCTCTATCCGGACCTGTTCAAGTCGTTCGAAGCCGTCCGCTGGAACATGGAAACGGACATCCCTTGGAACCGATTCGACGGCGCGCGGCTCACCGAAGACCAGGCGGTGACGATCAAGATGAACGCGATCACCGAATGGGCGGCGCTGCCCGCCACCGAGATGTTCCTGCGCGACAACCGGGACGATTCGGACTTCTCCGCCTTCATCTCGGTGTGGTTCTTCGAGGAGCAGAAGCATTCGCTGGTGCTGATCGAGTACCTGCGCCGCTTCCGCCCGCATCTGGTGCCGACCCGCCAGGAACTGCACAACGTGCGCTTCGAATTCGATCCGGCGCCGGCGCTCGAAACGCTGATGCTGCATTTCTGCGGCGAAGTGCGCCTGAACCACTGGTACCGGTGCGCCGCGGAATGGCATACGGAACCGGTGATTTGCCACATCTACCAGCTGCTGTCGCAGGACGAGGCACGGCACGGCGGGGCCTACCTGCGCTACATGAAGAAGCATCTGGCCGAACTGGGCGATACCGCGCGCGCCGCGTTCGCCAGGATCGGCGTGCTGATGGCGAGCGCCCGCCGCACCGACCGGGCGCTGCACCCGACCAATCTGCATGTGAACCGGCGCCTGTATCCGAGGGACACGGTGCAATCGCGGCTGCCCGATCCCGGATGGCTGGACCGCTGGCTTGACCAGCAGATCCGGTTCGATGCGCAATGGGAGACGCGCGTGGTCAAGCGCATTCTGCATAACCTGAGCCTGCTGTTCGAGCGTACGTTCGAAACCGTGCAGGACTTGAACCGGTATCGCAAGGAGTTGACATCGTCGCCGGCCTGAAGGCCGGGGATCGCTGCTGCGCCGGCGTTCGTGGGGGCGATGCCGGCGCGATCCGATCGCGCTAGATGAGCGCAGTTCCGGCTCACGTGCCGCTGATGGTCACGACGCGAGGGCGCGCGATCGAGTGCGTGCATCACGGCTCGATCGCGGTGTGTGACCTGCGCGGCGACCTCGTTTTCGGTCTGGGCGACGTCCAGGCGCTGAACTTCGCACGCTCCGCGCTCAAGCCGCTGCAGGCGCTGCCGTTCGTCGAGGACGACGGTCCGGCCCGCTTCGGATTCGGATCGCACGAAGTGGCGCTGATGTGCGCCAGCCACAGCGGCGAAGCGGTCCACGTGCGGATCGTGCAGCGGATGCTGGCGCGCGTCGGCGCCCGCGAGACCGATCTGCAATGCGGCTGCCACCCGCCGCTCTACTACGCGGCCACCGGCGAGCCGGTGCCGCCGCGAGCCCGCTTCAGCGCGCTGCACCACAACTGCTCCGGCAAGCACGCGGGCTTTCTCGCCTACTGCCGGCTGCACCGCCACCGGCTGGCCGACTACCTGGCGCCCGAATCGGCGTTGCAGGTGCGGGTCCGCAACACGGTGCAGCAGTTCGCCGAAACGGGCCCGATCGAGTCGGGGATCGATGGCTGCAGCGCTCCGAACTACGCGTTGCCGCTGGTGCGCCTGGCGCAGGCTTATGCGCGGCTGGCCGCCGGCGAAGACAAGGCGCTGAGCGCGCTGCGCTACGCGATGTTGCGCCACCCGGACCTGGTATCGGGCACGGCGCGGATCGATCTGGCGCTGGCGCGGGCCGGCGGCGGCGACTGGATCGCCAAGGCGGGGGCCGATGGCGTGCAGGCGATTGGGGTGCGTTCGCGCGGGCTGGGAATCGCGGTGCGAATCGCCGACGGCAACGCGCGCGCACTGCACACCGTCACTGCCGAGGTGCTGTTCCAGATAGGGCTTCTGGCCAAGCCGGCCGACAGTCCGCTCGCCCGGGTCTTTCGGCCAGCGTTGAACAATTACCGGGGCCTGACGGTCGGGTCGCTGCAGCCGCTGTTCGAGCTGCGCCGCGCTTAGCACTGCGATCAGCGGGCTTCGGGGCGTTCCAGGCCGGCCCCTTTCAAGGGGCCGGCCGCTTCGGGACTCGCCAGCAGGTCGAGCAGGGCCCGGGCACCGGCTGGATCGCGCGTCGAAGCCCCGATCACGCCGGCATACACCGTGTAGATCTGGATCGGGGCTGGCAACGGCCCGACCAGTGCAACTCCCTTGACGCCGACCAGCTCGCTGGTCATCTGGATGCCGATTTCGGCTTCCCCGGTGGCGACGCGCTGCGCGACCGCCCCGCCCGGCACCAGTAGCGCCTTTGGCCTCACCGAATCGGCGACGCCGAGGCGATCCAGCAGGCGCGAGAAATAGATGCCACTGGTGCCGCCGGCGGCCGGGTCGACGTAGGCGATCGAGCGGGCCTGGCGCAACGTGCGCTTGAACGCCTCAACGCTGCCGATGTCGGGCCGCGGCGCGTTCTGGCGCACCGCAACCCCGAGGCCGACCCGCGCCAGCTCAACTCTGGAGCCGGCCGCGAAGCGACCGGGGGTCTTTTCGATTCCGGCCGGCGTCAGCAAGGCGACATCGAATCGCTCCCCCTGGTTGATCCGTTGCACCAGGCGGCCGACCGTGTCCTCCTCGATCAACACACGCTGGCCCCGTCGCTTTTCGAATTCGGCCGCCATCGCGCCGACGAAGCGCCCGCAGGCTCCTGCACTCAGCACTTTCAAAGGCCCGGCAGCGCAGGGGAGCGGCAGCAGCCAGGCAGCCGTCACCAGCGACAGCACGGCGCCTCTGAGCGTGACGAGGTCGAGCCGGTTTGCGACGCGCATCGCGTGAGCCTACCGGTTTCGAAGCCAGTATGCTCGCGGTCCGGAGCCCTGTGCCGGCGTCCGGCCACAAGCAGGTCATCCGCGATGAGCCGGTTTTCAACTTCCGACCTGCCTCGAACCGTCGGATTCCGTTACCACTGGCTGGTCCCCGGCGACCTGAACGGCTTTTTCGCGCTGGCGATCGACAACCTCGCGTTGCTTGGCGGGATGAGCGCGCTTCTGACCGGCGTCTTCCATCTGCCTTCGGGCCTGGTCTTCGGAAGGATGGTTCCCGGCACCGCGCTCGGAGTGCTGGTCGGCGATCTGGCCTATACCGCGCTGGCATTCCGGCTGGCGCGCCGCGAGCGGCGCGACGACGTGTGCGCGATGCCGCTGGGCGTGGATACCCCGTCGATGTTCGGCTTGTGTCTCGGCGTGATCGGTCCGGCGTGGTTGGCGACCGGGGACGCCGACCGGACGCTGGCGATCAGCACCGCGGTGCTGGCGACCATGGGCGCCATCAAGATCGTCGCAGCGTTCTTCGGCGACTGGGTGCGTCGCAGCTTGCCCCGCACCGCGTTGCTCGCCGCTCTTTCGGCTGTCGCGATCGTGCTGATCTGCTTCTTTCCGATGACCAGGATCATCGCCGACCCGGTCGGCGGGCTGGTCGCGTTGGGGGTCGTTTTCTGCACGCTGATCGGCGGCCGGCGCCTGCCGTTCCGGGTTCCGGCGATGGTCGGCGCGGTGCTGCTGGGGCTGGCGGCCTGGGCGGCCGCGCACGCGCTCGGAGCGCCGGCTGCCGCTGCTCGGATCGACGGCGTCGGCCTGCAGTGGGCGGTGCCGTTGCCGACACGTTCATGGCTGGACGGGCTGGCCGCCTCGCTGCACTACATTCCGCTGGCGGTGCCATTCGCACTGGCTACGCTGGTCGGCGGCATCGACAACACCGAAAGCGCCGCGGCGGCCGGCGACCGCTACCCGACGCGCGACATTCTGCTGGTCGAAGGGGCCGCGACCTTCATTGCCGCGCTGTGCGGCGGCGTGGTACAGAACACGCCTTACATCGGGCACCCGGCCTACAAGCGGATGGGCAGCCGTGCCGGTTACACCGTGGCCACCGGCCTGTTCATCGGACTGGGGGCCTGCTCCGGCATCGTTGGCCTGTTGCTGTCCCGGCTGCCGGAGACGGTGCTGGTGCCGGTGCTGGTGTTCGTCGGCCTGGAGATCAGCGCGCAGGCATTTCGCGAGACCGATCGCGACCACATGCCGGCCATCGCGATCGCCTTCATTCCGGCGATCGCCCAGCTGGTACTGATCCATTGGAACGGCCTGCTCGGCGCGCTGCAGCTCGCCCCCGAGCAGCTGCCGCCGGCACAGCTGAACACGTACCACGCGCTCCTGCTGCTGGCCAACGGCTTCATCGTCAGCGCGATGCTCTGGAGCACGCTGGTCATCGACCTGATCGACCGTCGGCGCGGCCGCGCGCTGGTGATCTGCCTGCTGGCGGCCGCATTGACGCTGTTTGGCGCGATTCACTCGCCCTACGCGGACGGCCGCCTATTCTTGCCCGATGCTTCGACTCCGGGGTCGACCTGGGCGCTGGCGGCAGGCTACGTGCTGCTGGGCGCTGTGACCTGGGCGATCGACCGCTTCGACCAGCGCTGAGCCCCTCGCTGACCCGCTCAATTGACCCGCTCCATTGTCCCGCTCGGTCGGCCGCTGCCGACGTCGCCGCGCCCGGTCAGGGCGAGCCGACCACGATCACTTTGAAACTTCCAGGCACCGCCTCGGGACGCGCCGCCTTCTGCCCTGGCGCGACCGGCGCCTCCGGCTTGAAGTCGGCCGTCGGCAGGTAAAGCTTGTGCAAGGCGTGGTCCGCGGCGATCGTTCGAGCGCCGCGCGCGACCGTGACGGTGGCGAGTGTTTCGAAATGCCCCGGCGCCGTTTCGCCGATCACGCTGGCGGTGCCGTCGCGGCCGTTGGCGCTGACCGCGTACCCGTCCAGCCAGACGACACCATCAGAGCCTGCACCGATGCCGGCTTGACCGATCACTTTGCCGGCAAGCGGATCGCTGACCACCATCAGCCCGTTGCCGCATACCGAATAGAGCCTGCCCTGCGGATCCAGGTCCAATCCGGTCGGACTGTTGCACGGGGCGATGGAATAGCGTCGGACCAATCGGCCCGAGCGGGCGTCAAGCACACCGACCTCGGCCGTATCCTCGACGTTGAAGTACACCAGACCATGGCCATCGGCGACCGCGAATTCCGGCTTGCCGCCCACCGCGATCGACGCGGCGACGACGTCGCCGGTTCTGGCGTCTGCGACCGTCGCATCGTGCGAGCGTCCATTGAAAGCGATCACGCGCCGCGACAGGGGTTCGTAGACGATCGCATCCGGATTGCCGCCCGCCTTGATCGATCGCAATCGCTTCTGCGTAGCCAGATCGTAAACGCCGATTTCGTCGTCGGCGCCGTTGCTGGTGAACACCACGCCGAGCTCGTCCGCGGTTGCGATGCCGTGCACGCCGCGCGTATCGGCCAGTTGGCCGATCAGTGTGTCCTGAGCGGTGTCGATGATGTCGGTCTGAGTGCCGTGCGCGACGTAAAGGCGATGCTCGCGCTGGTCGACGAATGCATAGTCCCAGCGCGTGGGGCCGGCCACCGGGAGCCAGGCCGTGACCCGGTATTCAGGCGGCGCCGCCAGCGCGGCGGTGGAAAGCAGCGACAGGAACACAAGCTTCATCCGAGCCCCCACCGGTTTCGGAAACGCGATCAGATTCCCCAGCCGGTGACTTGCAGCGTCTGCCCGGTAATACCCGCCGAGGCATCGGAGGCCAGGAAAACGACGACGCGGGCAATGTCCTCCTTCTTGGCCCATTTCTTCAGATCCTTGGGCTTCATCGCTTCGATGTTCGAGCCGGTGTCGACGAGCCCCGGCGCTACCGCGTTGACGCGGATAGCGTGATCGCGCCCTTCCAGGGCCAGCGTGCGGGTCATCGCTTCCACGCCCGCCTTGGCGCAGTTGTAGGCCACCATGTTGGCCTGGGGGGACCCGGCGCGGGCGAAATTGATGATCGTGCCTCCCCCCGCGTCGCGCAGACGGGGACACACCGCTCGCTCGCACAGAAACGCGGCCAGAAGATTGTTGTTCATTTCGTTGTTCCAGTCCTCGAGCGTGTGCTCGACGGCGGGCTTGTAGCGGGTCAGGCCACCGGCCAGGTTGACCAGGATGTCGATCCGGCCGTGCTTCAACACGACCCGATCGACGGCCTCACGCACTTCGGACTCGTCGGCAAGATTGGCCGCCACCGGCAGCACGCGCGCCCCGCTTGCCGCCAACTCCTGCGCTCGGGCTTCGACGTGATCGCGCGAGCGGGCCACGATTCCAAGGGCCGCGCCCTCCGCTGCCAGCGCCCGGGCGACCGCTTGTCCGATTTGCTGGTCGCGGCTCACGCCCGTCACCAGCGCGACTTTGCCAGATAGCAAAGCTGTCATAGAGCCTCCTTCCCGATCCGGGCGCGCCGGCGTCCGTATCCGCCCTGTATCCAGCCGCCCGTTGGCGACAATATCCGGTTTCCATGGCACGCGGAACCCATGGCGGCGGCGCTGTTAGTTGACGGGGGTCCGGTACACTGTGCGCTGACCGACCGCCGCACTGACCACGCACTGACCCACATTCATGCTCGCCGAACAGCGGCAGGCGATCGCGGACCTGTTGCGCCAGGCGCTGAGCCCAATACGCGCGGCGCCTGACCCCGTCGAACTGCAGCGTCCGAAGCTTCCGGAGCACGGTGACCTGTCGTCCCCGGTCGCGCTGGGGCTGGCGCGCGAGCTGGGGCAGCCCGCCCGGCAGATTGCCGAGCAGATCGCGGCCCGCCTGCGCGAGCTGCCGGCCGCCCGCGATCTGCTGGCTGCGGTCGAGGTGGCCGGGCCCGGCTTCATCAACCTGCGTCTTAACGCCGCCGCCAAACAGGCGGTGGCGCATGCGGTCCTGCGCCAAGCGAGCCGCTTCGGCCGCGGGGCCGAGGGCGAAGGCCGTCGCGTGGTCGTGGAGTTCGTCTCCGCCAACCCGACCGGACCGCTGCACGTGGGGCACGCGCGTCAGGCTGCGCTGGGCGACGCGCTGGCTAACCTGCTCGCGGCACGCGGCTGGCAGGTATCGCGCGAGTTCTATTACAACGACGCCGGCGCGCAGATCGACCGCCTGGCGACCTCGGTGCAGGCGCGCGCGCGCGAGTTGCTCGGCGAGCCGATCGATCCGGACCTGATCGGCTATCTGGGCGAATACATCGTCGAGATCGCGCGCGCGTTTCTGGCCGGCGCGACAGTTCAGGCGCGTGACGGAGCCGCCGTGCAGGCGAGTGGCGACCCCGCGGATCTGCAGTCGGTCCGCGCCTTCGCGGTGGCGTACCTGCGCAACGAGCAGGACCTGGACCTGGAGACGCTGGGCCTGCGCTTCGATCACTTCTACCTGGAATCGTCCCTGTACTCGGACGGGCGGGTCGAGGCGACCGTTCGGGCCCTGGCCGAAGCCGGACTGACGTACGAATCGGAAGGGGCGCTGTGGCTGCGCACCACGGCGATTGAAGGCAGCGGTGACGACAAGGACCGCGTGATGCGCAAGGCGGATGGTACCTACACGTACTTCGTGCCCGACGTGGCCTACCACGTGACCAAGCTGCAGCGGGGCTACGCCCGTGCGATCAACATCCAAGGGTACGATCACCAGAGCGAGGCCGTGCGCGTGCGAGCCGCGCTGCCGGTGGTGGGGCCGCCGATGGGCCTGAAGGTCCCGCCCGACTATCCGGAATACATGCTGCACAAGATGGTGCGGGTGATCCGCGGCGGGCAGGAAGTGAAGATGTCCAAGCGGGCGGGCGAGTTCGTCTCGCTGCGCGATCTGGTCGATTGGGCTGGGCGCGACGCAACGCGCTTTTTCCTGGTATCTCGCAAGGCTGACACCGAGTTCGCGTTCGACGTGGATCTGGCCTTGTCGCATAGCGAGGACAACCCGGTGTATTACGTGCAGTACGCTCACGCCCGCATCTGCTCGGTGCTCGCCCAGGCGACCGAGCAGGGCACGGCGCTGGACGAGAGCACCGCGTTGCAGGTCGACCTGGCGCCGCTCGTTTCCGCGCGTGAGATGGCGGTGCTGGCCCGCCTGAGCGACTTTCCGGACCTGGTGCGCGAAGCGGCCGAGGTGCTGGCACCGCACCAGGTCGCCTTCTACCTGAGGGAGCTCGCGGCCCAGCTGCACGGGTTCTACAATGCCGAGCGGATTCTGGTCGAGGACCGGGACCTGCGCGCGGCCCGGCTTGCGCTGCTGCTCGCGGTGCGCCAGGTTGTGAGAAACGGGCTTGACCTGATCGGCGTCTCCGCCCCCGAACGGATGTAAGCATGCGTGCGCTGAGCTGGTCTGATCGTGCAATGGTGGGCTTCATCTCCGGCCTGGTGCTGGGCGTCGGACTGTCGACCGCCGCGGCGCTTTACATCACGAACTCGCCGGTGCCGTTCGTCAACAAGGTGCAGCGGCCCACCGAGAAGGTCAATCCGGGGGCCGGCGGGCAGCTTCCGGATCCGAATCGGCCGCTGTATTCGAATCGGGCCGTGCTGCCGGCCCCGCCGTCAGACCGCCCGCGCGAAGGCACACCAGCCCCGATCGAGGATAAATCGGGGCCTGCTCCGGGCGCGGCACTGCCGTCGACCGCGACCGACAGCGGCGGGCGGATGCTGCAGACCGGAGCCTTCAAGTCGGCAGAGGACGCCGACGCGATGCGGGCCCGGCTGGCGCTGCTCGGACTGGACGCGCGCGTGTCGCAAGTCACGCAGGACGGCGCGACCGTTCTGTACCGCGTGCGGATCGGCCCCTATCGCGAGCTCGACGACCTGTCGGGAATCCGCCGCACGCTGTCGGAAAACGGTATCGAGTCGCAAGTCGTGCGCACTCCGTGATGGCCGGTCGCGTCAGCCGGCGGACGCCGCCGCGCGTTTAACCAGTCAAACCCGGATTCCACCCAGCCGAGGTAAGCCATGCCAGTTCGAAATACACGTCGTGACGTTCTGATCGGCCTGTGTTGCGCGCCGTTGACGCCGCTGGTGGCCCGTGCCCAGGGCAACACGACGCCGGAGGTCGGTACCGATTACGTCGTGCTGCAGAGCCCGCAGCCGGTGGAGACCGGCGACAAGATTGAAGTGCTGGAATTCTTCCAGTACAGCTGCCCGCACTGCTTCGCCTTCACGCCGGACCTGACCGCCTGGCGCAAGCACCTGGCGCCCGACGTCGCCTACGCGCGCGTGCCGGTTGCCTTCGACCCTTCGCGGCAGCCGCATTCGCAGATCTACTACGCGTTGCAGGCGCTCAATCGCCTGGACGACCTGCACGACAAGGTGTTCAGCGCGATTCACGTCGCCCATCGCCACCTGATGGATACGGACGAGATCGCCGATTTCATGGCCGAAAACGGGATCAACAAGGCGCAATGGCTTGCGACCTACAGTTCGTTCTCGGTCATGACAAAGTCCAATCAGGCCGTGCAGATCTGCCATGCCGGGGGCTCGGGCGTGCTGACCTCGCTTCACCGCACCCGGTCCCCCGCCCGCTCACCCCCCAGCCCGGATGCCCCGGTCTTGGTTCGATTCGAGTCGAATAGCGCCGTCCCGCTCTGTTGAGGCAGACGCCATGAACGTATTCATCACCGGCGCTTCCAGTGGCATCGGGGCGGCGCTGGCGCGCGAATTTGCGGCGCGGGGGGCGACCTTGGGGCTGGTGGCGCGGCGCGGTGAAGCGCTCGATGCGCTGATGGCCGGGCTGCCCGGCCGCCACCGGCGTTATGCGCTCGACGTCACCGATCGCGCGCGTCTGGTCGAGGCCGGGCGTGAATTCGAGCAAGCCAGCGGGGGCGCCGACATCGTCGTCGCCAACGCCGGCATCTCGGCCGGGACGCTGACCGAGTATGCCGAGGATCTGCCGGTGTTCGAGCGGGTACTCGCCACTAATTTTCTGGCGGTCGTCGATACGTTTCACCCGTTCGTGGCTCCGATGCGCCAGCGCGGCCGGGGCAGGCTGGCCGCCATCGCCAGCGTGGCCGGCGTGCGCGGGCTGCCCGGCGCCGGCGCGTATTGCGCTTCCAAGGCGGCGCTGATCACCTACTGCGAGAGCCTGCGCGTGGAGTTGCACGGCAGCGGCGTGCGGGTGGTGACGATCGCACCAGGCTTCATCGATACTGCGATGACCGCCGGCAATCCCTACCCGATGCCATTCCTGATGACGCCCGAGTCCTTCGCGCGCCTGGCTGTTAAAGCGATTCTGCGCGGTGACGCCTACCAGGTCATCCCGTGGCAGATGGCGTGGCTGGCGCGCGTGCTACGCGTACTTCCGAACCGCGTGTTCGATCGGATCATGCAAGGACGCGCACGCAAACCGCGCATCGGATCCAGCGCCTAGTTGCCGGGCTGCCGGCACAACTGCCGCAGCGAGGTCATCTGCTCGCCCCACCATAGACCCATCATGCGGCTGAACGCCGCGTTCTGCAGCCCATGTCGCGCCGGGTGGTCTGCGCGCAGCGCGGACCAGCCGCGATGCGTAACCGTCACCAGCGTGCCGGTGGAAGTCGGCGCAAACTCGACCACCACCTCCGTCAACTCTTCGGGGGCGAAATTCGCGTTGCGCCAGGAAAACGCGAGGCGCGTCGGAGGATCCCACACCCGCACGCGGCCCACCTCGAAGATGCGCTCCCCGTGTTCGCTGTCGATGGACTCGAACAGGCGACCGCCCACATGCGGCTCGAGGCGCACGAAGCCGCCGCGCCCGCCCGCGTGGCGGAACTTCGGCCCGCGCCGCCACCAGCGGTCGATTTCGCCCGTGAAGATGTCGAAAGCGTCTTTGGGCGGCACCGCAACGGCGACGCTGACCCGCGCCTGGTCGCCGCTCATGACCTGGGCCCGCGCGGGCGGCCGGACCGCTCCGCGTGCTGCTTGAACGCGAGGAGTTGCTCCTCCCACAATTCCTCGATCTGCGCGAGCCAGTGGCGCACGGGTGCGAACGCGGCGGGGTCCAGCCGGTACACGCGCACCCGCGCGTCGGTCTCGATTCCCTCCTCGACCACGAGCCCCGACTTGCGCAGCACTCGCAGGTGCCGGCTCAGCGCCGGCGGGCTCATGTGGATCGCCTGCGCCAGTTCGCCGGCGCGGCGCGGCTTGGCCAGCAGCGCCTGGATCACGGCTCGCCGGGTGGTGTCAGAAAGCGCGGCGAAGGCGGCGCTCAGATCGGGGGCGCGGGTGGAGTTCATCGGCCCTCCACCATGGCCAGACGGGGCCGTGCATCGAACCGGGGCTTCAGCGCGTCGGCGGATTGCGTACGCGCTGCGAGACCCACCACATGTGCCCTTCCGGATCGAGTGCCCCATAGGAGCGATCCGCCCAGTAGTCGTCCCCGTAGTCGTGCGTCGCGGGCTCTTCGACGATGCGCGCGCCGCGGGCGCGCGCGTGCTTGCAGTGCGCGTCCGCGTCGTCGACGAAAAACATGATGCACTGGGTGTTCGCTCCATCGAGCGAGCGCGGGCTGCGCATCGCACGCTTCCAGCCGCGCTCCGCGTCGGCGTTCTCCTGGCTTACCATCACGAGGCCGTCGCCATAGGTGAGCTCGCTGTGCTCGATCCGGCCACCGTCGCCCTCGACTTTGAGCCTGACCTCGAAGCCGAACGCGTCGCACAGCCAGGCAATGGCGGCCCCGGCGTCCTGGTAGAAGACCGAACTGGAAAAGCGTGGCCAGTCGCTGGGGCTAGGTTTCACCGCGGCCTCCGAGGATTCGATAGTTTATGATGCTCGATAATATTAACCTAATCGTTAACTATTTGGAAGTACTCGAATAACAACGATCTGCCTGGAAACGAGGACACTTGATGCTGGCCGACGTGGTGCTCGCCGTCCACGTGGCGATCGTGATCTTCATTACGGTCGCACTGCCGCTGATCTGGATCGGCGCCGCACTGCGCTGGCGCTGGATCCGGATCGGCTGGTTGCGCGCGCTGCACCTGGGCGCAATCGGCTTCGTGGCGCTGGAGTCGCTGGCCGGGATCGCGTGCCCGCTCACCGTGTGGGAAGCCCTGTTGCGGCATCGGCAGCCGCCGCAGGGCTTGATCCAGCAATGGATCGAGCGCGCTTTGTACTACGACCTTCCGGCCTGGGTATTCACGCTGGCCTACACGGCCTTCGCCCTGGCAGTGGCGTTGACGTGGTGGATCGTTCCGCCGCGCGCTACTTCTCGATCCGGGTGATCTTCGAGCCTTCCAGCGTCAGGTTGGCCATCAGCCCCTTGTTGGAAAACACGAAGCCGATGATCGGCTTGTTCTGGGTCTCCGTGTCGATCGCCTCCCCGGCGCCCAGCGTCGCGAGCGCGACCGAACCGTCGACCCCTGCCTTCCAGCCCTTGCTCTCGCGGAACTTGCTGAGCGCGTCGGCCGTCATGAACAGCAGCACGAGGCTCTTTTCCTGGACCCCCGCCTGAAGTCCCCACGAGGCCGAAATGATGTTGTAGTAGGCGACGGTTTTGCCCCCGACCAGCAGCGCGCCCTCGCCGTATTCGCCCCCGACGATCAATCCGGCCTTGACGATCGTCGGGAACACCAGCATGCCGGCCGATTTGCCGGCCAGCTCCTTGGCAGCCGCACTGGTCCGGTACAGATCCTGAATCGCCGCGCCCACGTGGGCGTCGAGTTCCTCCTTCGTGGCGGCGGCCACCGGCGGCGGCGACAGCGCGAATCCGCACAGCACAAGCGCCGCAGCCGCGGTTCGGGTGATGCCTTCGACCATTGCGTTCATTTGGGTCTCCCTGGTTGAACGAGAATCGGCGGTCAATTCGCGCGCAGCCGATCGAATCCCTCGCGCAGGTCGGCGATCAGGTCGTCGGCATCCTCCAGCCCCGCGCTGATCCGGAACATCGGCCCCGAAGGCGGCAGCGGCTCGACCGTGCGCTCAGGCCGGGTCGGAATCAGCAGGCTTTCGAATCCGCCCCAGGAGTAGCCGCGCCCGAACAGCCGCAGTCCGTCGATCATCACCTCCAGAGCCCGTTCCTTGACGGTTTCGGCCAGCACGACTCCGAACAGGCCGGTGGCGCCCCGGAAGTCGCGACGCCACAGCGCGTGTCCCGGATCCTCCGCCAGCGCGGGATACAGCACGCGCGCAACCTCAGGCTGTCGGCGCAGCCAGCCGATCAGCCGCTCGGCGTTTTCACGGTGGCGCGCCAGCCGCGCCGCCATCGAGCGCAGGCCCCGCAGCGCGAGCCAGCAGTCGTCCGGGCTGGCAATCAGGCCGTACTGGTGGATCGCCTCGCGCAGCGCCGGCCACGCCGGCTGGTTGGCGGTCACGGTGCCGAGCAGCAGGTCTGAATGACCGCCGATGTACTTGGTGGCCGCGTGCACCGATACGTCGACGCCCAGGGCCAGGGGCTGCAGGTAAAGCGGCGTGGCCCAGGTGTTGTCGACCACGCTGACTGCGCCGTGCCGCCGCGCGATTTGCGCCAGCAGCGGCAGGTCCTGCACCTCGAAGGTCAGCGAGCCCGGGGACTCCATGAACAGAAGCCGCGTCGTGGGGCGAAACTGCCGCTCGATATCCGCCCCGATGCGCGGCGCATAAAAGCTCGTCTCGATGCCGTAGCGCGCCAGTGTGTCGCGGCAGAACCGGCGCGTGGGCGAGTAGACCGAATCGGGCACCAGCACGTGGTCGCCCTGCCGCACGTACGCCAGGATCGCGATCGTGCAGGCCGCCAGCCCCGATGGCAGGGCCCAGCTGCGGTGTCCGGCCTCGAGCGCCGTCAGCGCATCGCAAAAAGCGTGATGGCTCGGCGTGCCGTACAGACCGTAAGCGACCGGCATCGAGTCGTCGCCGCCCGCGCGGCGCCGGACCCGCTCGCGCATGTCGTCCAGGCTCGCATGCAGCACGGTCGAGCCGCGCACCAGCGGCGGATTGACGAACCCGGAGCCGTCCGCGCCGTCGCGGCCCAGCGTGGTCAGGAGCGTCTGCGGTTGCAGGCGTGATCGGTCAGTCACTGCGCCCGATTGTAGACCGCGTGTTCCCGCGCCCGCCGCGGCGCGCTACCATCCTTCCATGCGAAAGTGCTTGCTGCTCCATACTCACATTCACTCGGGTTGGGGTAGCGCAAGAGCCAAGTAAGGAGCTGTACATGTCGACGGCGGGACTGGATTTCGACCTGGGTGGGGACATCGAGTCGTTGCGCGACGCGGTGCGCGCTTTTGCACAGCGCGAGATCGCGCCGCTGGCGGCCGAAACCGATCGCAGCGACCGCTTTCCGGCGGGCTTGTGGCCGCGGCTTGGCGAGCTCGGCGTGCTCGGCGTCACGGTCGAGGAGGAGTACGGCGGCAGCGGCATGGGCTACCTCGCTCACATGATCGCGATGGAGGAGATCAGCCGGGCATCGGCGTCGATCGGCTTGTCGTACGGCGCGCACTCCAACCTGTGCGTGAACCAGATCCGGCGCAACGGCAACGCCGCGCAGAAGCGCCGCTATCTGCCCAAGCTGGTGCGGGGCGAGCACGTCGGCGCTCTGGCGATGAGTGAAACCGAAGCCGGATCGGACGTGGTGTCGATGCGTCTGCGCGCGCAGGACAAGGGCGGCTCGTACCTGCTGAACGGATCGAAGATGTGGATCACGAACGGGCCGGACGCCGACACGCTGGTCGTGTATGCGAAGACCGATCCGGACAAGGGCGCCGGTGGCATCACCGCGTTCATCGTTGAAAAAGGCATGCGCGGATTTTCAGTCGGCCGCAAGCTCGACAAGCTGGGCATGCGCGGATCTCACACCGGCGAGCTGGTGTTCCGCGACTGCGAGGTGCCGGCCGAAAACGTGCTGGGCGGACTCGACCAGGGCGTACGCGTGCTGATGAGCGGGCTCGACTACGAGCGCGCGGTGCTGGCGGCCGGCCCCCTGGGCATCATGCAATCGTGCATGGACGTGGTCACCCCGTACATCCACGAACGGCGCCAGTTCGGCCAGCCGATCGGCGAGTTCCAGCTGATCCAGGCCAAGCTGGCCGACATGCTGACCACGCTGTCGGCCTGCCGCGCCTACGTGTACGCCGTCGGTCGCAACCTGGATCGGCTCGGAAGCGATCATGTGCGCAGCGTGCGCAAGGATTGCGCGGGCGCGATCCTGTTTGCGGCCGAACGGGCGACCTGGATGGCGGGAGAGGCAATCCAGATCCTGGGCGGCAACGGTTACATCAACGACTTTTCGACCGGCCGGCTGTGGCGCGATGCCAAGCTGTACGAGATCGGCGCCGGCACGTCCGAAATCCGCCGGATGCTGATCGGGCGCGAGTATTTCGGGGAGACCTCGTGATCCATGAGCGCCTGCCGACCGGCGGGCCCGCATCCGATGCGATCGACGAGCCGCAGGACGTGCTGGTCGAAACTGCGGCCGAACCGGCACGCTTCGACCGCTCGATGCCGCAGCCGGCCGCGATCGCCCACGCGATCCTGGAAGGATTCGACCTGCACTACCGCCGCTTCCGCTACGTGGCGCAGCGGGCCAAGGCCCGCTTCGAGAGCGGCGACTGGCAAGGCATGCGGGCGTCGGCGCGCGAACGGATCGACTTCTACGACCAGCGGGTGCTGGACGCGGTGGCTCGCATTCAGCGCGACTTCGACCTGGACTCGCTGTCCGACGAGGAACGCGATGCGCTGTGGCAGGCGGTCAAGCAGCAGTACGTGGCAGCCCTGGCGCGGCACCGCCAGCCCGAATGCGCCGAGACGTTCTTCAATTCCGTGTGCACCAAGCTGCTGAACCGGCTTTATTTCAACAACGCGTTCATCTTCGTGCGCCCGGGTGTTGCGACCGACTACATGGATTCGGACCCGCCGTCCTATCGCAGCTACTACCCGGCCGCCGCGGGCCTGCGCGACACGCTGCGCCAGATCGTGATCGACATCGGGCTGGCATCGCCTTTCGTCGACATCGAACGCGACATCCGACGGGTGATCCGCTCGATCTGCGAGGCGCATCGCTCGGCCGCCGGCGCCACCCCCGCGTTGAGCCGGCCGTTCCACGTCGAGCAGGACTGCCAGATCCAGATCCTGTCGAACCTGTTCTACCGCAACAAGGGCGCCTACCTGGTCGGGCGCTTCCTGAACGGCACGCGCATCATGCCGATCGCGGTCCCGTTCCTGCGCGATGTGCGCGGCCAGATCTATGTCGATACGCTGCTGCTGTCGGCCGATACGGTCGCGACGCTGTTTTCGTTCACCCGCGCCTACTTCCTCGTCGACATGGAGGCGCCGTCGGCTTACGTCGAATTCCTGCACTCGATCCTTCCCTACAAGCCGGCGAGCGAGCTGTACACGATGGTGGGTCTGCAGAAGCAGGGCAAGACCCTTTTCTACCGCGACTTCCTGCATCACCTTCGGCACTCCGGCGACTCGTTCCAGATCGCGCCGGGCATCAAGGGCCTGGTGATGACGGTGTTCACGCTGCCCTCGTATCCATACGTCTTCAAGGTGATCCGCGACCTGATCGCGCAGCCGAAGGACACGGACCGTGAGCAGGTGATGGCCAAGTACCGGCTGGTCAAGATCCACGACCGCGTGGGGCGGATGTCCGATACCTGGGAGTACTCGCTGGTCGCGTTGCCGCGCAAACGCTTTTCGGCCGAACTGATCCGGGAACTGCTGACGTACTGCCCGAGCGTGGTCGAGATCGACGATCAGACCGTGCTGATCAAGCATGTGTACATCGAACGGCGGATGACGCCTTTGAATATCTTCCTGCTGCACGCCACCGACGCCGAGGTCGACCGCGCGATCCGGGAGTACGGGCAGGCGATCAAGGATCTGGCAGCCGCCAATATCTTTCCAGGCGACATGCTATTCAAGAATTTCGGTGTCACGCGCTTGAACCGGGTGGTGTTCTACGACTACGACGAGATCGAGTACATGGTCGACTGCAACTTCCGGCCCATTCCCGAGGCACCCAACGAGGAGGCCGAGCTGTCCGTGGAGCCGTGGTATCCGGTCGGTCCGCGCGACGTGTTCCCCGAGCAGTTCGGGCCCTTTCTTCTGGGCGACCCGAGGATCCGCGCGGCCTTGCTGAAATATCACGCCGACCTGCTCACCCCCGAGTTCTGGCAGCGGCGCAAGGAGCGGATCCTTCAGGGCGTACTGGAGGACATCTTTCCGTATTCCGAGGAACGCCGCTTCGTGAACCGGTATCGGTGCCGGGTAGCCGAACCTCGAGATAACATGGCTCCCCTCTCGCAATAGGCAGAACCTGATCAGATGCCAACCGTACTTGTGGTCGGCGCAACGCGTGGCATCGGGCTCGAGTTCGTGCGTCAGTACGCGGCCGACGGCGCCCGCGTCATCGCGACCTTCCGTCGCCCGCAGGACGCCGAGGTATTGCGCGCGCTCGGCGCGCGCGCCTTGCCGTTGGATGCGCTGGATCCGGATTCGATCGCCGCGCTCGGCCAGCAGCTGGACGGACAACCGATCGACGTTGCGCTGCTGGTGGCCGGCGTAGGCGGTCCCAACACCACCGAGCTCGCCCCGCCGTCGCGCGAGCAGTTCGACGAGGTCATGCGCACCAATGTGCTGGCGCCGATGCAGCTGATCCCCCTGCTCGCCCAGGGCCTGGAGTCGGCGCAGGGCAAGCTGGCGGCGATCTCGAGCCGCAGGGGATCGATCGGGCTGGCGACCGACACCAACAGCTGGCTGTACCGCGCCAGCAAGGCAGCCTTGAACAGCGTGGTGAAGACCGCCAGCATCCACCTCGGCGCGCGCGGGGTTGTCTGCATGGCCCTGAGTCCCGGCTGGGTGCGTACCGACATGGGCGGCCCGTCGGCCAGGCTCGACGTGCGCGACAGTGTGACCGCACTGCGACGCGTAATCGCCGCTGCCAACCGCTCCCACAACGGACGTTTCCTTCAACACACGGGCGAGCAGCTGGAATGGTGAGGGTCGAATCGCGCGGTAAACTGCCGCTCGGCTGAATCCCGCCCCAGCCTTCCCAGACGATGTCCGCCGCCACGATCGCGTCCCTGGTTTTTTTCGTTTTTTCGCTGATCGCAGCCGCCGCCGTCGAGTACCTGCTCCGGGCATTCGCCGAAGAGGCCGGCGTGAACCGCTGGGTGTTGGCCATGGTGCCGGCACTGTTCGCGATGCTGTATTCACTGATCATTTTCCAGAGCGCCGAGCGCAAGATCCGGCGGCTGGGCGAATCGGTCTCCCGCGGCATCCTGGTGATGCTGCTGACCTGGATGTCCTTCGCCGCTCTGACCAGCTGGACCTGGTGCCAGCCGCGCGACTTCGGGTCCTGCCTGAGCAAGACGCTGCTGGTATCGGGCATCGTCGGCGGCGGTCCGATGCTGCTGGGCGCGCTCGGCGCCGGCATACTCACGGGAGTGCTGATCATCCGCCGGCCCAGGCCCCGGATCGAGTGAGCGGCTCGCAGGATGGACAGCAGTCCCGACACACCCGGACTCGATTCGACCGCCCGCTTCTCGGGACGGGCGCAGGCGTATGCCAGCGGCCGGCCCGGCTACCCGCCGCAGATCGCCGCGCACCTGGCGCGCGAGCTCGACTTGCCCCCCGGCGCCGTGATCGTGGACCTGGGCAGCGGCACCGGGCTTTCCTCGCTGATTTTCCTGCAGGCCGGCTTCCAGGTGATCGGAGTCGAACCGAACGCCCAGATGCGAGCGCAGGGCGAGCGCGCCCTGGCCGGCCTGGCCGGCTTTCGCAGCGTGGACGGCAACGCACAGGCCACGACGCTCGATGACGCCTGCGCGGACTGCGTGATCGCCGCACAGGCCTTCCACTGGTTCGACCTGGGCGCGACCCGCACCGAGGCGCTGCGCATCCTGCGCGGGCCGCCCCGGGCCGCGTTGATCTGGAACGTGCGGCGCACCGACGAGAGCGATTTTTCTCGCGGCTACGAACAGCTGCTGCTCCAGTACGGTACCGAGTACCCGCAGATCCGCGAGCGCCACACCGACGAGGACTCGATCGGGGCCTTCTTCGGCGGTTCGCTCTTTCACCGCAGCGAATTCGAGCACGTCACCGAGCTGGACTTCGAGCTGCTGACCGCCCGCGTCAGTTCGGCCTCCTATCTGCCGGCGCCCGATCACAGCGCCTACGCGCCGATGATGAGCGCGCTGCGGCAGCTGTTCGACTCGATGCAGCGCGGCGGGCGTGTGCAGATGCAATACGACGCGCGCGTCTACTTTGGCCTGATCCAGACCCCGAGGACGGCTGATTCAGGACACTGAGCGATGGCAGCCCCGATCGAGTTCTATTTAGACTTCTCGTCGCCCTATTCGTACCTGGCCTCCGAGAGCATCGAGCCGCTGGCGGCCCGCTATGGGCGCAGCGTCGATTACAAACCGATGCTGCTGGGCGTGGCCTTCAAGGTTTCCGGCATGCGCCCGCTGCCGGACGTGCCGCTGAAGGGCGACTACAGCAGGCGCGATTTCGAGCGCAGCGCGCGCTTCGCCAGCGTGCCGTTCCTGCTGCCAGAGCCTTTTCCGATATCGACAGTCGCGCCGGCGCGCGCGCTGCTCTGGCTGAGCGATACCGATCCGCCACGCGCCGGCAGCTTCGTGCACGCGGCGTTGCGCGCGTATTTCGCCGCGGGTCGCAACATTTCGGACGTTGCGGTGCTCGCGGATGTGTTGCGCCAGGTCGGCGTCGATCCCGGGGCGGCCCTGCAGGCGATCCAGCAGACAGCCGTCAAGGAGCGGCTCAGGGAGCACGTCGATTCGGCGCTGGCTCGCGGAGTGTTCGGCGCGCCGTTCATGTTCGTGGATGGCGAGCCGTTCTGGGGCCATGACCGGCTACCGCAGATCGAGCGGTGGCTCGCGACGGGGCCCTTTTGATTCCGCCCCCGGCTGACGCCGAAGGCGCGGACCGCTCGCCAGCGATGAGCCGGCGCCGGCCGGCCGTCGCGTTCATCATGGTGACGTCGCTGATCGACGTGATCGGCATCGGCCTGATCATTCCGATCATGCCGATCCTGGTCGGCGAGTTCACCAGCGGACGCGACGCGCAGGCCTACTGGTACGGCGCGGTCGCGGTCACTTACGGCGCCAGCCAGTTCCTGTGCGCGCCACTGCTGGGCGCGCTGTCGGACCGTTTCGGGCGCCGCCCGCTGCTGCTGCTCGGGATCGCGGGCCTGGGAGCGACCTTCCTGCTGACCGCGCTGGCGCATTCATTGTGGGTGATCGTGGCGGCCCGCGTGCTCGGCGGTGGGCTGTCGGCCAACTTCGCGGTCGGCCAGGCGTACGTGGCCGACATCACGCCGGTGGAGCAGCGCACACAGGCCCTGGGCAGACTGGGCGCGATGTTCGGCATCGGCTTCGTGCTGGGTCCGATGCTCGGCGGGGTGCTCGGAGGCATCGACCTGCGCCTGCCGCTTTACGCAGCGGCTGCGCTGTCCGCGGTGAACTGGCTGTATGGCCTGCTGATTCTGCCCGAATCGCTGCCGGCGCACCGGCGCCGGCCGCTTTCGCAGGCGCGCCTGAATCCACTCACCGCGCTGGCCGGCATCACCCGGCTGCATGGGGTCGGCGCGCTGGTGGCGGCCTTCGCGTTCACGACGCTGGCGCAGTGGATGCTGCAGATGACCTGGGTGCTTTATACAAACTTCAAATTCGCCTGGGGCCCGCGGGAAAGCGGCCTTTCCCTCTTCGTCGTCGGGCTGGTCGCCGTGATCGTGCAGGGCGGACTGCTGGGGCGGCTGATCCGGGCGTTCGGAGAGCGCCGCTTGATCCTGGCCGGCATGCTGTCGGGCACGCTCGCCTATGCAGGCTACGGCCTGGCCACGCAGGCCTGGATGCTGTACGCGATCATCGCGTGCAATTTCCTGGCAATGGGGTCGGTCGTGACGATCCAGGGGATCGTGTCCAAGGCGGCCGCAGCCGAGGAACAGGGCCGGGTGATGGGAACGCTGTCCTCCTTAGGCAGCCTGATGGGTGTCATTGCGCCGATCATCGGCAATTCCGTTCTGGCCCAGGTCACGTTTCTGCCGGCCTCGGATTGGCGGGTCGGAGCGCCGTTCTTTCTATCCTCTGCGCTGCAGGCGCTGGCGCTGGCGATCGCGTGGCGGCACTTTGCCGCCGGCCGCGACAGGCCCCCCGCAACGGTGTCACCCCGGCGGGCCGACGGATGAACGTTCTGGAGACCCGCCTCGAGCGCGGCGGCGACGGGTTCGTTCGCGCGCGGCAGGCGATGAGTGCATTGGTCGAGGACCTGCGCGCCCAGGTAGGCCGGATCGCGCTCGGCGGCGACGAGGCCGCCCGCACGCGTCACGTGGCGCGCGGAAAGCTGCTTCCTCGCGAACGCGTGCAGCTGCTGCTGGATTCCGGCGCGCCCTTCCTGGAGCTGTCGCAGCTGGCGGCGCTGGGCATGTACGACAACGAGGCACCCGGGGCCGGGCTGATCACCGGAATCGGGCGCGTCAGCGGCCGCGAATGCGTGGTGGTGTGCAATGACGCCACGGTCAAGGGCGGCACCTACTTCCCGATCACGGTAAAGAAGCACCTGCGCGCGCAGGACATCGCCCGCGAAAACCGGCTGCCGTGCGTGTACCTGGTCGACTCGGGCGGGGCCAACCTGCCGAACCAGGACGAGGTGTTTCCGGATCGCGACCACTTCGGGCGGATCTTCTACAACCAGGCGACGCTGTCGGCACAGGCCATCGCCCAGATCGCGGTCGTGATGGGCTCGTGCACCGCGGGCGGGGCGTACGTGCCGGCAATGAGCGACGAGACGATCATCGTGCGCAACCAGGGGACGATCTTTCTCGGCGGTCCGCCGCTGGTGAAAGCGGCCACCGGCGAGACGGTCAGCGCAGAGGACCTCGGCGGCGGCGACGTGCACACACGCCTGTCGGGGGTGGCTGACCACCTGGCGCACGACGACCGGCACGCGCTCGCGCTGGCGCGCCGGATCGTGGCCAGACTGGGGCCGCAGCAGCGCGCCTCGGTCGCACTGCGCGATCCGGCGCCTCCAGCGCACGACCCGCAGGACCTGTACGGGATCGTGCCGAGCGATGCGCGCCAGCCGTACGACTGTCGCGAGCTGATCGCGCGGATCGTCGACCGCAGCGAGTTCGACGAGTTCAAGGCACGCTTTGGGCCGACGCTGGTCACGGGGTTTGCCTGGATTCACGGCATTCCGGTCGGGATCCTGGCCAATAACGGGATCCTGTTCTCGGACAGTGCGCAAAAGGGAGCGCATTTCATCGAGCTTTGCTGCCAGCGCGCAACACCGCTGGTGTTTCTGCAGAACATCACCGGATTCATGGTCGGGCGTAAGGTCGAGAGCGAGGGCATCGCGCGGCATGGCGCCAAGCTGGTGGGCGCGGTCGCCTGCGCCCAGGTACCCAAGTTCACGGTGATCGTCGGAGGCTCGTTCGGCGCCGGCAACTACGGCATGTGCGGGCGCGCGTATTCGCCGCGGCTGCTGTGGATGTGGCCGAACGCCCGCATTTCGGTGATGGGTGGTGAGCAGGCCGCCCGCGTGCTGGCCACAGTGCGGCGCGAAGGCATCGAGGCGCGCGGCGGCTCCTGGTCGCCGCAGGAGGAGGAGGCGTTCCGGGCCCCGATCCTGGCCCAGTACGAGCTCCAGGGACACCCGTACTATGCGTCGGCCCGGCTGTGGGACGACGGCGTCATCGACCCGCTGCAAACACGCATGTGCCTCGCACTCGGGCTGTCGGCGTCGTTGAACGCCCCGATCGAGCCGACCCGTTTCCCCGTGTTTCGCATTTGACGGTGCAGCGCGGCGCATTTCTGTAGCATCGAGCGAGCCTGCGAAGGGCAACGGAGCGGACGATGACGCAGGGATTCCAGACGCTTCAGACCGAAGTGCGCGACGGCGTGGCGTTCGTCACGATGGTGCGCGAACGCGTGCGCAACGCGTTCAACGAGTCGATGATCGGAGAGCTCGACGCGGCTTTCGGCGAGCTCGGCCAGAACCAGCGCGTGCGCGCGGTCGTACTGTGCGGCCGCGGCCCGGTGTTCTGCGCCGGTGCCGACCTGGAGTGGATGGCGCGGATGGCCGACTTCAGCGCCGAGGAGAACCGGCGCGATGCGCTGCAGCTGGCGCGCATGCTGCGCACGATCTGCGAGTGTCCGAAGCCCACGATCGCGCGCGTGCACGGCGACGCCTACGGCGGTGGCCTGGGCCTGGTGGCGGCCTGTGACATGGCCTTTGCCGCCCGCGGCGCGACCTTCTGTCTGAGCGAAACGCGCCTCGGCCTGATTCCGGCCACGATCGGGCCTTACGTGGTGCGCGCGATCGGGCGGCGCAACGCGCTGCGCTACTTCCAGACCGCGGAGCGATTCGACAGCGCGGAAGCGCTGCGGATCGGGCTGCTGCACACGGTGGTTGCCGCCGAGCAGCTGGATCCGTATATCGCCGGGGTGCTGGATGCGCTGTCACAGACCAGCCTGCAGGCCACGCGCGAGGCCAAGCGCCTGGTGCACGACATCGCCGAGCGGCCGCTCACCGACCAGTTGCTGGCCGATACCGCAGAGCGGATCGCCTTGGTGCGCAGCTCCGAGGATGGCCGGGAGGGGGTGCGCGCGTTTCTGCAGAAACGCAAGCCGCTGTGGCAGGTCAGCCGCTCGAGCGCGCCGCCCGCCAAGGACGACGATGAAGAGATGTAGCGTTGGCGGCCCACGCCGGGCGGGGAGCGGCCGGGTGCGGTTCCGCTCGCGTTACGCCCTTCGCCATGACGGGGGCTCGGCTGTGCTGACGCCAACGCTCCGATCCGCGTCGCTTCGCGCCGTCATATGTTCCGCACGCTGCTGATCGCCAACCGCGGCGAGATCTGCTGCCGGGTGGCGGCCACTGCACGGCGCCTTGGACTGCGGACCGTGGCGGTCTACTCGGACGCCGACGCCGCTTCGGCCCACGTGGCTGCCTGCGACCAGGCGATGCGGGTCGGCGGGCCGGCCGCCGCCGACAGCTACTTGAGGATCGACCGGATCATTGCGGCGGCGCGTGCCAGCGGCGCCGAGGCGATCCATCCAGGTTACGGCTTCCTGTCCGAGAACGCGGCTTTCGCCACGGCGTGCGAGGACGCGGGGCTCATCTTCGTCGGGCCGCCGGCCCACGCGATCCAGGCGATGGGCGACAAGCGGCAAGCCAAGCAGCTGATGCGTGCTGCTTCGGTTCCCCTGATCCCCGGCTACGACGGCGGCGATGACAGCGCGGCGACGCTGCAGGCACAGGCCGCGCGCATCGGTTTTCCGGTGCTGATCAAGGCAGCGCTGGGCGGGGGTGGGCGCGGCATCCGGGTCGTGGCGGCGCCGGGCGAGTTCGAGTCGGCGCTGGCCTCGTGCAAGCGCGAAGCGCTGGCGGCTTTCGGCGACGATCGCGTCTTGCTGGAGCGCTACGTGTCGAACCCTCGCCACATCGAGATCCAGGTGTTCGCGGACCGGCACGGCGGCTGTGTGTGGCTGGGCGAGCGCGACTGCTCGGCCCAGCGCCGCCACCAAAAGGTGATCGAAGAGTCGCCTGCCCCGGGTCTTGCGCCCGACCAGCGCTTGCAGTTGGGGCGGGCCGCGGTGACCGCGGCGCAGGCGGTCGGATACGTCGGTGCCGGCACGGTGGAGTTCCTGCTCGCGCCGGACGGCGAGTTCTACTTCATGGAGATGAACACGCGGCTGCAGGTCGAGCACCCCGTCACTGAAATGGTGACCGGCCTGGATCTGGTCGAATGGCAACTCAGGGTCGCGGCCGGCGAGCCGCTGCCGCTGCGGCAGGACCAGGTGCAGGTCCGCGGCCACGCAATCGAGGCCCGCATCTATGCAGAGGACCCGGATCGCGACTTCATGCCGACCAGCGGGCAGATCCGCCACCTGGCGCTGCCGGACCACGTGGCCTTCGCGGTGAAGGCCGATGGCTGCGATGGTGGGCAGCCGGCGCCGGTGCGAGTCGATGCGTCTGTTCGGGCCGGTGATGCGGTCACGCCCTACTACGACGCGATGATCGCCAAGTTGATCGTCTGGGGCGCCGATCGTGAACAGGCCCTGGTGCGCATGAGCCAGGCGCTGCAGCAGACGATCCTGGTCGGCTTGACCAACAACGTCGACTTTCTGCACCGCCTGGTCGGCAGCGCAGACTTCTCGAGCGGGCGGGTCGACACCGGGCTGATCGGCCGTGAAATCGCGAGCCTGACCGGCCCGGGTGATCCGTTCGAACTGCATCCGGTGGCGGCGGCGCTGGCGGCTCTTCTGGTCGAGGAAGCGCGCGCTCAGACGACCGACCCGTGGTCGAATCGGCAGGGCTGGCGGCTGAACGGGATCGCCGCGCGACCGATCACGTTGCGCTGCGGCTCGGAGCAGCACGACGCGACGATCGAGTACCACGCGCAGGGGCCGCATCTGGCGTCGGGGTCGTGGCAGGGGCCGCTCGCGATCGATGCGTGCGAGGGCACACGGCTGCGGTTGCGTCTGGGCGAGCAGGCCGTGGCGGCCGACGTCGTGCGCGACGGGGACGTGCTGCACGTATTCACCGGCGGGCGCCATCGCGGCTTCGCGCTGGTCGATCCGCTCGCCAGCGCCGGTGAACTCGACCAGGACGAGGATCGGCTATGCGCCCCGATGCCGGGCAAGATCATCGCGATCCACGCCTGGGCCGGCGACCGCGTGCGGCGGGGCCAGTTGCTGCTGGTGATGGAGGCGATGAAAATGGAACACTCGATCGTGGCACCACACGATGGCGCGGTCGAGCAGGTGCGCTATCGTGTCGGCGACCAGGTCGAGGAGGGGGTTACGCTGGTGTCGCTGCGCGGGGAGGAGCCTTGATGAAACTCACGCGCTTCGAGCGCGAGGGATTCCGATGATGGCTGGCTCGAGTTCCGGTTTGCCGACGCGCGTAACGCTGGTCGAGGTCGGTCCGCGCGACGGCCTGCAGAACGAGACGCAGCCGGTCGCAACGCCGCTAAAGATCGAGCTGATCGAGCGCCTGGTGCAGGCGGGGATCAGCAAGCTCGAGGCGGCCGCCTTCGTGTCTCCGAAGTGGGTGCCCCAGATGGCGGACGGCGCCGAGGTTCTGGGCCGCGTGATGCGCCGGCCAGGCGTCGTGTACGCGGCGCTGGTTCCGAACCTGCAAGGTTTCGAGGCGGCACTGGCCGTGCGGGCGGACGAAGTGGTCGTGTTTTCAGCTGCGAGCGAAACGTTCTGCCGGAAGAATATCAACTGCTCGATTGCCGAGTCGATCGAGCGCTTTGCCCCGGTGTGCCAGGCAGCTCGCAGCGCCGGCATCGCGGTGCGTGGCTCCATTTCCTGTTCGCTCGGTTGTCCGTACGAGGGGCCGGTTCGGCCGGACGCGGTGGCGCGCGTGGCCCGGCTGATGAAGGAAATCGGCGTGCAGCAGATCGGGGTCGCCGACACGATCGGTGTCGGCACGCCCCGGGCGACCCGGGATGCGTTCGAGGCCGTGCTGGCCGTGTATCCGCTGCAGGACGTCAGCGGCCATTTCCACGACACCTATGGCCAGGCGCTGGCCAACGTGTACGCGTGCCTGCAGATGGGCATATCGACCTTCGATGCCAGCGTGGCCGGCCTCGGCGGCTGCCCGTTCGCCCGTGGGGCCACCGGCAATGTCGCTACCGAGGACGTGCTGTACCTGCTGAACGGGCTGCAGATCGAAACCGGCGTCGACATGACCCGGCTCGTCCAGATCGGCCAGTGGATCAGCGGGGTGCTCGGCCGCAAGGCCGCCACGCGCGCCGGCAACGCGATCAACGCGCGTGCCACACAGGCGGGATAGGCCGCAACCCGGACCGTCCGGCTCTGCGCCTACCGCAGCGGCGCGTTTGACATCAGCCCGAGGCCGCGTCGGGTCCCCGCACGAATCGGCAGTTGTCCTTCAGGAACGTGCCGCCCATGCTGGACGCATAGACGACGGTGAGCTCGCCTGAGCCGCGATCGAACTCGTAGTTGCCGCCGCGCGCGGCATCGCGCCACCGGATCGACCTGTCCGTGATTTGCGCCGGAAACGAATCGGCCGTGCTCCTTGCCGGATCGATTGCCACGTCCCAGCTCGCTCCGCTGAAAGGATTGGTGCATCGGAGCGTCGTGGACTCGACACCGACCGGATCCGAACCGCCGGCACTGCCGAACGCGAAGACGATGGCGGCGGCCGACAGGGCCGCCGTCACCGTAAGCGCCAGAAACAGCCGCTTCTTTGTGCTCACTTCGTGCCGTGACTCAAACCGGCGAGTAGGCTTCCTCGCCGTGTACGGCGTTGTCGCCGGCCTGCAAGGTGCTGTCCACCATCCGCAGCGATACGAAGAGGGACATCACCTTCAGGATCACGTAAGTACCCATGGCGTTCAGCACGATGATGAACCCCGCGGCTTCGGCCTGCAGCAGGAATTGCTTGAAATTGCCGTAGGCCCACCCGGTGGTGGAGGCGCCGGGCGCATTCGACCCGGTGCCGAGGTAGACGAGCATGTTGGGATCGGCCAGCACACCGGTTAGCAGGCCGCCCATCAGGCCGGCCACACCGTGGGTCGACAGCACTCCCAAGGTGTCGTCCACTTTGGACAACAGCGCGGTCTTCTGCAGCTTGTTCATGCTGAACCAGGGAATGATGCCGGCGCAAAGACCGATGATGATCGCGCCCCAGCCGTTCACGTAACCTGCAGCGGGCGTGATTCCGACCAGTCCGGCGATCATCCCGTTGATGGCCCCGACGATCGAAGGCTTGCCGTAGGCCATCGAATCCATGGCCGTCCACGTCATCAGCGCGACCGCAGTGCAGAGGTTCGTGTTCAAGACCGCTCCGGCTGCGTCGGCGTTGGCGAAGTAAGGATCTCCGCCATTGAAGCCGTTCCACCCCAGCCACAGGATGCCGGCGCCCGCCAAAGCGATCAACAGGTTGTTCGGCGGAAAATGCTCGCGGTCGGCCTGAAGGCGTGGTCCGACGACCGACGCGGCCACGAAGCCTGAAACGCCTGCGGCCAGATGGATCACATAGCCGCCGGAGAAGTCGACCGCCCCCGCCGCTGCGAGCCATCCACCGCCCCAGATACTGAAACATCCGATCGTGTAAATGAACGTCATCCACAGGGGAACGAAGATGACCCATGCCTTGAAGCTCATGCGCCCGAGAACCGATCCCCCCAGGATGATCACCGTTATCGCGGCGAACACGAACTGGAAATAGGTCATCGTGGCCATCGGAAATGTCAGATCGGGCATGCCCGAAGCCGCCTCGGGAACGGTGGCCTGGCTGAGTTCGAAGCCCGCCGAAACCGCCGGACCCGGCTGGCCGAGAAAGGGAAACCATTTCGGACCGAACGACATGTTGTAGGCCCACAGCACCCAGACGACCATCACGGAAGCGAAGGCGTACATCACCATGAAGGCGCTGTTGATCGCCCATTTCTTCTTGACCAGCCCCGCGTACAGAATCATCAGGCCGGGGATGCTCTGCAGGGCAACGAAGGTCGCCGCCGCAAGTTGCCAGGCGTTGTTGCCGGAATTCAACCAGGCTGGGGCCGCGACCCAGGTCCCGGTGGGTGCCGCCGCCGCTGCCGCTGCAGGTGCCGCCGCAGGAGTGGCCGGCGTTGCGGCAGGCGGCGTTGCGGCCGGCTGGTTTTGCGCACAGGCAGGAACCCAGGGCAAAAAGTTCAAAGCAACGATCAGGACAATCCCCATCAAGGCGCGAGCTCGATTCATACCGTTCTCCCTCGTCCGACCGTCGGCTGGCACCCGTCGCAAAACTCGGGGCCGCTCCCTTTGATCGGCGTTCCGCGTTCACCAAGCGACCGAGCTCTTGATGGAGTTCTTCGATCGCCCCCCAAAGCACCGGGCAACAGGGGTTCGTGTCGCCCGACGGACCGACTACCAGCAAGATTCGAACCATTGTCATTTCGATGCGATCGACGGGCTTTCGAGGGCTCGGTGCACCAACATCGGTCCGGCAACCGGACGTTTGCCCCATCTCGGTGCGTTCCGGTGCTGCAGATTAGGGATCGGTTACGATGGACACCACGCCACGAGGATTCCCCCGCATCGACGTGAGCCCAGATCTTCGACCCGGCATCACCTTTCGGCTCCAGTACAGGGTTCCGGCCGAAAAGACCGTCCCGAACATCTATCCGGAATTCGCCGAGTTCCGCGAGATGCCGGAAGTGTTCGCCACCGGCTTCATGGTCAGCCTGATCGAAGGCGCCTGCCTGCTCGCGATCAAGCCGTACCTGGACTGGCCGCGCGAGCAATCAGTCGGCACCCATGTCAGTTTCTCGCACCTGGCGGCCACGCCACCGGGCCATCTGGTGACCGTCGAGTGCGAGGTCACCGAGGTCGAGGGCCGGCGCATCCGCTTTCGCGCTCACGCGCGCGACGAAAACGACCTGATCTCCGAGGGCACCCACGAGCGCACCGTGATCGACTTCGAGCGATTCAAGCAGCGCCTGGAGCCGAAGAAAAAGGCCTACGGCGGATGAACCAGGACTGCCCGCGCGAGCACCCGACCGGAGCCGAGCCCGAGTCGCAGACGCCGGTGCCCTCGCCTTGCAACTCGGTGTGCCGGATGGCTCCGGACGGTGTCTACTGCGTCGGATGCTTCCGGACGCTGGACGAGATCGCCGGCTGGGCTGGATTCGACGACGCGCGCCGGCGGCTGGTCTGGGGGCAGCTGCGCCAGCGCAAGGCTCAGGCCGGGCAATCCGGATGCGAGCAGCGTTGCTGAGCCCGCTCGCACCCGCCGCCGAGGCACCGTCGGGCGCGCTGCCGCCCGGCATGCATGTGCTGGAGCGCGGCTGGCTGTCGTCGAACAGCGTGCTGTTCGAGGAAGGCGACCGCCTGACCGTGGTCGATACCGGCTACGTGCTGCATGCACGTCAAACCGCCGCGCTGATCGACCGCGTGGGACGCGGTCGGCCGCTCGCGCGCATCATCAACACGCACCTGCACTCGGATCACGTGGGCGGCAATGCCCGGCTGGCCCGCAGCGGCGCCGTGTCGATCCAGATTCCGGCCGGTGGGGCCGACGCCGTGCGCCGATGGGACGTCGAGCGCCTGGGCTATCGGGCGACCGCGCAACGGTGCCCGCGCTTCGGCTTCGACCGGTTGCTGCGCGCCGGGGACATGCTGCGGCTGGGTGCCGGTTGCTGGCAAGTGCTGGCCGCAGCGGGCCACGATCCCGACATGCTGATGCTGTACGAAGCGGATCGGCGCATCCTGATATCGGCCGACGCGCTTTGGGAGCACGGATTCGGCGCGATATTCCCGGAAATCGAAGGCGAGCCGGGCTTCGTGGAGCAGCGCAGGTCGCTTGACCTGATCGCGCGATTGGGGCCCTCACTGGTGATTCCGGGGCACGGCCCGCCGTTTCGCGACGCCGGTGCTGCGGTGCGACGCGCCTACCAGCGTCTGGACGCCCTGCAGTCGAGCCCCGAGCGCAATGCGCGTCACGTTCTGAAGGTGCTGGTGAAATTCTGGCTGCTGCAGGTCGGCCAGGCGACAGTGGCCCGGTTGATCGAGCATTTTCGCCAGGCGCGATATGCTCACAGCGTGCACCAGCGTTACTTTGCGAATCTGACCTTCGGGCAGATGCTCGAGCAAACGGTCGAGCAGTTGTGTGCGGCCGGCGCCGCTGTGATGGAAGGTCCGAAGGTGAGAAGCGTCGATGGCGCCGGAACGGACTGAGCCCGGTCGGCGGCAAATTTGCGCTGCGGCCGCACTGCTGCTGGTAGCCGGCTGCGCGGGCCCGCCTTCGACCGCGGTCCGGCCTGCCGGGCCCGGCGGCGCGCCCGAATCGCCGCCGGCCGGTGCCGCGCCCACCGTCCCGCCGGAGGTGCCGTCGCGCCCGTCGCTGGGTCTTTTCAGCCGGATCAAGGCACCCAGCGAGGTCGAGCCGGTTTTCGCATTGGCGGCAACCGGCGTGCAGATCTTTCGCTGCGAGCCGGACAAGGAAGGCTATCACTGGGTATTCCGGCTTCCCGAAGCCGAACTGCGCGATGGGCGCGGACAGGTCGTGGCCCACCATGGTGCCAACTATTCGTTCGAACATGTCGACGGCAGCCGCCTGATCGGCACCATCGTTGGCTACGATTCGGCTCCGGGCGGTGACGCCGTGCACTGGCTGTTGTTGCGAACCCAGTCGTATGGCGCGGGCGAGTTCGAGAAGGTGACTTACGTACAGCGCGTCGACACGTCGGGAGGCATACCGCCGGAGCAGTGTTCGGCCGACCAGGTCAACGAGATCCTTCGCGTGCCCTTTTCAGCCAAGTTCGTTTTCTATCGTCCGCGTTGAGCGCCGCGTGAAGCCACGCCGGATCGCCGTGCCCCTGGATCTGCTGGCGCTGGCTTTCGCCACGCAGATGTTCGCGGCACCGCCGTCGCCGGCAGCCGAGCCCGGCTCCGCCTATCTGGGCCGGCCGATCTACAGCGACCCGTCCAACGGCCTGCAATTGCCCCCGACCTGCAACGTCGAGCCGACCTGGCGCTCGCGGATCAGCGGGACCGAAATGGAGATCTGGGTACTGAGCTGCGACTCGACCGCCCGCGTCTGGCTGCTGACGCGTCAGATCGTCGAGATGCTGAACGCGCACGAGGCCCGTCTGAGATTCCAGGTCGTCGACGAGCGCGTACTGCCCGGCGAGACGGCCGGCGAATCGCTGAGCGTGCAGTGCGCGGGAGGCAATGACGCCTCCGGAATCGTCGTGTACGGAGCGCGATGGCGCAGTTCAGGGCACGAGTTGCACCTGGCCGGCGCGCGCGGCGCCCTCCGAGCGGACGTGACCCGACGCCGATTGAATGACGCCGAGCTGAACGGGGTCGATTGCGTGCGTTTTCCAGACCGCGAGGCGATGATGCGCAAATTGCAACAACCGGAGCGCCCGAACCGATGACTTTGAAACGTCCGCAAGGCCCGTCCGGCAGGGTCGTGACGCTGGAGCACGTTTCACGCGTGCTGGCCGACAATCCTCTCGGCGATCCGCACGTGCGCAAGCTGTCCGCGTGGCTGCCGCCCCAGTACGATCAGGGAATCGGGCGCCGCTTTCCGGTGTTGTTCGACCTGGTCGGTTTCACCGGATCCGGAGCCTCGCACCTGAACTGGAAGCCGTTCGAGGAAAACGTCGCCGAGCAGGCGGCCCGGCTGGTTCACGAACGCAAGATGGGGCCGGTCGTGATCGTGTTCCCGGACTGCTTTACCCGGCTCGGCGGCAACCAGTACATAAATTCCAGCGCGATCGGCCGCTACGGGGACTACCTGACGCGCGAGCTGGTGCCCTTCGTCGACCGGGAGTTCCGAACCCTGGCCTCGCGCGAGCATCGGGGCTGCTTCGGCAAGTCCTCAGGCGGCTACGGCGCAATCATCCACGGCATGCGGCACGCGGACTGCTGGGGAGCGGTCGCCGACCACTCGGGCGACTGCTACTTCGACTTCTGCTACGGGGCCGACTGGCCCAACACGCTCGATGAGCTGGCGAAATATCGTGCGCGTCCGCGCCGCGAGGGACCGGTGGACGTGCTCCGTCTCGAGCGCGGTGCCGCCTCGGGACTGGACGACGGGCGCGTGCGGCGTTTCCTGGAGGCGTTCGACAAGCGGCGCAAGCCGTCACCGGCCGAGGTCCATTGCATCATGAACCTGTGCATGGCCGCCTCGTACGACCCGGACCCGCGCGCACCGAACGGCTTCCGGCTGCCGTTCAACCTGGAGACGGGCGAGCGCATCGAGGCGCGCTGGCGCCGCTGGCTGGAGCACGATCCGATCGAGCTGGTGCAAACGCACCGCGTCAGCCTGAAGAGTTTGAAGGGCATCTTCATCGATTGCGGCTGGCGCGACCAGTACCGGCTGCACTACGGCAGCCGCATCCTGTCCAAGCGGCTCGCCGAGGCACGGATTCCTCACCGGTATGAGGAATTCGACGACACCCACTCGAACGTCGACTACCGGATGGATGTCAGCCTGCCGTTCCTGTACCGAGCCCTGAAGTCTTAGCGGCCTGTAACGACTTTGGCGACGTTCCCGACCGCACACCGAGACGCTGTTCACAATGGCGCGCGCCAGTTCAGTCCCGGAAAGCGCGCGTAATCTCGATCGGAGGTGATCCACTCGCATCCGGACTCGATCGCCAGCGCTGCGAACCATGCATCCTGAACCAGGTTGCCCGTCGCTTTGGACTTGCGGCAAAGCGCTTCGAAGATCGACCAGTGCCCTTCCCCAGGTGTGACCACGGTCGCATTGGGCTGCTCAAGGACCGCACGACAGAATCCGAACGATTCGGCCGTCGAACTCGGCCGCGCGAATATCCGCGGGTGCGTGCACACGCGCACGACCGCGCTTAGAACCTGCGGCGACACCCCGTAGGCCGCCGAGCCATTAATGACCGACTCGAGCCACGACTTGTGCTCCCGGTGATTCTCGGCATCCGAACGGAATGCGTAGATCAGGATGTTGACGTCCGCCAGAATCAACGCCGCTCTTCCATCCGGTCGAGCAGGGCAACGCTGTCATTAAGGTCCACGCCGGGCTGCGTACCGCCGCCGGCTCGGCACTCGGGCAGAGTCACATGCGATCGAGCCGAGTGCTTCAGCGGGCGGCGCAAGATTAGCTGAAGACCCTCCTCGATCAGCGAGGTCAGCGTGGCGCCACGCCGCGCAGCCTCCTTGCGGGCGCGCTCCAGGAGCCGGTCATCCAAGCGAACGGTGGTACGCATATGTCAGAGCGTACATAGACGTATGTCTATATGTCAAGCTGGGTCAGCCCGCGGGCAGAGAAGCCCACCGGCCGGCGGTGCATAGCGGTACCGGGCTGGGACCCGGACCCCGCAGACCAGTGATTCAGTAGTTGGCCGCCGCCCGCACCTGCTCGCCCGATTTGTCGAGGTCGGCCAGCAACTCGGGCGCCACGATCGAAAACGGAGTCGTTCCATACGACAGCAGCCGGTCGTGAAAGTCGCGCAATGAAGCGCGCTCTGCGGCCTTGCGCAGGTACTGTCCCAGCAGGTCCTCGAGCTGCGCGCGGCCCGCCGTGTAGGCGATCACGTAGCCGGGGTCCAGCGCAATGCCCGACACCGCGGCTTCGGCCGCTTCCGGGGTAAAGCCGGTCTGCTCCGCGTAAAAGCGCACGGCCCGTTCGAAGCCCCACTGCCCACTGGCCAGCATCGGGTCCACGATCGCGCGCGCGCCCCGGACCCTTTCCCAGCGTGCGGTAAACAAGCGTGGGTCCAGGTCCTCGCCGTACAAGCCCAGCCGGACGAACATCTCCTCCCCGTAGAAAGCCCAGCCCTCCGCGAACTCACCGCTGTTCTGGATCTTCCGAATGAAATCCGAATGACGCTTCGCGATCGAAAGCTGAAGGAAATGCCCCGGCATCGCTTCGTGCGCGGCAGTGGACAGGATGCGATCGCGATCGAAATCCTCGTTCATGTCCAGGCGCGCGGCCGCCTCCTGCAGTGAATCCGCGGGCGTGATGTAGTAGTAGCCGGTGGTCGAGGCCGAAAACAGGCGCGGCGAATTCATCGAGGCGCCCGGCGAGACCGGGCGCATGAACGCGGGTGTCTCTTCGATCTTCATTTCGCCGAGCCAGTCCGGAACGGTGATCAGCTGGCGATCGGCGACGAACCGGCGCAGCTCGGCAACCCGGTCGCGGTAGTAAGCAATCAACTCGGTGCCGCCGGGAGCCAGCCCGCCGCCGCTGCGCGGCCCGAACGGGACCTGGTCGCGGCTGGACAGAGATCCCAGCCAGGCCTCCTCGGCCCAGCCGTGCTCGAGCTCCATGTGGCCCATTCGAACCAGGTCGTCTGCCGTGTAGGGCAGCAGCTTCTCGTCGCGCAGCATCCGGTCGTAGGCCCGGCGCCCGATCGCGAAATTCTCGGGCCAGGCAGCCACGTGCGCGTCGATCGTGGCCTTGGTGTGCGCGATCGCAGCCAGGGCCGCGTCGCGCGCCCGCGCGAACTGCCGGAAGCCGTCCGATTCCCCGCCGAACTGGCTGTTCGCCGCGTCCGTCAACGGTCCGTTGAAAAGGTCCGGCGCCCCGCCGAGCTGCCGGCTCGCCACAATGCCGTACCGGTGGCCAGGCTGCGTGACCAGGCGCTGCGCGGCCGCTACGAAAGCCGGTGTCCCGGCCAGGCGCTCGACGATGTCGTGCCACGCCGCGCTGACCTGCTCGGAGGTCGCACCGTCGCGCCCGGCGACCGGAAGCTCGTGCAGTTGCGTGTAGATCGCCATGACCAGGTTGACGGCGGCGCCGCCGTAGCTCTTCCGGTCGACCTGGTAGACCTGCAGCTCGTTCAGCGCGCGATCGAGCTGCGCCTGAAGGAGCCTGGCATCGTTGGCGTCGACCATCGACAGATTCGACACGCCCGGCGGCGCGATCCGGTGCAGCTCGCCACGCCATTTCAGCAGGCGCTTCACTTCGGCGGCCCGGGTCGCCTCGGTCGGCGTTTCCAGCTCACCGTCGTGCCCGGGGATGCCCAGCGCGGTCGCGTGGATCGGATGAAAGCGTGCCGTGGTGTGTACGAAATCCTGGGCAAGCCCGACCAGCCGGTCGTGCACAGTCTCGGCGGCCCACGCGGACGAGGACAAAGCCAGCACAGCGGCCAGCCCCGGCAAATGGTGACGGCGCATCAAAAACTCCGGTCCAAGAATCGATTCCGAGAGGGAGGATAGCCTGACTCGGCCCGGCCTTCGCTCGGGCATCTATCCGATGGCGTCGGTGCGCGCCACTGACAGCCAACGCAACAGCGACGCGTACAGCGTTTCCGGGTGTACGGGTTTGGCAATGAAATCGTTCATGCCCGCCTGCAGGCAGCGCGTGCGGTCCTCGTCGTAGGCATTGGCCGTCATCGCGATGATCGGCACCTGCTTGCGGTCGGGCAACGCACGGATTCTGCGGGTCGCTTCCAGGCCGTCGACGGCCGGCATCTGCATGTCCATCAGGATCAACGCATACTCGTTGCGCGCGGCCAGCTCGAACGCCTCATGGCCGTCGCCGGCCACGTCGGTCGAAAGGCCCGCCCGCTCCAGCAGGTACAGCGCCACTTCGCGATTGATCGGATCGTCCTCGGCCAGCAGCACACGACGGCCATGGTGGTCCCGGATCAAGGCGCTCGCTGCCGAGCCAGCGACAACCGACCGGGCGACCGGGGCCGACGCCACGGATTTGCCCAGGCGCGCGGTGAACCAGAACGTGCTGCCGGTGCCCAGGCGGCTCTCGACGCCCACTTCGCCGCCCATCAGCTGGGCCAGCCGCCGGGTGATCGCCAAGCCGAGGCCACTTCCGCCATAGCGGCGCGTGGTCGAATTGTCGGCCTGCTCGAACGGCTCGAACAGCTTGGGCAGGGCTTCGTCCGCTATACCGATTCCAGTGTCCTGCACCTCGAAGCGTGCGATCAGGCCTTCGTCCGTTTCGCGGACGTTGCGGGCTCGCAGGCTGACCGTTCCGCGCTCGGTGAACTTCGCCGCGTTGTCGGCGTAATTCAGCAGCGCTTGTCTCAGTCGCTTGGAATCACCGATCAGGTTGTCCGGGAATGGGTCGGTCTGAACGTCCAGCTTCAAGTCCTCCGAGTGCAAGCGATCGGCCAGCATCGAAGACACGCCCGACAACAGCGCCTCGATATCGACACGGTCCTCGACCAGCGCGAGTTTGCCGGCCTCGATCTTGGAGAAGTCCAGGATGTCGTCGATGATCTCGAGAAGGTGCGTCGATGCCTGGTCGAGCTTGAGCAGCCATTCGGTCTGGCTCGGCGTGACGCCGTCGAGCTTGATCAGATGTGCCAGGCCCGAGATCGCGTGCAAGGGCGTGCGGATTTCATGACTCATGTTGGCCAGGAACGCGCTCTTGGCCCGGCTGCCGGCCTGTGCCTGCAACAGGGCCTCACTGAGCTGCTCGGTGCGCTCCCGTACCAATTCCTGCAGATGATGGCGGTGCCGGTCCAGCTCGGCGCCCAGGCGCTTGCGCTCGGTGATGTCTTCCTGGAAAGACAGGTAATGGCTGATGCTGCCGTCGGCCTGGCGAATCGGCGTGATCGTCGCGAAATCGAGGTACTCGGTGCCGTCTTTGCGTCTATTGAAAAATTCGCCGCGCCAGGTCCGGCCGTCGCGCAGCGTGTTCCACATCGCAGCGAAGCTCGCGCGCGGTGTACGGCCGGAGCCCAGCACCTTCGGGTCGCGCCCCAGCAACTCCTGCGGGCTGTAGCCGCTCGTGCGCATGACAGCCTCGTTCGCGTATTCGATGCGGCCGTCGGTGTCCGTGATCAGAACGCTCTCGGGGCTCTGCTCGACCGCGAGCGAGAGCTTGCGCAGCAGATGGTCGGCCCGCAGCTGGTCGGTGACGTCCCGGCTGATCACGATCAGCGCCCGGCGACGCCCGTCGGGGTGGAACAGGGCCATCTTGCGGACCTCGTAGCTGCGCTGTTCGCCGTGGGGCCCCGGGATGACCTCGTTCTCTATCCTAACGCCCGTGCTGCCCCAGGCTGCTTCGTCGCTGGCCGCGCACGCCTCGTGCGCCGCCCTGAATTCGGGCCGTAACGCCGCCATATCCGCATGGGTCTTGCCCTGCCACGGGAAGTCTTCCACGTGGAACAGCCGCCGGGCCGCCTCGTTGGTCGTGCGCCAGCGGCTTTGGCCGTCCTTCAGGGACACCGCTTCGGGCAGCGCTTCGACGAATGACGAAAGGCGTTCGTCGCTGTCGCGCAGCTCGCTTTCGATTCGGCGTCGCCGGGCGTCGGAACGCACCAGCTCCAGCAAGGCGATGCCGGTGACCAACTCCGCCAGCAGCGTGATCGCGATCAGGATGAAGCTGTCGCGCCGCCACTTCTGCAAGGCGCCGGCGCCGGCCATTGTGTGCGGCTCGGTCGCGGCCTCGCGGCGCGCCGCCTGGTACGACGTGGCAACGCTGTATGCGACCGGAAGCGCCAGCGCCGCCGACAGCAGCACGAACAGTGCAACGCAGCGCCGCGCCTGGGGCGACGGTCGAGCCTGGACGGTCGTCGGCGCGGTCATGGGGAGGCTAAATCGCCACAAGGCCGCCCAGCTCGACCACGCGATCGATGGGCAGCTGCAGCAGTTCCGTCAGATGAGTCGAATTGCGCTGCATTGCCGCGAACAGCGTCTCCTGCCAGCGGGGCAGGCCATGACCGTCCTGTTGCGGGATCACGGTTTCATGGGCCAGGAAGTAGGTGACCTGGCTCAGGTCACCGAGACCGCACGGCGCCTGCAGGCTGGCCAGCAGTCGAGGTATGTCCGGTCGCTCCATGAATCCGTAGCGGGCCTGCGCGCGCCAGAAATCCGGGGACACCTGTGCGAGCGAACATCGTGCCGACTCGGCCACCCAGGGGATCGATTCGGTCAGCACCGTCAGCGCCACCACGCGTTGATGCAACGATCGGCTGTGCTTCACGTAGAAGGCGACCACCGGCGGCGTGTCGCTGAGCGAGCGGGTCAGGAACACGGCGGTGCCCGGCACGCGCGCGACCCGATCCTGTTCCAGCTTGGCCATGAACGAATCGATCGGGATCGGGTTGGCCAGCAGGCGGGCCGCCACCGCCGTCGTGCCACGATGCCAGCAGTACATCAGAACATACACCAGAATCGCCAGCATCAATGGAACGTAGCCGCCTTCGCCGATCTTGAGCATGTTCGACAGGAAGAATGCGCAATCGACGATCAGAAAGGCGCCGGCCACTGCCGCGCTCGCCGCAAGGCTCCACTGCCACACTTCGCGCATCGCGATGAACAGCAGCGCGCTGGTCATCAGCATCGTGGCCGACACCGCGATGCCGTAGGCCGCGGCCAGGTTGTCCGACTTCCGGAAGGCCAGCACCAGCCCCAGCGTAACCGCCATCAGGATCCAGTTCACCGCCGCCACATAGATCCGGCCATAGCCTTGCTCCGACGTCTGGGTCACCTTCAAGCGGGGCATCCAGCCGAGCACGATCGCCTGGCGGGTCATCGAAAATGCGCCGGTGATGATCGATTGGCTGGCGATCACGGTGGCGAGCGTGGCCAGGGCGACCAGCGGCAGCAGCAGCGCTTCAGGGCAGAGGCGATAGAAGATGTTGCCGTTGATCGGCTCGCCCGAGACGGCGATGGCTGCCTGTCCCGCGTAGTTGAGTATCAGGCTGGGAAACACGATGGCCGACCAGGCGAGCTTGATCGGCCCCGCGCCGAAATGACCCATGTCGGCGTACAGCGCCTCGGCGCCTGTCACGCACAGGAACACGCCACCGAGCACGAGAAAGCCGGTTGCGCCGCTGTGCAGCAGGAAGTCCAGGCCGACCAGCGGGTTCAGCGCATACAGTACAGACGGATGCCTGACCAGTCCCCACAGCCCGAGCAACGCCATCGTCGCGAACCACAGCGCCATCACCGGACCGAAGGCGCGCCCGATGCGCGTGGTTCCTTGCGGCTGCAGCGCGAACAGCGCGCCCAGAACGACCACCGTCGCGGGCAGCACGTACGGACCGAGCTGCGGCACCGCGATCTCGAGCCCTTCGAGCGCCGACAGCACCGAGATGGCGGGCGTGATGGCACCGTCGCCGTAGATCAACGCGGCACCGAACAGCCCGACCGCCACGATCAGCGGGCGGTTGCGCCGCTTCACGCCCAGCAGCGACATCAGAGCGAGGATGCCGCCCTCGCCGTCGTTGTCCACGCGCATCGCAAAGCCCACGTACTTTATCGAGGTGACGATGATCAGGGTCCAGACGATCAGCGACAGCACGCCCAGCACCGCCTGCAGCTCGTGGCGGCCCATCAGGTCCAGCACGGTCTTCAGCGTATAGAGTGGACTGGTGCCTATGTCTCCGAAGACCACGCCGAGGGCGGCCAGTGAGGTCGCCGCCAGCGCAGGGCGGGCGGCCGGGGCAGTCTGGCTGGTCATCGCGACGAAGGATAACAACCGGGCAGATGGCAGGCGCTCCGCATGGATAGTCACGGCCACCGGCGCGCTTCGATCGCCCTGTCGCGCCCGAACGCAGCGGATGACTCGATTTCGGCACCCTGTCGCGGCGTGCTGGAACAGTAGGACGCAATTTCTACAATCGTCGTCGGGATCAACGGGGAGTATTCGACATGAGGAACTGGCGACGGCGGGCGGCCCTGTTGGCCGGCACGGGCCTGACCGCATGGGTGGCGTGCGCCGCAGCGGACGAGCGGGTGCGCGAGACACGAAACATTGAGGAGCCATTCAGCCAGGTGCGCCTGGCCGGCAATTTCGATCTGGAGCTGACTCAGAGCGATGCGATCTCGCTGGTCATCGAGGCCGCGCCCGAGGACCTGCCCAACATACGCAGCGATGTCGACAAGGGCGTGCTGACGGTGCGGCGAGTCGACGACGGACCGCTGAACTTCTTTGGTTGGTTTTCCCGCCACCGCGCTGCGGCGGCGCGCGTATTGCTGTCGGCCAGAGCGATCGATAGGCTCACGCTGGATGGCGCCGGCCACATCCACGCCGGGCCCTGGACGTCTGAGTCCTTGGAGGTGCGCGTTTCGGGCGCCGGCGATGTGAAGTTGGACCGTCTGAAGGCTGCGCGCTTCAGCTGCGAGGTAGACGGAAGCGGCGACGTCCTCCTGGCCGGCGCCGTTTACAACCAGAGGATCGTGCTTTCTGGATCAGGGCGATACCGGGCCTCGGATCTGAAGAGCCAGACGGCGACCGTCACGATCAACGGCTCCGCCGAGGTCGAACTGTGGGCAGAGCACAAGCTCGACGCGCGGATCTCGGGCAGCGGTGACGTTCGGTATTACGGGGCACCGGCGGTGACCCAGTCGGTGTCCGGCTCAGGAAGGCTGACGAGCCTGGGAGCAAAGAACGCGCCCTGACTTGCTGGCGCAATGAAAAAGCAGGCCACTGGTGGAGGCCGAAGGCGCGGGTAAACGGATCTCAGCAAAACCGTACCCAAGGAGTGACCAATGACGATGAAGCGCGACCGATCCGCCTTTCGATCGATGAAACTGCGCAGACGCTCGCTGCAACTTGCGAAAGCTTCAAATGTGGCCGAGTAAGCGAATAGCGTCGGCCGAAATCCTCGAATGCGAAGACGTGCCGCAAGAACCAGCATCGAAGCGGGTGTGCGTCCCATGCCATGAACCAGAATTGCGCGCATCGCTACAGCCAGTCGCCGGTGACCGCCATCTCCAGCAGTCGGATTCTAGGCACGGCACGGCCGGTGGCCTCGAAAGCCGGCACGGCGGACGGGGATCCGATGCCGCCCTATGTCCGTTTCTGTATGATTCAGGTCCTTTAGGACATCGTGGCCAGAGTCTATCGTGCAGCCACCGACCGACTTGGGGAGGCTGCGATGAAACCGCTGACCTGGATCCTGGCCGCCGTCTGCTTGCTGACCGGCGCGGTCTGCAACGCGGACTCGAAGCAGAAAGTGCGCGTCGCCTTCGTCATTTCCGACGGATTCGACTTGATCGACTTCGCGGGACCCTGGGAGGTTTTTCAGGACGTGATGCTCGGACCGGCCAACGACGACATGGACATGCCTTACGAGCTGTACACGGTATCCAGCAGCCAAAGCGCGGTGACGAGCTCCGGCGGCGCCAGGGTCGTGCCGCAGTACACGCTGGACGATGCGCCGCGCCCGGACCTGATCGTGATCGGCGCGCAATCGGACAACGGAGCCAAGCTGCTCGCCTGGCTTGGATCGCAGCACGCCTCGCGGGTGACCATCATGTCGGTGTGTACGGGCGCACGGAAATTGGCCCTGGCGGGTTTGCTCGACGGCAAGCCGGCGACCAGCCACCACGAATATCTGACCGAGTTCCAGAAGAAGTTTCCGCAGGTGCGCTGGCAGGCCTCGCGGCGTTACGTGCGTTCGGACGAAACCATCTACACGGCAGCCGGACTGACGTCCGGAATCGATCTGGCGCTGCACCTGGTCGCGACGCGGTTCGGCGCGCAGGTGGCCCAGAGAACGGCCGATTACATCGAATATCGCGGCGATGGGTGGAAGGAAGCGGACTGAACCCGATGGGGGCGGCGCGGCGAAGCGCGCCTCGGGGCCGGGCCTCAGGCGGATCGGCTTCGTCGGCTTCAAGGACGCCCTGGCGCTGGACATCGTCGGCCCGATGGAAGTGTTCAGCCTTGCGTCGGCGATCGAGCCAGGCCGAACGCCCCGCTACCGATGCGTGCTGATCGGCTTGAATCGGCGACCGTTCGTCACGGAGTCGGGTCTGGTCATCCGGCCGGACTTCGCGCTCGCCGACTCGCCGGCACTGGACACGCTGGTGATTCCCGGCGGCGCAGGGCTGCGCGATCGCGCGACCAGCGCACGGATCGTCGACTGGTTGCGTGCATCGGCTCCGCGAGCGCGCCGGGTCGCGTCGGTGTGCACCGGCATCTACGCCCTGGCGCCGACCGGGCTGCTCGACGGGCGGCGCGTCACGACCCATTGGCGCTTCGCCGAAGACCTGGCCCGGCGCTTCCCGAAGCTGGCAGTCGATGCCAACGCGATATTCATCCGGGACGGCCCGTACTACACATCGGCGGGCGTCACGGCCGGACTCGATCTGGCTCTGGCGCTGGTCGAAGAGGACCACGGGGCACGGCTCGCCATCCGGGTCGCGCGTGAAATCGTGGTGCACCACAAGCGTGCCGGCGGGCAGGAACAGTATTCGGAGCCCCTGCGCTTCCAGGTCGAGCACCAGGACCGGCTGGGCGAAGTGGCTTGCTGGCTCTCAGCCAATCTGTCGGACGACTTGTCGGTCGAGCATCTGGCGCAACGCGCCTGCCTGTCACCGCGTCACTTTTCGCGCCGGTTCAAGCAGACCTTCCTGACCACGCCGGCCGACTTCGTCGAAAAGGCGCGTCTGGACGAGGCGCGCAAGCGGCTTGCGGGCGCCGGCCGTTCGCTGTCGCAGGTTGCCGATTCCGTGGGCTTCGACAGCGCGGACGCCTTTCGCCGCGCGTTCACGCGGCGTTTCGGCGTGACGCCCGGCGCCTATCGGCGCACCGTCCGATGAAGACGGCGACCGAGCGGTTGCCCTCGACGAAGGTCCAGCGACCGCCTTCGGCGCCGATCAGGCAATTGAGGTTCGCCAGGTCGCCGGGGTGACGGGGCGATCCGTGGCGCCGCCCTCGCCCTTGCTTCGGGAAACCGGGCGCTGGGAATAGGCAAGACACGACACCGCCGCAATGGCGGACAATGGGCTCGGCGCAATCGGCGGGCGAGGCGCGCGAAACGACGTGCCGGCCGGGCGGTTCGCCAAAAGGAGCCATGGCGCAGCGCTTCGACGCGATCATCATCGGCAGCGGGCAGGCTGGCCCGGCGCTTGCCGGGCGATTGACGGGCGCCGGAATGTCGGTCGCTTTCGCCGAGCGCGAGCACTTCGGCGGCACCTGCGTCAACGACGGCTGCACTCCGACCAAGGCGCTGATCGCGAGCGCACAGACCGCTTTCGTCGCGCGGCGCCATGCGGATTTCGGCGTGACCGTCGGCGGACCGGTCGGCGTCGATATGCGGGCGGTCAAGGCGCGCAAGGACGCGATCGTCCAGGCCTCAGTCGACGGTGTGGCCAACTGGGTCAGCAAAATGCCCGGGCTGCGCGTGGTCTGGGGACATGCGCGCTTCAGCGCCCCGCACCGGGTCGTCGTGGGCGGCGAGGCTTTGGAAGCCGAAAAGATCTTCATCAATGTCGGCGGACGGGCCCTGGTGCCCGAGTGGCCCGGCTTGGATTCGGCACCCTTCTTCACCAACACCAGCATGATGGGGGTCGATTTCCTGCCTGAACACCTGGTCGTCGTCGGCGGCAGTTACGTCGGGCTCGAGTTCGCCCAGATGTACCGGCGCTTCGGCGCACGAGTGACCGTGGTCGAGCAGGCGCCACGGCTGATTGCCCGGGAGGACGAAGACGTCTCGGAGGCGCTGCAGGACATCCTCGCCCGCGAGGGAATCGAATTCCGGCTGAACGCCCGATGCATAGCCGCGAGTCCGCGCGAGGGCGGCATCGTCGTGTCGGCCGACTGCGCAGAGGGTCCGCCGGAGATTTTCGGCACCCATCTGCTGCTGGCGGTCGGCCGCCGACCCGACACCGAGGATCTCGGCTTGGACGCTGCCGGCATCGAGTGCGACGAGCGCGGCTTCATCAAGGTCGACGACCAGCTGCGCACGAGCGTGCCGGGCGTCTGGGCCCTGGGCGACGTCAACGGGCGTGGGGCCTTCACTCACACGTCCTGGAACGATTACGAGATCGTGGCGGCGAATCTGCTCGACGGCGACCCGCGCCGCGTGACCGACCGCATCGCCGCCTACGCGCTCTACACCGATCCTCCGCTGGGGCGGGCCGGCATCAGCGAGCGCGAGGCGCGGGCCAGTGGCGGCCGCCCGGCTCTGATCGGCAAAATGCCGATGACCCGGGTCGGCCGGGCCCGCGAGCGCGGCGAGACGCTGGGTTTCATGAAGGTGATCGTCGATGAGCAGTCCAAGGCGATCCTCGGCGCGGCGCTGCTCGGCGTCAACGGCGACGAAGTCGTGCACTCGATCCTCGACGTGATGTACGCCAAGGCACCCTGCACGGTGATCTCACGGGCCGTGCACATTCATCCCACGGTCGCGGAACTGATCCCGACGCTGCTGCAGAACCTGACGCCGCTTCGATGAGCGCCCTGCCGGTGTCAGTGCGGTAGGCGGGTTTCCGCGTCCTGCCGTAGCATCGCGCGGGCATGCCCATCACCGGACGCGACAAATGCGTGAGAACCATCATGTGTTCGAGCATCTGATTGCCCGATGCAGGGATCTGGACCCGATTGCGGTCGCAGTCGCCTACCCGACTGACGAGGTCTCGCTGCTCGGTGCGCTGGAGGCCGCTCAACAGCGCTTGATCGTGCCGGTGCTGGTCGGGCCGAGCTCGCTGATGCGGGCGGCCGCAAAATCCATCGGACAGGATATTTCGGCCTGCCGGACCGTCGACGCCGACAGCGCCGAAGCCGCGGCCGCGGAGGCGGTCGCACTGTGCCGCACGGCCGAGTGCGCCGCGTTGATGAAAGGGAGCCTGCACACGGACACGCTGATGCACGAGGTGATGAAGGCGGACACCGGCCTGCGCGGGGCGCGCCGCATCAGTCACGTATTCGTGATGGACGTGCCGAACTATTCGAAGTTGCTGCTGATCACGGATGCGGCGATCAACATCTATCCGTCGCTCGAGGAAAAGGCCGACATCGTGCAGAACGCGATCGAGCTGGCGCACGTGCTGGGCATCGAGCAGCCGAAAGTGGCGATTCTTTCCGCAGTCGAAACCGTCACGACCAAGATCGCCTCGACGATCGACGCGGCTGCCTTGTGCAAGATGGCCGAGCGGGGCCAGATCCACGGCGGCGTGGTGGACGGTCCGCTTGCCTTCGACAACGCGGTCAGCATCCGGGCTGCCCGGATCAAGCACATCGTGTCGCCGGTGGCCGGCCAGGCTGACATCCTGGTCGTTCCCGACCTGGAGTCCGGCAATATGCTGGCGAAGCAGCTCGAATACCTGGCGGAAGCCGAGGCCGCGGGCATCGTGCTCGGCGCGCGCGTGCCGATCGTGCTGACCAGCCGGGCCGACGGCGCGAAGGCCAGGCTCGCTTCGTGCGCCGTGATGTCGATGCTGGTGCACGCGCGGCGCAAGGGCGAGCCGGCGCGCGGGCACGGTGGGGGTACCGAGTGAAAGGAACGATCGCGGTCGTCAATGCCGGTTCATCCAGCATCAAGTTCACGCTGTTCGCTGCCGGCCCCGGATCGGAGCTGGGGCGCGTGGCCGACGGCGCGATCGAAGGGGTGGGGACGGCGCCCCTTTTTCGCGCGCGCGACGAGCGCGGTGCGCAGGTCGCCGAATACCGATGGGGTACGGGTGCGGGCCGGTCCCACGAGGCGCTGCTGAGGCCGCTGGTGGAGTGGATCGAAGAGCACGCGGGGCCGGGTTCGCTCGAGGCGGCCGGACACCGGGTTGTGTTCGGAGGCGCAAGGCATCAGACGCCGGTACGGATCGACCCGGCGATACTGGCGCAACTCGACGCGCTGGTGCCGTTCATGCCGCTGCATCTGCCGCAGAACCTGGCTCCGATCCGGGCGCTGGCGACCACGCATCCGGCTCTGCCGCAAGTCGCCTGCTTCGATACCGCATTTCATCGGACGCTGCCACCGATCGAGCGCCGGTTCGCGCTGCCGCGCGCACTGAGCGACGCGGGCGTCCTGCGCTACGGCTTCCACGGGCTTTCGTACGAATACATCGCATCGCGGCTGCCGCAGTTCGACCGGCGCGCGGCCGAGGGCCGCACGATCGTGGCCCATCTGGGCAACGGCGCAAGCCTGTGCGCGCTGCACGCGTGTCGCAGCGTCGGCACCACGATGGGATTCAGCGTGCTCGACGGGCTGGTGATGGGCACGCGCCCGGGATGGCTCGACCCCGGTGTCGTGCTGTACCTGGTTCGCGAGAAGGCCTATGACGCCCGCCAGCTCGAGCGCCTGCTGTACGATGAATGCGGCCTGCTCGGCGTGTCAGGCGTCAGCAGCGACATGCGGACGCTGCTGGCGAGCGCGGAAGTCACGGCCGCGGAAGCGGTCGATCTGTTCTGCCATCGGGTCGTGTGCGCGATCGGAAGCCTGATCGCGCCGCTGGGCGGGTTCGATGCGCTGGTGTTCACGGGCGGCATTGGCGAGAACGCCGCGCCGGTCAGATGGCGGATCTGCGAAGCGCTCGGATGGATGGGGCTGTCGATCGACGCCGTCGCCAATGAACGGGCCGGACCGCGGATCAGCGCCCCCGATAGCCGGATTCGCGCCTGGGTAATTCCGACCGACGAGGACCTGATGATCGCCCGGCACACGCGCGCGCTGATCGGCGGTGCATGAGGAAAGTGTTCGAAACAGTCGCCATGGAGTGAACCTGAGATGGAGCAGAAGAAGGACATGGAGGCGGCAAGCCCCGTCACGTCGACGCGGGAGCACAGCGTCCCACTGTTCTGGCCGCTGGCGGCCGCGTACGCGATGGGGCAGGCGGAGCTGGAGCTGTTTCGCAAGAACCTGAAGTTCGTGATCGAGGCGCAGAAAGTCGATCACGGGCTGAAGCCCCGTTTCGCTACTCCCAACACCGTGCTGCTCGAGCTG
>VBCK01000020.1 GCA_005882215.1 Betaproteobacteria bacterium | reverse complement strand
CCGGCTGATGGCCGACGCGTTCGGACTGGAATTCATCGCGATTTCGGCGGTGCTGGGCGGCGCGAAGGACATCCGCGACGCGGTGGAACGGGCGCAGGCGACGCTGGCGCGCAGCGGACGGCCGACCGTGGTGTTCGTCGACGAGGTGCACCGCTTCAACAAGGCGCAGCAGGATGCGTTCCTGCCGCACGTGGAGTCGGGCCTGTTCGTGTTCGTCGGCGCCACCACCGAGAACCCGTCATTCGAAGTGGTCGGCGCGCTGCTGTCCAGGGCCTCGGTGTACGTGCTGGAGCCATTGACAGGCGAGGAGCTGGGTGAGTTGCTGGAGCGCGCGCGGCGCGATTACCTGAACGGCGTGGCGATCGATGCGGGAGCGCGCCAGATGCTGATCGAGCTGGCCGACGGCGATGCGCGCCGGCTTCTGAATGCGCTGGAAGTCGTGTGCGATGCGGCCGCGCGATCGGGCAGCGCGATCGACGTGCCGTTCCTGCGCGCCACGCTGCCGGCGACACTGCGCCGCTTTGACAAGGGTGGCGAGA
>VBCK01000019.1 GCA_005882215.1 Betaproteobacteria bacterium | reverse complement strand
CCCGGATGCGGCGCTGTACTGGATGGTGCGGATGCTCGACGGCGGCACCGACCCGCTGTACATCGCGCGGCGCGCGATCCGGATGGCCTCGGAGGACGTTGGCCTGGCCGATCCGCGCGCGCTGACCATGGCGCTGGAGGCCGCGCAGGCGTACGAGCGGCTCGGCTCGCCCGAAGGCGAGCTGGCGCTGGCGCAGGCAATCGTGTACCTGGCGGTCGCGCCCAAGTCGAACGCGGTCTACGCGGCGTTCGGCCAGGTGCGCGAGTTCGTCGCGCACGACGGCACGCGGCCCGTTCCGCTGCATCTGCGCAATGCGCCCACGCGCTTGATGAAGGACCTGGGCTACGGCCGCAACTACCGCTACGCGCACGACGAGCCGGACGCTTTCGCGGCCGGCGAAACCTATCTGCCCGAGGGCGTGCGGTCGCCCGGCTGGTATCGTCCGACCGACCGCGGACTGGAGGCGAAGATCGCGCAGCGGATCGAAGAGCTGCGGCGCCTGAACCAGGTGAGCGACGCGAGCGGAAAAGAAGATGCTTGATGTAGCGCTTCTCAGGAAGGATCTTGCCGGCGTGGCCGCGCGCCTGCGCCAGCGCGGTTTCGAGCTGGATGTGGGCGCTCTGGAGGCTCTGGAAGCCGATCGCAAGTCGGTGCAGACGCGCACCGAGGACCTGCAGGCGCGGCGCAACGCCTTGTCCAAGCAGGTCGGGCAGCTGAAGTCGCGCGGAGAGGATGCCTCGGCACTGATGGCCGAGGTGGCGCAGATCCCGGACCAGCTCAAGCATCTCGAGCAGCATCTGGCCGACGTGCAGGCGCGGCTGCAGCAGATCCTGACGGAAACCCCCAATTTGCCGCACGAGTCGGTGCCGGTCGGAAGCTCCCCGGACGACAACGTCGAGGTGCGCCGCTGGGGCAGTCCGCCTCGCTTCGAGTTCGCGGTGAAGGACCATGTAGACCTGGGTGCCGCGCTCGGGATGGACTTCGAGACGGCGGCCAAGCTGTCGGGCGCACGTTTTGTCGTGCTGAAGGGCGCGCTGGCCCGTCTGCACCGGGCGCTTGCCCAGTTCATGCTGGACGTGCAGACGGCCGAGCACGGCTACACCGAGTGCTACACGCCGTACATCGTCAACGCCGCCACGCTGACCGGAACCGGGCAGCTGCCCAAGTTCGAGCAGGATCTGTTTGCCGCCCGCAAAGGCGGGCACGAAGGCAGCAGCGAGCCGATGTACCTGATCCCGACCTCGGAAGTGTCGCTGACGAACTTCGTGCGCGACCAGATTCTGCGCGAGGACGACCTGCCGCTGCGCCTGACCGCGCATACGCCGTGCTTCCGGTCGGAGGCAGGCTCCTACGGCAAGGACACGCGCGGAATGATCCGGCAGCACCAGTTCGACAAGGTCGAGATGGTGCAGATCGCGCATCCGGCACATTCGTACGAGGCGCTCGACGAGATCGTCGGGCACGCGGAGAACATCCTGCGCAAGCTCGAGCTGCCGCACCGGGTGCTGGTGCTGTGCACCGGCGACCTCGGATTCGCCTCGGCCAAGACGTACGACGTGGAGGTGTGGCTGCCGGCGCAGCAGGCGTACCGGGAAATCTCGTCGTGCTCGAACTGCGAAGCGTTCCAGGCGCGCCGGATGCAGGCGCGCTTTCGCAACGCGCAGGGTCGCAACGAGCTGGTGCACACCCTGAACGGATCCGGCCTGGCCGTGGGCCGCGCGCTGGTCGCTCTGCTGGAGAACAACCAGCGCGCCGACGGTTCGGTCGGGATCCCGGCGGTGCTGCGCCCGTACATGGCGGGGATCAGCGAGCTGCGACCAGGGTAGGGCGGTCGGGTTTGTTAAACTGCGCGCCCGCCGCGGAGAGGTGGCAGAGTGGTCGAATGCGCCGGATTCGAAATCCGGTGTACGGTTTTACCGTACCGTGGGTTCGAATCCCACCCTCTCCGCCAAGCTATTGAAAAATAAGCGATTTATGCGTTGGCGGTGCCGGTGGTTGATTTGGTCTATTTATTTTTCCCCCACCCTTCCCCCAGAATTTTCGGCAGCGCCTCGACCACCATGCCTGAACCGCTAGAAATCGAACAACGCATGTATGAGGCGCGCCAGCAGGAATTGCTGGCCCACCAAGGCAAATACGTCGTGATCAAGTCCGCTGATGTGTTGGGGTGTACGACACCTACGAAGACGCCCTGAGCGCGAGAGACGCGGCGATCACTGGCAGATTGATGATCTTTTCGAGCTGCTGGACGTTGGCCAGTACCGCGTCGAGGGGTGGCGCCTTGCCAAATACCATTGCTGCCATTGCTTCGTAGTCTCTCGCGAGAGCATCGCGCATGGCTGTGCCGGGTGAAAGCGTAAAAGTGCCGGGCTGCGCCGTTTCCAGTCCCAGATCGGTGCTCCCGAAGAACAGCCTTGCGTGCTGAACGCAGTCGACAGCGAGCACGTGATCGGTCTGCCACTCGTGCGCCGAAGCTGCCTGCATAAGCTGGTGCACGTCGTAGTAATGGCGCGAAACGCGCTGCCCGCCATGGCGGAGCTCGTTGCGTCGATCATGCCACTGTCGCAGACCGTGCAGGATGATCACTTTGTCCCAGAAGGTACGCTCCGGCTTCACGGTAGTGACGTTGGTCACGGTGAGGTCGAGGTTGGGCAGATCCTGCGCCACGTAGGGCGTTACCGCGGCGGCGACGTGCGGATCCAATGCCGATTTTGCTCCTGACTCGATCTTGACCGCAGAGCGAATGTAGTCGCCGGTCGCAGCC